>NZ_FYAN01000029.1:0-420047 GCF_900185665.1 Pannonibacter sp. I15F10I1
GCCTATGACGTGCTGGACGTTTCCGAGTTCCATCACGTCCGGATCAACCACTCGGAACTCTTTGCCGAAGATGCCAACCACATCAACGGTATCGAGAACTTCTGGAACCAGGCGAAGCGGCATCTGAAGGGCTACAACGGCATTCCCCAGCAGCACTTCCACCTCTTCATCAAGGAGTGCGAGTGGCGCTTCAACCATCGTCCCGTTGCCAATCTCGTCAGCGTCCTGCAAAACTGGTGGTTCAAGTAAAACTGAAAACGCTATCTATGTCAGCCCCCTATTTTTTTTTGTGCGGGTGTGATGCCGCCGATGCCCATATTGCGTGCCGTTTGTTTTTTAATATCATCCTCACTGTCAACTGCCCTAGGTTTTCAGAGGAGTCCAACTACCAGTTAAGATGGACCATTGTTGACCTGCCACTGAGTTTTTGTCCAGCAGCGGTTAAAGCCCCGGCACGGTTTACACCTTGCGGTGCGGCCCCTTCGCGCCGGGCAGCCGGTCGATCAGGCCTTCAGCTCCATAGGTCTGGAAATTGCGCCGGATCTCGTAGAACTGCTGGCGCGAATAGCCCATCACCTTGCAGGCACGGCTGACATTGGAAAGTTCGCTCGCAAGGTCCAGCAGAGACAGCTTCCGCCGTGCTATCTTGTCCTTCGTGGTCATGTTCGTTGTCCTCGGATTTGAGATGTTTGGCGACACCATCAAACCCGCTCCAACGCGGCATGGCCACACCCTTAAAGGTGAGCCAACTGTCAGGTAATTACCGTCTCAGGACACTCCAATGACACCTCCATAAGCCTTGATTCTGAACTCTCAGACCATTTTCATCCCCTCGACCACGGCCATCAAAACGGCTAATAGTCTGTGATGTCTTCAGTTTTGGGACCTATCCAAAGTTTGTATTGTGAGGTTTCATGATCACTCCCCTTCTCCTCGTCGGCGGTTCGGGCACCCGGCTCTGGCCCTTGTCGCGCAAGAGCTATCCGAAGCAGTTTGCGCCGCTGATCGGCGGGGAAAGCCTGTTCCAGGGCTCGGCCAGGCGGCTTTCGGCGGAGGGTTTTGCCGCGCCTGTCGTCATCACCGGCTCGGATTACCGCTTCATCGTCACCGAACAGCTGGCCGCCGCGGGCATTGATCCCGGCGCGGTCCTGATCGAGCCGGAGGCGCGCAACACGGCCCCGGCCGTGCTGGCCGCAGCGCTGCACATCGCCAGAACCGATCCGGACGGACTGATGCTGGTTGCCCCTTCCGACCATGTGGTGCCCAACCCGGCCGCCTTCCGCGCGGCCGTGGCTGCCGGCGTGCCGGCGGCCGAAAGCGGCCAGATCGTCACCTTCGGCATCCGCCCGACCCATGCCGAGACCGGCTATGGCTGGCTGGAGCTTTCCGCCGCCGCCGCCGAGGGCGAGCCGGTGGCGCTGAAGCGCTTTGTCGAGAAGCCGGACCGGGACAAGGCCGAGGCGATGCTCGCCGCCGGGTCCTATCTGTGGAATGCCGGCATCTTCCTGTTCAAGGTCTCCACCATTCTGGACGCCTTCCAGGCGCTGGCGCCGGAGCTGATGGAGCCCGTCACCCGCGCGGTTGAGGATGCAAAGTCCGATCTCGGCTTCCTGCGGCTTGATCCGGCGGCCTTCGGCCGCGCGCCGTCCATCTCCATCGACTATGCGGTGATGGAGCGCGCCACCAACCTCACGGCCGTGCCCTTTGGCGCCGGCTGGTCGGACCTTGGCGGCTGGGACATGGTGGCCAAGGAAATGGGGCCGGACGGCCGCGGCAACAGCCTCGGCGGCGAGGCCACAGCCATCGACTGCGACGGCACGCTGCTGCGCTCGGACAGCGACGGGCTGCAGCTCGTCGGCATCGGCCTCAAGGATATCATTGCCGTGGCGATGAATGACGCGGTGCTGGTGGCCGACAAGTCCCGCGCCCAGGATGTGAAGCTCGCCGTCGAGGCGCTGAAGCAGAAGAGCGCACGCCAGGCCGAAACCTTCCCGCGCGATCACCGGCCGTGGGGCTGGTTCGAGACGCTGGCGCTGGCCGACCGGTTCCAGGTCAAGCGCATCGTCGTGCATCCGGGTGCCGCCCTGTCGCTGCAGAGCCACCTGCACCGTTCCGAACACTGGATCGTGGTGTCCGGCACCGCGCGGGTTGCGGTGAACGACGACGTGCAGCTGCTCACCGAGAACCAGTCCGTCTACATTCCCCTCGGCGCCATCCACCGGCTGGAAAACCCCGGTAAGGTGCCAATGGTGCTGATCGAGGTGCAGACCGGGGCGTATCTTGGCGAAGACGACATCACCCGCTACGACGATATCTATTCCCGCGGGCAAGGCGCCAAGGGCTGATACCAAGGGCCTCCAGTGCCGGCGCATCACGCCTCGAAATGGCGCAAGCGCCGCACGGGCTTGACCGGCCCCTATGAGCGGGGCTCACCGGGGCAGGTCTCTTCCTTCCACTTCGGCCCCCTTTGTGCCGGTGCCCTTTGCGCTCGTGCCCTAGAGGAGGTCCCGGTCCAGCTCGGCTGACAGCCAGCGCAGAAGATGGCGCACGGCTTTGCGGGGGGCGGCCTTGGCCGTCATTTTGGCGTGGAACCCGCCGGGAACAGCCACGAAGCCCAGGGGAGCGGCAAGCCGTCCCGTGGCCAGATCCCGCTCGACCAGCCGCCGCTCCGAAAGGGCCACCCCCAGCCCGGCGGCCGCGCCCTCAATGGCCAGCATATGATGGGGATGCTCCAGATCCTGCACCGCATGGAACGTGACGCCGGCACGGCGCGCCCATTCCTGCCAGCTTCCGGCCGCCCCCAGATGCGTGAGGCTCACCGGCGCGGTCCATATGCCGTCCTGCGCGCGGAAGGGATAGTCCGGTGAACAGACCGGCCCATAGGAGGTGCTGCCGATGGAGGTGACACCGGGTTCAGGCGCGGGGCTGCGAAGCCGGTCATAGCTCAGCATCAGGTCAAACTCATGATCGGGCACACGGCTGGGCCCGGCCATCAGCAGGCGGATCTCGATTTCCGGATGGGTCCTGTAGAGGCGCGGCAATCTTGGGGTCAGCCAGCGGGTGGCTAGGGTGGCGCTGAGCAGCAGGGTGATATGGTTCCCGTCCGCCTCGCCCCGGAGGCCGCGCGACACACCGTCCAGCTGGTCCAGAACGGCCGTGACAGCCACCCGCAGCCGCTCGCCGCGCGGTGTCAGCTTCAGCCCCGTACCGGCCTTCTCGAACAGGCTGCCGCCAAGGTCTTCCGACAGATGGGCAATCTGCTTGCTGATGGCGCTGTGAGTGCGCCCAAGCTCCCCTGCAGCGGCTGTGACGGAGCCGAGCCGGGCCGCCGCCTCAAAGGCCGGCAGGGCTGTCAGAGGAGGCAGGCGGCGCATCTTTGTTCCTTTTGGTTACATTAGCCCGAAAAATATTCAATTTTTCTGCGCATATCACCTCGGCTACATCAAGAAAAAAGAACAGAAAGCAAGATCATGCCCAGCGTCATTTACATTTTCCCCCACCAAACCATCAGCACGCAGGACCGCGCCAGCGGACAGGGCTTGCACCGTATGGCCCGTTTGTGGCTTGGCAGGTGGCTGGGCGTCTGGCTGGACCGGATCGGCTACCGGCGCATGCTGCGCAAGGAACTGCTGCC
Source organism: Pannonibacter sp. I15F10I1 (assembly GCF_900185665.1). Classification (NCBI taxonomy): domain Bacteria; kingdom Pseudomonadati; phylum Pseudomonadota; class Alphaproteobacteria; order Hyphomicrobiales; family Stappiaceae; genus Pannonibacter; species Pannonibacter sp. I15F10I1. Next base: position 3,635 of record NZ_FYAN01000029.1, read on the forward strand.
GCAGCCCGACAGCGTTCTGGCGGACGCGGGCCTCGAGCGGGCCGCCGTTCTTCTCGAAGTGTCAAAACCCTTCTGGCGGGCCTGATACGGAAGCGGGCCGGGCATCAGCGCCTCTGAAAGGCCATGCCGGAATGACCAGACTGCTGGCGTTCCCGAATCTGTCTCCGGCTTCAGGAACGATGTATGCCTGCGGTGGCCATATGGGTGAGAGAAATGCTCGCACGGAAGGAGCGCCCGTCCCTCTCCGCTTTGCGTTCGCTGTAAACCCATCCAGGGGGGGGGCCTGGAAAGCCGTACCGGAGCGGCCTCCCCCATGTAACCATCTTCCCTGTGCAGAACTCCCACCGGAAACCGGTGCTTCCTTCAAATTATAACCTTAATGTTTAACAGTTGTTAATGATTGGCAGGCCTACTCAGGTGGCATACGGCCAGTCAGGAGTACAGAGTTGATGCAACCGGCAGCAGGCGAAACCCGCAAGACATCCGGCGTTCCGGAGCACAGGCTTCCCGGACAGCCTGCGGACGCGGCCTGGGCTGAGGACCTGCAGGATGAGGCGTGGGAACGTGCCGGGCGGTCTGCGGATGCAAACGGGAGCGGTGTGACTGCCTCTTTCCTTCTGATCAAAAATCTGCTGTTCTGGGGTTCGATGGCTGTGGTTCTGGCTGCGGCCGGTGTTGCGGTTTCCATTCTTTTCTGACTTTTCCACGCCGTTTTAGGTAGTGGCCTTGAATTTTGCCGCATTGCGTTTGCAGGCTACGTGGGGGTGGCAAGCAGCATAGGGAGCGGGATATGTCCGCGCTTGGCTTTGTTGGCGGCCTTGCCGGTGCCGTGGCTATCGGCATCTATGGCTTGATTGCTTTTGTTTTTCTGACTGCTGCCATGCTGGAGATGGCGGAACGCGGGCGCACAGGCCGGCTCTCCATTTTCCTGGCTTTTGCGGGCGCCATGCTGTGGCCTGTGTCCCTTTTCATTGCTTCTGTTGCTGCAGCCCATGCCCTCAGGCGAAGGCGGGAGGCGCGCAGGCCCTCCTCAGAGCCGCAACGATCCGGTTCTGACAAGTCCATGATTTCGCTGGTTGAACGGGAGGGCGGCAACAGCCGGGCCCAAGGCCGGGCAGTTCCAGACCAGCGTCCGTTGGTGCAGCCGGTCAGACCAGTGGACGGGCACGGCACGCCCTCCGCTGCCTTTACGCCAGAGACGTCAACTCATGCTGTTTCAGGCCCTTGCCTACCGGTACCGGCTATAGGCGGGCACTTGGTGCGTACGCTTGCCCCCCTGCAGATCCAGCCGCAGCCACCCTTTGCCATGCCGGGTCCGGACAGCCGCTGCCGTATCATCCTGTCACCAAGGCAGGTTCTGGCAACTGTGCGCTACGGAGAGTCGAAGCCCTCCACAAACCGTGACAGACTGCGGCAAACAGGCTTTAGCACCTCGAAAAAAGGCAAGACTGACTGAAGCCGGGGCCGGTTGAAGGCAGCACGCGCCGTGCCAGCCACACGAACCTGCCGAAGCGCCGGGGCGGGAATCAGGATCGCTTTGTGCTTGGCTCCGTTCAGGCTCTCCGGCGGAAGATCTGCACCGCATAGGCAATGAAGACCCCGGCAAGCGTGGCGGCAAGGCCAAACCAGGTCAGGGCATAGCCGAGGTGATCGTTCTTGAACTTCACCACCGTTTCGCCCGCCCTGGGAAGTCCGCCCGCGCCTGTGAAGGCGGCGTCGAGATCAATGCTGTAGGGCGCGAGGCTGCCGGTGGCGCCCAGAACCTCCGCCATATGGTCCGTGTCACGGGCAAACCAGATGCGCTTTCCGGTGTCCACGGCGGGAGTTGTCCAGTTCGGCTCCTCCCGGCGGCGCAGAAGGCCCGTCAGCTGCTGGCCGCCCGGCGGCGGGGTTTCCAGCACCGCCATCAGATCCGCCGCCAGCCATTGCGGCACAAAACCCCGGTTGATCATCACCAGCCAGCCCTCATCCGTGACGAGCGGGCTGTAGATCATGTAGCCCGGGCCGGACGGTGCGCCGGACTTGACCGGCAGGGATGTGTAGTAATAGGCCGCGCCCGGCAGATAGCGGCCGCTGACGGCCACATGGCGGTAGTCCGTCAAGGGATCGGCGATGACCTGCGGCCAGTCCTGCGGCCCCGGTGCCGGAACGGCCGGCCGCGCCACATCTGCGGTGACCCGTTCGATCAGCGCCTCTTTCCAGGCCAGCCGCTGCATCTGCCACAGGCCGAGATTGACGAGAATGGCAAGGCCGATGGCAGCCGTCACTCCCGGAACAAGCAGGCGGCGGACAGCAGATTGGCCGGAGGAACGGGAGGGACGGTTTGAGGCGGACACGTGTTTCGATCCTGTTCGGCTTACGGATTGGCTGATACCAATGCTCGATGAGCTTGAGCATTTTCAAGGCGTGATGCGTCAGCATCGAAAGCCTTGGTATGAGACGGCCGGGTTCAGGCCTCGTCCTGGCCACCCGCGTCAAGCCTGCCTTCGGCCGCATCATTGCGGTATTGCATGGCGATCATCAGCCCCTTCAACGGGCGCAGCACGCCAAGGCCGAGGATGACCGTCAGCGGCAGCCAGAGCAGCAGATGCAGCCATATGGGCGGCGCATAGGCCAGTTCCACCGCCAGCACCAGCCCCACCACGATGAAGCCGACGATCATGATGACGAAAACGGCCGGGCCATCGCCGCTTTCCGCGGCAAAGGCGAGGTCGAGGCCGCAGGCCGTGCAGGCCGGGCGGGGCGTCAGGAAGCCGCGGAACAGCCGCCCTTCCCCGCAGCGCGGGCAGCGGCATCTCAAACCGGCGGACACCGGATTCTGCGGCGGATAAAGCGCCCTGTCCTGGAAGCTGTCCTGCAAGCTGTTCTGCATTGAAACCTCTCTGGCCCCGCCGGAAAGCGAAAGGCCCGGCCAGATGGCATGCATGCCACCCGTCCGGGCCCATTCTGTTTACACCGGTTTCAGCGCCGCGTCAGTGCGTCGGCACGCCCCATGCGCCCCAGATGTAGATGGTGGCGAAGAGGAACAGCCACACCACGTCGACGAAGTGCCAGTACCAGGCAGCCGCCTCGAAGCCGAAATGCTTCTGCGGGGTGAACTGGCCGGCCGAAGCGCGGATGAGGCAGACCGCCAGGAAGATGGTGCCGACGATCACGTGGAAGCCGTGGAAGCCGGTGGCCATGTAGAAGGTGGCGCCATAGATGTTGCCCGAGAAGGCAAAGCTGGCGTGGGCATATTCATAGGCCTGGCAGATCGAGAAGACGACGCCCAGGATCACGGTGAGGGTCAGACCCCACTTCAGGCCCTGACGGTCGTTCTCGAGCAGCGCATGATGTGCCCAGGTCACGGTGGTGCCGGAGGTGAGCAGGATCAGCGTGTTCAGCAGCGGCAGGTGCCAGGGATCAAACGGGGTGATGCCCTCCGGCGGCCAGACACCGCCGGTTGCCTCGACACGGGCATACTGGATGGCTTCGCTGGTGAAGAGCGAGGCATCGAAGAAGGCCCAGAACCAGGCGACGAAGAACATCACTTCCGAGGCGATGAACAGGATCATGCCGTAGCGCAGGTGCAGGCTGACCACGCGGGTGTGATGGCCTTCCAGCGATTCGCGCACGGTGTCGCGCCACCAAGCGTACATGACGTAGAGCACGATCACGAGGCCAACGGCGAACAGGCCCCAGCCGGTGAGATCGGCACCGAAGATGGTGAAATCGGCGCCCTTGGCAGAGCGCATCAGGCCGATCCCGCCCAGGGCGAGAATGAAGGCGCCCATCGAGGCCAGGAACGGCCAGGGGCTTGGGTCCACAAGGTGGTAGTCGTGGTTCTTGGTATGTGCCTCAGCCATGGGCATGCTCCCCGAAGTTCCAAATGCGTTCCGGACGGACCGGCCGTTCAGCGGCCTGACCCATCACAAATTGCTCTCCGCTGCCGGATCCGCAGGTCTGGCAGCGACTGGTTTGACCGGATGTTGCACCGGGTAGAAAGTATAAGACAGGGTGATTTCCTTGACGTGCTTCAGGTCAGGATCTTCGTCCATCGCCGGGTCGACAAAGAACACCACCGGCATTTCAACGCCCTCACCGGCGGCCAGCGCCTGTTCGGTGAAGCAGAAACACTGCATCTTGTTGAAATAGGCCCCCGCCTCGAACGGCGTGACGTTGAACACGGATGTGCCCGTGGTCACGTCAGAGCTGGTGTTATGGGCCTCATAGGCCACCTGCATGGTCTCGCCCATGCGCAGGGTCACGCTGCGCTGCTGCGGCTTGAAGCTCCAGGGTAGCGCGCCATTGATGTTGCCATCAAAACGGACGGTGATCTTGCGGTCGATGATGGTGCCGCTCTCGCTCTCGGCGCGCTGTGTCGTACCGCCGAAACCGGTGACCTGGCAGAACAGCTCATACAGCGGCACGGCAGCGAAGGATGCGCCCACCATCGCAAAGAAGATGGACGCACAGACGAAAGCCACCTTTCGATTGCTGGCATCACGGCGGCGAAGGTCCATTCCGTTCGTTTCGCTGTTCATGAGGGCCTCACAAAGGACGTTGCAGGACGGCAGCGCCCAGCTTCAACCAGGTGACGAGATAGAACAGAACCACGAGACCGGCCAGGGACAGGCCGATCGCGAGCGAGCGGGCCTTGCGCCGCTTCAGCTGTTCATCGGTGAGCTTGATACCGTCTTCCGTCATGGCTCAAAGCATCCGCCCGGCAAGGCTCTCACCCAGCATCAGGGCATAGAGCAGGAAAAGATAGAGGATGGAGAAGCTGAAGAGCCGCACGGCCGCCTTGCGGGCCGCCTCGCCCTCCCGCTTGCGGTAGACGGCAACCGCCAGCCCCAGGAACACGGCGCCCAGCACGGTGGCGGCCACACCATAGACCACGCCGGCAAAGCCGAGCGCATAGGGGGCCACCGCCAGCGGCGCCAGAATGATGGAATAGATCAGGATCTGGCGGCGCGTTGCCGTTTCACCGGCGACGACCGGCAGCATCGGGATTCCGGCCGCGCGGTAGTCACCGCTCTTGAACAGGGCCAGGGCCCAGAAATGCGGCGGCGTCCACATGAAGATGATCAGGAACAGCACGACGCTTTCGAGGCTGATGCTGCCCGTGACGGAGGCCCAGCCGATCATCGGAGGGAAAGCACCGGCCGCGCCACCGATGACGATGTTCTGCGGCGTCGAGCGCTTCAGCCACATGGTATAGACAACCGCGTAGAAGAAGATCGTGAAGGCGAGGAAGGCCCCGGCGAACCAGTTGACCAGCAGCCCGAGCACGAGCACGGAGCCGATCGACAGCACCATGCCGAAGGCCAGGGCCTCATCCGGCGTGATCTTGCCGGCCGGGATAGGCCGCTTTGCGGTGCGGCTCATCACGGCGTCGATGTCCGCGTCATACCACATGTTCAGGGCACCGGAGGCGCCAGCGCCGACGGCAATGCACAGAAGGGCAACCCCGGCGAAAAGCGGATGGATCGAGCCGGGCGCCAGCATCATGCCGACAAAGGCGGTGAAGATCACGAGCGACATGACCCGCGGCTTCAGCAGGGCGATGTAGTCGCCAACCGAACCCATGCCACCGTTCCAGACGGCGGGGCCGGCAGTCATCCTGTCATTGCTCTCTGCGAGAGACATCGGCTCTTCCTCGTACCTGTGCGTCCTGGGCTCCGCGGCGGGCGCGGAGATGAGGGCTTTGCACCCGCGGCCCTGCGGCCCGGCGCTGCCCTTTCTCTTCGGGTGCCCTGCCGCAGCAGGGCGCAGACAGCTGACCTGTCCGCTGGATCCGCCAAGAATACGGCTTTTTCCGTATGAAGGATCCGGGCGAAATGCCGCGCCCATACGGCGCGGCATTTCTGTTTCCTGCAGGAGCGCTGCTTACTTGATGCGTGGCAGCGTCTCGAACTGGTGGAACGGCGGGGGCGAGGACAGGGTCCACTCCAGCGTGGTCGCGCCTTCACCCCAGGGGTTGTTGCCCGCAACGCGCTTCTTCATGAAGGCTTCCAGAATGCCGAACAGGAAGACGAACACTGCAAAGGCCGAGATGTAAGACCCGATGGAGGACACAAAGTTCCAGCCGGCCAGCGCATCCGGGTAATCGGCATAGCGGCGCGGCATGCCGTTGAGGCCGAGGAAGTGCTGCGGGAAGAACACCAGGTTCACGCCGATGAAGGTGATCCAGAAGTGTGCCTTGCCGATGGTCTCGTTGTACATGTAGCCGGAGATCTTCGGGAACCAGTAGTACCAGGCCGCGAAGATGCCGAACACGGCGCCGAGCGACAGCACGTAGTGGAAGTGGGCAACCACATAGTAGGTGTCATGCAGCGCGCGATCGAGACCGGCGTTGGCCAGCTGCACACCCGTCACACCGCCAACGGTGAACAGGAAGATGAAGCCGATGGCCCAGACCATCGGGGTGCGGAACTCGATGGAGCCGCCCCACATGGTGGCGATCCAGGAGAAGATCTTCACACCCGTCGGCACCGCAATCACCATGGTGGCGGCGACGAAGTAAGCCTGCGTCTCGACCGACATGCCCACGGTGTACATGTGGTGCGCCCACACGATGAAGCCGACCACGCCAATGGCGACCATGGCATAGGCCATGCCGAGGTAACCGAAGATCGGCTTGCGGGAGAAGGTGGAGACGATGTGGCTGATGATGCCGAAGGCCGGCAGGATCAGGATGTACACTTCCGGGTGGCCGAAGAACCAGAACAGGTGCTGGAACAGGATCGGGTCACCGCCACCGGCCGGGTTGAAGAAGGCCGTGTCGAAGTTGCGGTCCGTCAGCAGCATGGTGATGGCACCGGCCAGAACCGGCAGCGACAGCAGCAGCAGGAAGGCCGTGATCAGCACCGACCAGGCAAACAGCGGCATCTTGTGCAGGGTCATGCCCGGCGCGCGCATGTTGAAGATGGTGGTGATGAAGTTGATCGCACCCAGGATCGACGAGGCGCCGGAAATGTGCAGCGCCAGGATCGCCAGATCCACCGCCGGGCCGGGCTGGCCGGAGGAGGAATAAGGCGGATACATAGTCCAGCCGCCGCTCACGCCGGTGGAGCCCGGAGCCCCTTCCACGAACAGCGACAGCAGCAGCAGCGCGAAGGACGGCGGCAGCAGCCAGAAGGAGATGTTGTTCATGCGCGGGAAGGCCATGTCCGGCGCACCGATCATGATCGGCACGAAGTAGTTGGCATAGCCGCCGATCAGCGCCGGCATGACCATGAAGAAGATCATGATCAGGCCATGGGCCGTCGTGAAGACGTTGAACATGTCCGGGTTGGAGAAGATCTGCATCCCCGGCTCCTGCAGCTCCATGCGGATGCCGACCGAGAGCGCGCCGCCGATGATGCCGGCGATGATTGCGAAGATGAGATAGAGAATGCCGATGTCCTTGTGGTTGGTCGAATAGACCCACCGGCGGAAACCAGTCGGATGGTCATGAGCGCCATGCGCAGCAGCCGCAGCCATGATCGAGCTCCCTCTTGAATTTCACGACAGGGCGGGCGGCTCCTCTTGCCCTCCGCGCCCCTCTGGATTGAGCGGAAGCGGCGAGAACCCCGCCGCACCCGTTTCAGCTTGAGCAGGTGCGGTGGCCGTGCCGCCGCCCCGGATTTTTCCGCCTCAGCGAGCGGCGACAGCCGTGTTGCGCTCAGCTGCGATGGCCGCCATCAGCTGCTTGTGTGCGCCGTCGATGTCGGTCTTGGCAGTCTCGGCCCAGGCATCGAACTGCTCCTGCGTGACCACCCGGATGGCGATCGGCATGAAGGCATGATCCTTGCCGCAAAGCTCGGAGCACTGGCCGTAATAGATGCCGGTCTCGCGGGCGTTGAACCAGGTCTCGTTCAGGCGGCCCGGGATCGCGTCGATCTTGATGCCGAAGGCCGGCATGGCGAAGGCATGGATCACGTCACCCGCCGTCACCTGGACGCGGACGGTCTTGTTGACCGGCACGACCACATCATAGTCGGTGGCGAGGAGGCGAGGCACGTCGCTCAGGGGAACGCCGCGTTCCTGCGCCGCCTGCTGGCGCTCGTCGTCCTTGAGCATGATCGCTTCAAAGGCGATGCCTTCCAGCGCCTCGTCCGTATATTCGTAGCCCCAGTACCACTGAAAACCGGTGGCCTTGATGGTCATGTCATAGGCCGGGATCTCGACCTGCTTGTACAGCAGGCGGAAAGACGGCACGGCGATGACGACCAGAATGAGGATCGGCACAACCGTCCAGGCCACTTCGATCATCGTGTTGTGCGAGGTGCGCGAGGGCGACGGGTTGGCCTGACGGCGGAACCGCACCATCACGTAGATCAGCAGCGCCAGCACGAACAGCGTGATGATGGTGATGATGCCAAGCGTGAAGTTCTTGAACCAGTGAATGTCGTCCATCACCTCGGTGACAGAGTTCTGCAGGCCAAGCTGCCAGCTGGACATACCGCCTGAGACTTCGGCCATTGCCGCACCGGCGGTTCCCGCCAGCAAGACAGCCGCTGCACCTGCCGCAATGAGACGCTTGAAGTTTGCCTTCACGTCCGCGCTCCCTTCCCTTGCCCGCCCCCCGGGCGGATCATGCTCAATTCGCCCGCCTTGCGGCGGTTTTCCTTGTGTCCGCCCCGGGGCGGCCTGCGCGGCCTGCCCTTGCGGCGGAGATGCCCCATCCCCACCTTGCGGGTTGGGACAGCTTCCGGTTCCGCCTGCAGCACGCCCCGTCCGGAGACAATCCGGTCATCGGCCGGTTTCCGGCGGGTGCCCTGCTGCCTCGTCGTCAAGGCAGAACCTGCAAACTCTTGCGGGACAGCCAAACCTCCCGCCCGAGGCCGGCGGCCTTTTGGCGCCCTGCATCAGACCGGAGTGTCTCGCGTCCGTTTCGCGTATGATAATACGCATATAACCGCATGCTGCACGATGCGGCCAAGGGAGGAGCGACGTTCTGCCGCAGCCTTTTCACTTCTCCCTCTTCGGGCACAAAAACCACAAGAGAACGGCCTTAGCAATGGGTTTGTCGTGATTTCGCCAGAGCTTGTCCATTTCCCCGCCTTGATCCTTGTCAATATTTTACAGCTTGGCTGAAACCTCCGGCCAGCGGCCAGCTCCATGCACAGGTTGATCAGAATCAACGCAGTCAGCGGCAGGCTGGCATTTTTCCCGCCTCTTGCAGCGTTTCCGCCTTGCTTCTGCCATGGAGCCTATTGAAATGTGGATCACGCTGCCCGCTTGCGGCATTGTGCGTTGAGTTTTAAGAACCTGATTCGCCCTTGCGGCGTTGAATGACCCAGTCGGAGAAAAGTCCTTGCTGACCCGTATCCCGCGCCTTGCCGCTTTTGCCGCCCCGGTTTTTGGCCTCCTGTTGGGCCTGGGAGCACAGGCCATCACCAGCCCCGCCCTTGCCCAGGGCGAGGTGAAGGCTGTTCATGGTGACTGGCAGATGCGCTGCGACACCCCTCCGGGGGCCGAAAGCGAACAGTGTGCCCTTATCCAGAACGTGACGGCGGAAGACCGGGACAATGTGGGCCTTTCGGTCATCGTGCTGAAGACCGCCGACAAGCAGGCGCGCATCCTGCGCGTGCTGGCGCCGCTCGGCGTGCTGCTGCCCTCCGGCCTTGGCCTGCGTGTTGATGAGGCCGATATCGGCCGCGCCGCCTTCGTCCGCTGCCTGCCCAATGGCTGCATTGCCGAAGTGATCCTGCAGGATGACGTGGTGGGCAAGCTGCGCGGCGGCAAGCAGGCCACCTTCATCATCTTCCAGACCCCGGAAGAAGGCATCGGCATCCCGATTTCGCTCGCCGGCTTCTCCGCCGGCTTCGACGCCCTGCCGTAACGCGCCCGGAAAACTCTGCGCCTTCAGGACCCGCCTGCTGCAACAGCTGGCGGGTCTTTTCATGCAGCCTTCACACCTCGAAGCCGAAGCCGCGCAGGGCAGCTTCAAGGCGTTGTACCAAGGCTTTCGATGCTGACGCATCACGCCTTGAAAATGCTCAAGCGCCGCAAGGCCTTCAGAGAGCCATCGTGCACTGCCGGATGAGCCAGGCTCCCCGGAACGGATATCAGACCGCCGTGCCGCCGACGGTCAGCCCGTCGAGCCTGAGCGACGGCTGGCCGACGCCCACCGGCACGCCCTGGCCCTGCTTGCCGCAGGTGCCCATGCCCGGGTCCAGCGCCATGTCATTGCCGATCATGCTGACGCGGGTCAGCGCATCCGGGCCATTGCCGATCAGCATCGCCCCCTTCAGCGGCGCGCCGACCTTGCCGTTCTCGATGCGGTAGGCTTCCGTGCAGGAGAAGACGAACTTGCCGCTGGTGATATCCACCTGCCCGCCGCCGAAGGACACGGCATAAATGCCGTTCTTCACCGAAGCGAGGATTTCCTGCGGGTCCTTGTCGCCGCCCATCATGATGGTGTTGGTCATGCGCGGCATGGGAATATGCGCAAAGGACTGGCGGCGGCCATTGCCGGTGGGCTTCATGCCCATCAGCCGGGCGTTCTGCCGGTCCTGCATGTAGCCCACCAGAATGCCGTCCTCGATCAGCGGCGTTAAGGCCGAGGGTGTGCCCTCGTCATCCACGGTGATGGAGCCGCGCCGGCCGGCAATCGTGCCGTCATCCACAATGGTCACGCCGGGGGCCGCCACGCGCTGGCCCATCAGCCCGGCGAAGGCGGACGTCTTCTTGCGGTTGAAATCCCCTTCCAGCCCGTGGCCCACCGCCTCATGCAGCAGAATGCCCGGCCAGCCGGGGCCCATCACCACATCAAACGTACCGGCGGGCGCAGGCACCGCCTCCAGATTGACCAGCGCCCGGCGCAGCGCCTCATCCACACCCGCCTGCCAGGCCTCCGGCGTGATGAAACGGGCAAAGCCCTCACGTCCGCCGCAGCCGAAGGAGCCGGTTTCCATGCGCTTGCCCGAGGCCGCCACCACGGAGATGGACAGGCTCACCATCGGCCGTACATCACGCACCCGGTGGCCATCGGCCCGCAGAATGTCCACCACCTGCCAGGAGCCGCCAATGGAGACCGTCACCTGCCGCACGCGCGGATCACGCGCCCGCGCAAAGGCGTCGATCTCCTGCAGCAGCTTCACCTTTTCCTCGAAGCTCGGCCCCGCCAGCGGGTTGAGGTCCGGATAAAGCTGCACATTGGTGCGGGCGGGCGCGGCGGCATAGCTGCCCGCATGGCCGGAGCGCACCGCCGAGACCGCATCCGCCGCCCGCTTCAGCGCCGCTTCCGAAATCTCGCCCGAATGGGCATAACCGGCCGCCTCGCCGCAGACCGCCCGCAGGCCAAAGCCCTGCGACGTGTCGTAATTGGCGCCCTTCAGGCGGCCATTGTCGAACACCAGCCCTTCCGACTGCCGGTATTCCACAAACAGCTCCCCATCATCCGCCCCCGCCAGCGCCTCCCCAACAATCCGCCGCGCCGCCTCCATCCCGAGCCCCGTGGCTTCAATCAGATCCGGAATTGCGGCGGCAGAAGGGGACTGGCTCATCGGTGTCTTTCAGCTGACTTGCGGAACAGGGAACCGGCGCACAGGCGGCACCGGTTTTGAGGTAACATAGCGGGTCGGGTGGCGGAATTCATCCCCTGTGGATGAGCCCCGGCATTGACCACTGCCAGTCTCAAGCCCCCGGCATTGACCATCCCCCGGCTTCCGGCCATAACCGGCGCAAGAGTTGGGGCTTGCCTGAGGGGTGGGCCGGATGCAGGAGAGAGATGTGATGAACCGTATGGAAACCCCGCGCATGCCGGGTGAGGCGCGTTTGCGCTATCTGGATGGTGATTTCCAGATCGAGTCTCCCGGCACCTTCGTGCGCTGTGCCGTGACCGGGCAGGCCATTCCGCTGGATGAACTGAAATACTGGAACGTGGAGCGCCAGGAGGCCTATGTGGACCCCGCCGCCGCCCACACCCGCTTCGTGCAGTTCGAGGGCAAGGACCTCTGAGGTTTTTGCTGTCCGGGGCGGATTTGCCCCCTCTGTGCATGCGGGACAGCGGGGGATTGGGCTTGACGTGCCCTGTGTCCCTTACGGGTCCCGGCTCAAGGCCGGGACGGCGCGGAGAAATGATTGCCTTCTGGGACAATTCCACGTTCTCCAGGTTCAAAGAACGCAGCCTGACCATCCCCGCTGTGCTGTCCCGGCCTTGAGCCGGGACCTGTGAGGGTTTCTCTGCCTGCTGGTTCGGCCAACTGTGCCTCAGTCATGGCAAGAGGGCAGGATCTGCGCTCAGAATACGAGCTTCCGTGACATGACTGCCGGATCTCCGCTGCTTCTCTCGGGGAGGCCAGCCCCTCCCCTCACCGGCTGCGGAAGGGGCGGCGGCGGAGGGTTTCGGCGATGAGATCCATGAGACGGGATTGCGGCTCGATGCGCATGTCCACCTCCAGCACGGCGGAGCGCTTGGCAAGCCAGCGGTAGATTTCGCCCTCGGCGCTTTCGATGCGGGCCATGTCCTTGGCGGTGGTCACCAGTTGCAGGTTGCCCGTTTCGGCTCGGGTGAGAAGGCTCTGGGCTTCGGCTTCCGAATAGGGGTGATGATCGGCGAAGGCGCGGGTTTCCGCCACTTCGGCCCCGGCAGCGGCAAGGCTTGCGAAGAATTTCTGCGGCCGTCCGATGCCCGCATAGGCCAGCACCTTCTGCCCCTCGAACTCCGCGCCATTGGTGGGGGTGATCTTTGCCTCGATGATCGGCAGGCCGCGCCGGGCGGCCAGGTGCACGGCCTTGGCGGCGCGGCTGCCTTCGCCCACCACCACCAGCGCATCGGCCTTGCGGATCTGGGCGGAAAGCGGCGCGCGCAAAGGCCCGGCGGGCAGGCACAACCCGTTGCCGGTGCCGACTTCAGCATCCACCAGAGCCAGCGTCAGATCCTTGGCCAGCGCTGGGTTCTGGAAGCCGTCATCCATGAGGATGAGGCTTGCCTCCAGCGTGGCGGCGAAGGCCGCGCCCTCCGGCCGGTTGGCGGCAACGATCGTGGGGGCAGCGGCGGCCAGCAGAAAGGCCTCGTCGCCCACATCGGCGCCGCTGTGCTTTTCCGGGTCCACCAGCACCGGGCCCTTCAGCCGCCCGCCATAGCCGCGCAGCAGGAAGACCGGCTTGTGCCCCTCGGCCTGCAGCAGGGCGCAGAGTTTCAGGGCAAAGGGCGTCTTGCCCGCCCCGCCCACGACGAAATTGCCGATGCAGATGACCGGAAGGCTGGCATGGGCGGAAGGCGCCTGATGCATGCGGCGGCCGGAGACCGCGCCGTAAATGAAGGAGAGAGGCGAAAGCAGTGCGGCCTTCAGGCTGATCCTGTCATGCCACCAGAAGGCTGGAGCCGTTCTCATTCCCCGGAAATCCCGTCCCTTGCACCGCTGTCAGCGTAGAGCAAAGGCCGCAGATGTTCCAGCGTGCGATCCAGCGCGCCTGCACCCGCCTCCGCAACGGCAAAGGCACGCGCTGCCATCGCCTTGCGCCCCGGCTCATCAGCCAGAAGCCGGGCGATGACGGACCCCAGCTCTGCCGGATCATCGACGCGCACGGCCGCCTGCGCATCCCACAGGTCGCGGTAGACGGCCCGCGCATTGGCAACGAGCGGCCCGGTGACCAGCGGCACGCCAAGCTGCGCCGGCTCCACCGGATTGTGACCGCCCACGGGCGCAAAAGACCCGCCGAGGAAGACAGCCGGCGCCAGCCGCAAAAACAGCCCCATCTCACCCAGCGTGTCGGCGATATAGACATCAAGATCCGCCACCGGAAACGCCCCGCAGGAGCGCTGCCCCGCCTTGAGGCCCGCGCCTGCGGCAAGCGCTGCGATATCGCCGCCGCGCACCGGATGGCGCGGCATCAGCAGCGTCAGCAGGCCGGGAAAGCGCTCCGCCAGGTGCTTGTGGGCGGCGAGGACGATCTCATCCTCGCCCGGATGGGTGGAAGCGGCCAACCACAGCGGGCGGCCTGCCATCTGCGCCGAAAGGGCGGCAACGGCGGCAGGATCGGCCAGCGGCGGGGCGGCGTCGAATTTCAGGTTGCCGGGGGAGCGCACATCGGCCACGCCCAGCTTGCGGTAACGGGCAGCATCCGCCTCGCTCTGGGCCAGGCACAGGCTGACGCAGCCGAAGACGGCGCGGCCGAAGGCACGGCTTTTCTCCCACTTGGCACCGGAGCGGGCCGACATGCGCCCGTTGATGATGGCAAGCGGAATGCCCGTCCGCGCCAGCCGGGCGAAGGTGCCGGGCCAGATCTCCGATTCCACGACCAGCGCCAGATCCGGCTGCCAGTGGGCCAGAAACCGGCGGACAAGCTGCGGCGCATCAAAGGGGGCATATTGATGGAAGGCCCCCTGCGGCAGACGCTGCGCGGCGATTTCCGCAGAGGTGCGCGTTACCGTGGTCAGGAGCACGCTGGCGCCCTCACCCGTCAGCCGTTCGATCAGCGGCAGTACCGAGTTGGTTTCGCCAACGCTCGCCGCATGCAGCCAGACCAGCCGGCCTTGCGGGCGCGGGCGGGAGGCAATGCCGAAGCGCTCGCCGCGCCGTGCCGGATCTTCCTTGCCCGCCCGCACGCGGGAGGCATGCAGCAGCTTCAGGACCGGCAGGGCCAGCCCTGCCACGGCTCCATAGGCGCGCAAGGGAAAGGAAGCGGCGGCAGCGGCGCGCGCGTCAGCCATGGCGTTTCCCGGTCAGGGCATAGGCGCGGGCTGTCACTTCGTTGAGGCCGGCCTCGACGGCAAGGCGGGCCGCTTCCAGCGCCGCGTCATCGGCATCATTGGCCACATAGATGGGCTCGCCGATGGCGATGGCAGCGCGGCCGAACGGCAGGTTCAGGCTCGCCTTGTCCCAGCTGTTGAAGGTGAGGAAGCGGCTGGTGGCAATGGCGAAGGGCACGATGGGGCGGCCGGAGTAGCGGGCCATCTGCACGATGCCCTGCCCGGCAACACGGGCCGGCCCCTTCGGCACATCCGCCGTCAGGGCCATGATGCCGCCCTCCTTCAGCACGCGCAGGCCCTCGATAAAGCCGCGCATGCCGCCGCGCTTGGTGATCTGGTAGGACTTCTGGCTGCCCGAAGCACGGATCAGCTTCAGACCCAGCTTTTCAGCCGCCGTGGCATTGATCTCGCCATCCGCGGAGCGGGAGATCATCACATGCACGTCCCAGTCGTCAGGCCGGGTGAAGGGCATCATGAAATGCTGGCCATGCCACATGGCGCAGATGAAGGGCCGGTGCGGCTGCAGCCGATCGTAGGCATCCGGCGGATCAATGACCATGCTGTTCGTCTTGCGCACAAGACGCAGGTAAGCCGCCAGCAGCAAGCCAGCGGCCTTCAACAGCGCGGGATTCCGGCCGAGTTTCTTAAGCATTCTGTTCCTGACGTCGCGCCCGAGGGATCAAGAGGCTCTCAGGCGGCGGTTTCCGGGTCCAGCAGGCGGTGCATGTGGACGATGAAGTAGCGCATGTGCGCGTTGTCGACGGTGGCCTGCGCCTTGCTC
This sequence comes from Pannonibacter sp. I15F10I1, assembly GCF_900185665.1. Taxonomy (NCBI): domain Bacteria; kingdom Pseudomonadati; phylum Pseudomonadota; class Alphaproteobacteria; order Hyphomicrobiales; family Stappiaceae; genus Pannonibacter; species Pannonibacter sp. I15F10I1. Next base: position 19,081 of record NZ_FYAN01000029.1, read on the forward strand.
TTCCAGGCGGTGTAGGCCGTCGCATAATTCGGGTAGATGCCGACGATATCGAGCTTTTCGAGATCACGGAAGGTCAGGCCCTCCGGGCTTTCCAGCTCACCGCCGAAAACCAGATGCAGCAGTTGCTTGGGCTCGTTTCCGGTGCTGTTCGTCACGATGTGCTCCTTGCGTCTTGTCTTCCAGCAGTCTGGCGGCAGTTCAGCGGCGGACGGCTTCAGCGCAGCTTCAATCCGCGCAGAAAGGCCGAGGCCTTTGCCGACAATGCTTCACCGGCAGCCACCAGTTCCGGGTGCTGCAGTGTCTTACGGTTATAAAGGCATGCAGCGCCAGACCAGTCCGTCAGCCGTCCACCCGCTTCCTGCACCAAAAGATCGGCAGCCGCAAGATCCCAATCATGGGCATTGCCTCCGGCAGCCGCGAGGTCCACATCTCCGGCGGCCACCTTGGCGATGCGGTAGGCCAGCGAGCCGATGGTGCCGGAAGGCACGATGCCGCTTCCTTCGGCAGCCCGGTTGAGCAGGCCCTGCGGCCCCAGCAGCGTTGCCCCCGTCAGGTTCTCACGGACGCTCGCCGTCACCAGCCGCCCGTTGAGGCGGGTGCCGCAGCCCGTAACGGCGCTGAACAGCTCGCCCCGCACTGGATTGAGCAGCACCGCCACCACTGGGCGGCCATCTTCAACCACCGCCAGAGAAATGGTCCATTCGTCCTTGCCGGCCAGAAAGGCCCGCGTGCCGTCGATCGGGTCCACCACGAAGACACGCACCTTGCTGAGCCGGTCGGGCGTATCGGCCGTTTCCTCCGACAGCCAGCCATACTCCGGCCGGGCGGCGAGCAGCGTCTCGCGCAGATAGGCATCGGCGGCCATATCGGCTTCGGAGACGGGCGAGCTCCCCGCCTTCATCCAGGTCTGCGGATCGCGCCCGAAGAAGCCGAGGGTGATTTCCCCGGCCTTACGGGCGGCCGCTTCCAGAAGCGCAAGATCCGCCAGAAGGCCAGCGTCAGTTTCCGGCAATGGTCAGATCCTCGATGACGACAGAGGGCGTGGCGGTGGAATAGCGCGCATCCAGGTCATTGGCCGGGCGCATCCGGGCGAACATGTCCTTGAGGTTGCCCGCGATGGTGATCTCGCTGACCGCTTCGACGAGTTCGCCGTTTTCGAACCAGAAGCCGGACGCCCCGCGTGAATAGTCGCCCGTCACGCCATTGGCGCCATGGCCGATCAGATCCGTCACCAGCAGGCCGGAGCCGAGGGCACGCATCATCTCCTCCGGGCTTTCCGTGCCCGGATGCAGCGTCAGGTTCGTGGCCCCGGGCGATGTGCCGGAGCCGCCCCGGTGCGCCCGGCCATTGGCGGCAAGACCCAGCTCCCGCGCGGTTGCCCCATCCAGGAACCAGTGCCGCAGGACCCCATCCTCGATCATGTCCAGCGGCAGCGCACCTGTGCCCTCCCCGTCGAAGGGGCGGGTGGCTGCGCCGCGCGGCTTGTGCGGATTGTCGCTGATGCGGATGCCCGGCGCGAAGACGCGTTCGTTCATCCGGTCCTTGAGGAAACTGGTGCCACGGGCAATGGCCGCGCCATTGATGGCCCCGGCCAGATGCCCCAGCAGGCTGCGCGCCGCATGCGCCTCGTAAATCACATGCCCCTTGCGGGTGGACAGCTTCTTCGGATTGAGCCGCCGCACCGCCCGCTCGCCCGCGCGCTGGCCGATCAGCGCCGGGGCGTCCATATCGGCGAAGAAGGTGCGGGAATCGAAGTCGAAATCACGCTCCATGGCCGTGCCCTCACCGGCCACCGCCGTCATGGACAGGCCAAAGCGGGAGCTGGTGTAGGAGCCGGTGAAGCCGTGGCTCGTCGCCAGCACCATGCCGCCCAGCCGCCAGGAGGCGCTCGCCCCGCCGGAACGGCTGACACCAGAGACCGACAGGCCTGCAGCCTCGGCGGCCAGCGCCATCTCTTTCAGTTCATCGGCAGACGGCTGATGCGTGTCCAGAAGCTCCAGCTCCGGCAGCGTCTTCAGAAGGCGCGCCTCTTCCGCAAGACCGGCATAAGGGTCCTCCGGCGCAACACGGGCCATGGCGACGGCGCGGGCGGCAAGCCCGTCCAGGTCCTGCAGCGTGTTGGCAGAGACGGAGGCGGTGCGCCGGCCGACGAAGACGCGCAGGGTGACATCATCGCCCTCGGCGCGCTCAGTTTCCTCGACCTTGCCTTCCCGTACCTCGACGCCCAGGGAAACACCTGTGATGGCCACCGCATCGCAGGCATCGGCGCCCGCACGGCGCGCAGCCTCCACAAGGCGCGCTGCCCGCTCTTCCAGTACCCGCTTGTCGACGAGATCGCTCATGGCTGGTCTTTTCTCCTTGTCATGCCCCTGTTTAAGGCGCGGGCGCACAGGCGGCAAGACCGGCGTGCCAGCGGGGACGGACAAGCAAAGTAAGTTTTTTCTTAAGTAACTGGTTAGTCTTTGATAACCCTGAATCAGATCATCTTTTCTTAACCACGCCTGTTAAGGCAATGCCCACCGGCTGCTGCGTAGATTGATGTCATTCACGAGGCCCACCGCAAAAACAAGGGTCCGATGGAGAGGCAATTGAGACGTCAGACAGCTATCGACGGAGCATTGGAGGCCGGGGCGGGCCGCGCAGAGCGGCTCGACCCGGCAACCCTCCCCGTCAGGTTCGACACCACCATGAGCGCGCCGCCCGCTGCCGGCAGCGCCCGCGTCGATGCCAGGGTCTATCTGGACCGTGACACCGCCATCATCAAGCGCCCGCTGGCCGGACTGCCGCTGACGCTGGTGGTGCCGCTCAATGTCTTTGAAGGCATTGCCGTGGAGATCCGCCCCGCCGGGCTTCTCGGCACGCTGGTGGCGCGGCTCTTCCTGCGCCATCCCGATCCGGCCCTGTGCCTCACGCTGCGTGAGGCGGACAATGCCGAGGATCTGGCCGAAGACTGGGCCGGCTGGGCCGAAGCGCTCAACCTGCCGCTGCAGATCGTGGAGCCGGACGGCAGCGTCTCGACCATTCAGGATGCCGCGCAGCCGCATTTTCCCGCAAGGCCCTGCCTGCGGCGCAAGGTCTACGCCCTCACCGGCCACCGCCCCCGCTTTCTGAACCGCCGCAAGACGGGCCGTGGCCTTGCCCTGCTGCCGGTGCACCGCGGCGAGCGCGAGATCATCGCCCGGCACTGAATGGCCGCCGAACGGCATTCAGCTTAGAAACTGGCAGGCGGCCCTGGGCCGCCTCTTCTATTTTTATTTGTTTATTTGAAAATTCCGGAATTTCTTACCGCCGCGAAAGGCATTTTTTCAATTTCTACGGGTTTGACCTAACGGATATTTTAGCATTTTCTGCGCTAGATCTGTCACCTTCCGGGCAGGAACAAAGTCATATGCATCTTGATGCCGTTACGCTTTCAACTGCAGTCACGCTCATGCTTCTGATGGGCGCTGGCATGCTGATGCTTGTGTTCCGGTTCTCGGTCCGCAGACCAAGCGCCCACGCCGACAGCGTCCGCTACTGGTCTGTTGCTCTCGGCCTCATGGGCGTTGGAGTTTTTCTCGTCAGCCTGCGCGGACACATCCCGGACTTCCCAAGCATTGCGTTTGGCAATGGCATCATTCTGCTGGCGATGAGCTTGCGCCTCAAGGCCATCAAGATGTTCTGGAACCGGCATGAGAGCTGGATGGTCACCGCAGCGCCTGCCACCCTTTGGATGTCCATGTGCCTCGTGCCCGCGTTCTACAACAACTTCCTGCCGCGTGTGGTCTTGGTCAACGCATTGGTCCTCTTGCTCCTGGTCGTGTCGATCCAGGTCACGCGCAAGTGCAATCACGACCAGCTGAAATCGGCTAACTGGCTCCGCGACAGCATGATCTTCGAGATAATGTCGAAGATGGCCATGGTTCTCGGCTTCACCTTCATCGGGCTGGATAGCTTTGAAGCTGCAGTCAAATCCAACCTGACCGCGATCTACCTTCTCACGCTCATCATCTCCACGCTCGCCACCATCATCTCCGCCTTTGCGATGATCATCGAACGGGAGGAGAGGCTGCTGCGGGAACAGGCTCTGCGCGATCCGCTGACAGAGCTGTCCAACCGGCGCGCCTTCTTTAATGATGCGGACCGCTGGCTGGAGAAGCACGCATTTGCCGACAGGCCATTTGCCGTTGCCCTGTTCGATCTGGACCACTTCAAGCAGGTGAATGACCTGCATGGCCATGCCGCCGGCGACGAGATGCTGACGATCTTTGCCGATGTTCTGCGCGAGAACACCCGCAAGGGTGACTATGTGGCCCGGCTCGGCGGCGAGGAATTTGCCATCTTCCTGCCGGATACGGACATACGCACGCTTGAAACGGTTGCAGACCGGCTGCGCGCCGACTTTGCCGAAAAGACCGTGCGGAAATCAGGCGGTGCCCTGCATGTCACCGTCAGTGCCGGGATCGCGGCGGGCAGAAGCGGCGTCAATGGCCTGGAGCAGACGCTGGCAACCGCCGACCATGGCCTCTACGCTGCAAAGCGCGCGGGCCGAAACCGGGTTCGCAACGGACATGACAAGTGCGGCGCGGATCTCCAGGAGCAGAATGAGACCGGAGCCTCCTCCGTCCTCCAGGTGCTGCATCTTCCCGTGGCATCCGCTGCCCAGTAGCCGTTACAGACGGCTGACCAACGCCTCCAGGCAGAACCCGGCAAAGACAATCCAGCCATAGCGGTCGTTGGAGCGAAAGAGCTTCAGGCACTGATCGCCATCATCGATATCCAGCACCACGATCTGCCAGAACAGATGCAGCGCGCCCAGCGCAATGCCGGCAAAGGCAAAGGGCCCCGCGTCCGCAAAGGCCGCAGCAAGGGCGAAAAGCACCGTTGCACCGGAATAAAGCACCACCAGCGCCGCTTTCGTCCAGGATCCGAACAGCCTTGCGGTGGAGCGAACGCCCACCAGCGCATCGTCTTCCTTGTCCTGATGGGCGTAGATCGTGTCATAGCCGATCGTCCAGAGAATGCCGCCGGCATAAAGCAGGAAAGGCGCCGTATCGAGCTTGCCGAACAGGGCTGCCCAGCCCATCAGCGCACCCCAGGAGAAGGCAAAGCCGAGGAACAGCTGCGGCCAGTTGGTGAAGCGCTTCATGAAGGGATAGATGGCCACGACGAGCAGCGAGGCGAGGCCGAGCACGATCGTGAACAGGTTGAACTGGATCAGCACCAGTCCGCCCACGAGCGCCTGCAGCGCCATGAAGAGCTTGGCCTGTGCGCGGGTCACCTGCCCGGCGGGGATCGGCCGCGAGCGGGTGCGTTCCACCTGCGCGTCGATCTTCTCGTCCACAAGGTCGTTATAGGTGCAGCCCGCCCCGCGCATGGCCACCGCCCCGATGAGGAACAGCAGGATGTGCCAGGGGTTGGGATAGGCATTTCCGGCCGCGACCGCCGCCAGCGCGGAGGACCACAGGCACGGCCACAGCAGCAATTGCCAGCCGATGGGCCGCTCCCAGCGCGCAAGGCGCGCATAAGGCCGGGCCCAGGCGGGCAGTTTGGTGTCGACCCAGTGACGCTTCACAGCATCGGAAACCGGGCCCGTGTCGCGGGTGCCGAAGATCTTGAGACTCATGCCCCTTCGTTACCACGACCCTGCCGCCTCTGGCGAGCCCTTGGCGGCGGCCTGAAGCCTTACGTCCGCCATGTAACCGGGTCTTCCAATCCCATTCCCGGCTGCCAGCCTCATCAAGCATGGGCAGTCATGGCCCCAGATCGTCTTCCTCGCCGATCTCGCGCTCATAGACCGCAAGCGGGCTGCGGCTAAAGCCTTCGGACAGGATCAATCCGGCGGCCACAGAGTTCTGCGGCGCAGCAGCGTGGAAATGGCGGATGCCGAAATCGGCAAGATCGGCACAGGCCCCGCGCAGCAGGCGGCGGCCCAGCCCGCGCCCGCGGGCTTCCGGAGCGATGTAGAACTCGCCGAAGAGCGCCAGACGGTCGGCCATTTCCACCGAATGGCGGAAGAACGCCACGGCATAGCCCGCAGGCTGATCCCGGAAATTGGCGAGCCACGCCCGGCCAAGATTTGCATCCACCATCAGCATGCGCAGCGCACTTTCCTGCGCCCGTGTCATCGGCAGCCCCGTTTCACCGCGCATGCGGCCGGCGAGTTCGACAATACGCGGCGCCGTGACAGCCGTTCCAAGCAGCAGCGAAAAACCGCCGGGCCGTATCATCGGGCGCTCTCCGGCGTCTCAGCGGATTGCCGCCCCCGGCCTGCCGTGCTAATCCGCGCCGCAACTCTGGAAGGCCCAGCGGCGATGCCGCGCAGACGTGAGAGCTTGCCCATGAATATTCTCCTCATCGGTTCCGGTGGCCGTGAACACGCCCTCGCCTATGCCATTGCCAAGTCGCCGCTGACCTCCCGGCTCTACGCCGCGCCGGGCAACGCCGGCATTGCCGAAGAGGCGGAACTCGTTGCTCTGGACGTTGCAGACCACGCTGCCGTGATTGCCTTCTGCAAGGAAAAGGCCATCGATTTCGTCGTCGTCGGTCCGGAAGGCCCGCTGGTGGAAGGCATCGTCGATGATCTGGCGGCGGCCGGCATCAAGGCCTTCGGCCCCTCGAAGGCCGCAGCCCAGTTGGAAGGCTCCAAGGGCTTCACCAAGGACCTCTGCGCCGAAGCCAATATTCCGACCGCTGCCTATGGCCGCTTTGCGGACAAGGACAAGGCGCTGGCCTATCTGCGCCAGCAAGGTGCTCCGATTGTTGTGAAGGCAGATGGCCTTGCCGCTGGCAAGGGCGTGGTCGTGGCCATGACGCTGGACGAGGCCGAAGCGGCAGTGAACGCCTGCTTCGACGGCAGCTTCGGCGCAGCCGGGGCGGAAGTGGTGATCGAGGAGTTCCTCACCGGCGAAGAGGCCAGCTTCTTCGTGCTGTCCGACGGCAGGACCGCCCTGCCCCTCGTGGCTGCGCAGGACCACAAGCGCGTCTTTGACGGCGACGAAGGCCCCAACACCGGCGGCATGGGCGCCTACACGCCGGCTCCCGTCGCCAGTGATGCCGTCATCGCCCGCACCATGGAGGAGATCATCCTCCCGACCATCGAAACGCTGGCAAAGCGCGGCACCCCGTTCAAGGGCGTGCTTTTCGCTGGCCTGATGATTGGCGAGAGTGGCCCGAAGCTGATCGAATACAACACCCGCTTCGGCGACCCGGAATGCCAGGTCATCACCCTGCGCCTCAAGGAGGATCTGCTGCCGCTGCTGATCGCCACCGCAGACGGCACGCTGGACCAGCACAGTGCCACCTGGAGCGATGACGTGGCCCTCACCGTCGTCATGGCCGCCAAGGGCTATCCGGGCGCTTACGAGAAGAACACGGAGATCCGCGGTCTTGAAGCTGCGGGCAAGGTCGAAGGCGTCAAAGTCTTCCACGCCGGCACCAAGGCTGATGGCGGGCGCATTCTGGCCACGGGCGGGCGCGTGCTCAACGTCACCGCCACCGGCAGGACCGTCGCCGAAGCCCGCGAGCGGGCGTACAAGGCCGTGGACCTGATCGACTGGCCCGAAGGCTTCTGCCGCCGTGACATCGCCTGGCGCGCCCTCTGAGGGCAGATGGCTCAGCACCGGACTGAAGAAGCCCGGCACGGCATCCGCTGTGCCGGGCTTCTTGTTTTCGTGAATAGGCATCTCCCTTGCGCCTGTCCCGCCCTGCGGCCATCCTGCCGTCAGCACAGGAAGGAGCCGGATGATGACAGCACCCGAGGCAGATCTTTTTCCCGGATTTGACGCCAGAATGATTGAGGCTGGCGGTGTCCGGCTGTTCTGCCGTCTCGGCGGCTCAGGGCCAGCCCTGCTGCTGCTTCACGGCTTTCCGCAAAGCCATGTGATGTGGCACCGCATCGCGCCGGAGCTTGCACGGCACTTCACACTGGTGATCCCGGACCTGCGCGGCTATGGCGCCAGCGACGCGCCCGAGGTGGATGCAAGCCTTTATTCCAAGCGGCAGATGGCGCAGGACGTGGCTCAATTGATGCGCGGCCTTGGCCAGGAGCGCTTCATGGTCTGCGGCCATGACCGGGGCGCCCGTGTCACCTACCGGCTGGCGCTGGATCATCCGGAAGCCGTCAGCCGCGCGGCCGTGCTGGATATTCTGCCTACCCATGACTACTGGGCCCGCATGGACCGGCAGTTCGCACTCAAGGTCTATCACTGGGCCTTCCTCGCCCAGCCTGCGCCCCTGCCCGAAACGCTGATCGGCGGCAGCCCGGACTATTACATCGACCACACCATGGCGAGCTGGACGGCGGAGCGGAGCCTTACCGCCTTCGCCCCCGCCGCCATGAAGGCCTACCGGGACGCCTTCCGCCAGCCCGCCCGCATCCACGCCATGTGCCAGGACTACCGGGCAGGCGCCACAACGGATCTGGAGCATGACGGCGCCGACATCGCCGCAGGACGCCAGATTGCCTGCCCGCTGCTCGCCCTGTGGGGCACGTCAGGCATTGCGCCGGGCGCAGGCACGCCGCTCGATGTGTGGCGCCGCTGGGCACCGCAGGCGGAAGGTCAGGGCGTGACCGGCGGGCATTTTCTCGCCGAGGAGAACCCGGATGGAACGCTGGCGGCCCTTCTGCCGTTTCTGCAGGGAGGATAAGCGGCGGGCGGTCCTGTCATCTTCCTGCCGGATAAATCACGCAAGACAGGCACAACCCTGATACAGGAATATCTCCCCGCGCAGATGCAGGAAGCGAGTTTCAAGATGACCTACCCCCGGATCGGCCTTGCCCTTGGCGGCGGCGGAGCGCGCGGCATGTCCCATATTCCGGTGTTTCAGGCCTTTGACGATCTGGGCCTGAAGCCCTGCCATATCACCGGTTCATCCATCGGCGCCCTGCTGGGGGCGGGCTATGCGGCGGGCTTGTCCGGCCAGGAGCTTTATGACTATGCGCTTGAAACCTTCCGCCACCGCAATGCGTTGATTGCGCGCCTGTGGCAGCTGCGGCCCAAACGCTTCACCGACATGTTCGCCGGCGGCATCGCCCAGTTTGACCCGCTGAAGGTGGTCAATCTGTTTGCCGCAGATCTGATCCCCGATCATTTCGAGGACCTGAAGATCCCGCTCACGGTGCTGGCCACCGACTTTTACGGCTGCTGCGAGATTGACATCACCACGGGCCCGCTGCGCCCCGCCATCGCCGCCTCCATCGCCATTCCGGCCGTGTTCCGGGCGGTCGAGATGGGCGGCAGGGTGCTGGTGGATGGCGGCATCGCCAATCCCCTGCCTTTCGACATTCTCCCGGCCGATTGCGGGCTGACGGTTGCAGTGGACGTGGTGGGCGTGCCCGTGCCGCGGCGCACCCACAAGAATGCACCGGCCACACTGGACTCCCTGTTCGGATCCTCACAGATCCTCATGCGTACAATTACTGCAGAAAAGCTCAAGCAAAAACGGCCGGATATACTTGTGCGGCCAGCCGTCGACGACATCCGCGTTCTCGACTTCATGAAGACCCGGACGGTGCTTGAATCCGCAGCTCCGCTGCGTGAACTTGTGAAGAAACAGCTCTCCGAACTGCTCGAAAAAGCGGCGTAACCCGCAAGAATTCGCGGATCCCGTGTATTCGCTGAGTCTTTTGATATCTTTTCCTGCCATTATTTGACGCGGAATGCCAAATTAACCATTGTTTAATACGCAAGATTGAGAATTTCTCCTGTATCCAGAAGGAGAAACCGCATGACCCGCGTTGCACCCCGGTCCTTGGATGAGGACACCTGCCCGGTCTCGGAAGAGACCTTCCAGCACCTGATGCACCTGAATGCAGCCTCGGCCGCAAGCGCCGCCGGAGACCTGCCGGAAGAGCAGAAAGCCCGGCTTGCCGTGTTCTGCTACCGCAAGGCGCATCTGCGGCCCATCGGGCTGATGATCGCAGCAGGCTGCAGCCTGCGCGCGCTGCTCGACGAGGCCGGTCATGCCGGTGAAATTCTTTACCGCCAGTCCCGCGAGATGCAGGCCAGTCTGCCCTGCGACAAGTTCCAGCCTCAGCGCGGCACAAGGCCGCCGGTAACTCTCTGTGTAATCAAGGGGTAAGGTCTTTCCTCCCGCCTGCCCCCGCCTCGCGCCGCTCCGTCTTCCCCCCAGCCAGACATCCGGAGCGGCGCTTTTTCTTTGCCTTCCCGCCCGGCTCTGACGCAATTGTGAGCTTGTCTGCGAGAGAAACTGGCCTAGGCTTTCCCGTGTCAACGCATCAGGACGGGGTGCGCCATGGTCCGGAAAACCTCCACAAGCCGCAGCAGGTCAGCCCGTTTTGAAGGGCTCCGCGGCAAGAACGAAGCCACCTGGCGCAAGCCGATCGCCCATGTCTGGTGTGCCGCGCTGCTTCTGGCGGGCTTGAGCCTTGCCACTCCGGCTGCCGCAAGCTGCCAGTTGATCGCTTCCGGCCCGCAGGCGCCTCTGACCAGCGGCTGGGTGCTGCCCTCCGGCATAAAAGTCGCCAGCGCATCGCCGGATCTCGTCCTGCAGCTGGCGCAGGCGCCGTCTCTGGCGCTGGACGAGGTGGGTCTGCGCTACATCGGACACGCGACTTTCGAAATCACCAGCCCCAAGGGCGTGCGCATCGCAACGGATTACAACGACTACGAAAAGCCGGCTGTGCCGCCGCGCGTTGCGACCATGAACAACGCCCATTCCACCCACTTCACCCTCAACCCGGATCCGTCCATCGAGCATGTGCTGACGGGCTGGAACCCGGAGGGTGGCCCCATCCATCACGACATCCGCGTCGAAGACGTGCGCATCCGCAACCTGCCGACCAACGCCCGCGGCTGGGATGGGGAAACGCGCGCCTTCGGCAATTCCATCTTCATCTTCGAACTGGCGGACCTGTGCATCGCCCATCTCGGCCACCTGCATCACCAGTTGACGCCGGATGATCTGGCCACGCTCGGCCGGATCGACGTGGTGCTGGCGCCGGTGGACAATGCCGCCACCCTGCGCCTCGACAGCCTGATGGCGGTGCTGGACGGCATCAAGCCCAGCGTCGTGGTGCCGATGCATTTCCACTTCGCCGGTGCGCTGGAGCGCTTTCTCGTCCGTGCGGCAAGCGAGGGCTGGGCCGTGACGCCCTATCCCACCTCTGCCGCCGTCCTCTCCCGCAAGGTGCTGCCTGGCGAGCGCACGGTCATGGTGATGATGCCGGGCGGCGGATAGACACCCTTACTCTTCCCGCCTGCTGCGGAAGAAGTCCTTCAGCAGCTGCGAGGCCTCGGCTTCGGCAAAGCCCGAATAGACCTCAGGTGCGTGATGGCAGGTGGGGCTGGCGTAGAAGCGCACGCCATGATCCACGGCGCCACCTTTTTCATCCCCCGCCCCATAGTAGAGCCTGCGGATGCGGGCGAAGGAAATGGCGCCTGCACACATCGGGCAAGGCTCCAGCGTGACATAGAGATCGCACTCGGGCAGGCGCTGGGAGGCAAGTGCCTCGCAGGCCATGCGGATGACCAGCACCTCGGCATGGGCCGTGGGATCATTGAGTTCCAGCGTGCGGTTGCCCGCCCTTGCCAGAACCTCCCCCTGGCGCACCAGCACGGCCCCCACCGGCACCTCACCGCGTGAAGCGGCCAGACGCGCCTCTTCCAGTGCCATGTCCATGAAGGACGGCACGGGGGCCTTCTGCTCTGCCATTCTGGGCGGTTTCATGTCCGGTAGCGCCGCTATCTCACTGTCCCTCCGCTGCTTTTAGACCAAACTGTGCGGAACGTCAGCCTGTCTCGCGGCGGCAATATTTGCCATGAGCTGCGAATTTTGTGCGGCAGCCGCATTTGCTTGATTCCTAAACCGTGCAAGCTCTGCTATGAGGCGGCCATGACCGGCAATAAAACTCCTTCCCGGCCCCGCGGCAATCGCCCCGGCGGCCCGTCGCGCCGTAACGATGGCGCAGGCTCTTCCTCTTCCGGACGCGGCGACAACCGCGCGCCCGGCAAAGGCTTTTCTGGCCCCCGCTCTTCCGGCCCCCGCTTCGGTGGCAAGAGTGGCCCCCAAGGCGACCGTCAGGGTGACCGCCAAGGTAACCGTCAAGATAACCGCCAAGATAACCGTCAGGGCCGCGAAGGAGGCTTCGGCGAGCGCGGCTATGGCCCGCGCGGCGGCCGCAATGACGCCGCCCCGCGCGGTGAGCGTCCGCAGCGTGAGGGCTGGGCCCCGCGTGGCGGCGACCGTCCGCAGCAGCGTGACGGCTGGGCTCCGCGTGGCGGCGACCGTCCGCAACAGCGCGATGGCTGGGCTCCCCGTGGCGGCGACCGCCCGCAGCAGCGCGATGGCTGGGCTCCCCGTGGCGGCGACCGTCCCTATCGTGATGACCGCCCGATGCGCAACGACCGGCCCAAGCGCGCAGACAGCAAGCCTGCGCCCAAGCGCCAGGCGGCTCCCAAGCCGCAGGCCGTGCGCGTTGCGCCCGAAGTGTCGTCCCATGACGGCGAGCGTATCGCCAAGGTGATGGCCCGCGCCGGACTGTGCTCGCGCCGCGATGCGGAAGTGTGGATCACGAACGGCCGCGTCAGCGTCAACGGCACCGTGCTGACCACTCCGGCCATCACCGTGACGGAAGACGACATCATTCTGGTGGATGGCGAGCCGCTGCCGCAGAAGGAGCGCACCCGCCTGTGGCTCTATCACAAGCCGCGCGGCCTGGTGACGACCAACTTCGACCCGGAAGGCCGTCCGACCGTCTTCGAGAAACTGCCCGAAGACCTGCCGCGCGTGGTGTCCGTCGGCCGCCTCGACATCAACACCGAAGGCCTGCTGCTGCTGACCAATGACGGCGGCCTTGCCCGCGTGCTGGAACTGCCCGCCACCGGCTGGCTGCGCCGCTACCGCGTGCGTGCCTTTGGCGAGATCACGCAGGACCAGCTGAACGCGCTGGCCGATGGCGTTGCCATTGACGGCGTGCTTTACGGCGGCATCGAAGCTGTGCTCGACAAGACGCAGGGCGACAACGTCTGGCTGACGCTGGGCCTGCGCGAAGGCAAGAACCGCGAAGTCAAGCGCGTGCTGGAGCATCTGGGCCTGTCGGTCAACCGGCTGATCCGCCTGTCCTTCGGTCCGTTCCAGCTTCTCGATCTGCCCGAGGGCGAGGCCCGCGAGATCAAGGGCCGCGTGCTGCGCGACCAGCTGGGCGACAAGCTGGCGGAAGCCGCAGGGGCTGATTTCGAAGCTCCGGTGCTGACCCAGGCCGCTCCGAAGGAAGAGCCGAAAAAGAAGAAACCGCAGCAGCAGGGTCAGAAGACCCGCGGCGAATGGATGACCGCCCGTGACGGTGCACAAGCCGTGAACCGCCCCAAGGGCCCGCGCAAGCCGCGCCCTGAAGGCGGCGAGCGCAGCTTTGGTGCCAGAGACGGCGGACGTGATGGCAACCGGGAGGGTGGCAAGCGTGAAGGTGGCGAGAGCCAGCGTCCGCAGAAGGTCTCCCCGCGCAGCCGCTTCCGCCTGACGCGCGAGCCTTCCGTCCGCAAGGCTGAAGACGAGCGTCCGCAGCGCACCGCCCGCCCCCGCCGCATCTGGGGGGCAGAGGGCCTCGTTGAGGACAAGCAGCAGGAACAGCGCACCGGCCGTGACCGCAAGCCCGCCTTCCGTGACCCGGATGACCGGCCGATCCGTCCCCGCGAGCGTTCCGAGCGCCCTGACCGTCCGGAGCGGCGCGAGCGCCCCGAAGGCGGCAGCCGTTTCGAACGCCCTGCAGGCGGTAGCCGCTTCGAGCGCAATGACCGGCCTGAGCGCGGCCCGCGTGAGGATCGCGGTCCCCGTCCGGACCGCGGCAACCGGCCTGACCGTGGAAACCGTCCCGTTCGCAGCGGCCCTGCACGCAGCGGCCCCGGCGGGCCGAAGCGCGGCGGTGGCGGTGGTGGCTTCAAGCCCCGTTCGCGCGGCTGAGAGGACCGGTGATGCGCATCGTTGCCGGACGATTCAAGGGCGCAAGCCTTGCCACGCCGAAGTCGGACGCCACGCGCCCGACTTCCGACCGGCTGCGCGAAACCATCTTCAACATCCTGCTGCATGGCGTTGGCGCGGATCTTGAGGGCGCACGGGTGCTGGATCTGTTTGCCGGCACGGGCGCCCTCGGCTTCGAAGCCATCAGCCGCGGCGCAAAACACGCCACCTTCGTTGAGGAAGGCGCGGATGCACGCGGCGTGATCCGCCGCAACATGGAAGCCTTCGGCCTCAACGGCGCCGCCAAGATCCTGCGCCGGGATGCCACGAAACTGGGGGCTGCTGGCACAATCGAGCCATTTGACCTGCTCTTCGCCGACCCGCCTTATGACAAGGGCCTCGGCGAACTGGCACTGGCCTCTGCCCGCGAGGGCGGCTGGCTGGCCGGTGGCGCCATCTGCGTTCTGGAAGAACGTGCCAGCAACACGGTTGCGCTTCCGGCCGGTTTCGAGCTTCTCGATCAGCGCACAAGCGGCGACAGTCAGGTGCTCTTCGCGCGCTGCATGCCGTCATAGGGGCGCCTTCCCGCCGTCAGGGCCGTCTGGCGGCACAGGAAGTTTCTGCCGCGGCCGGGTACGCCGCAGGATCCGGCCCAGCCGCACCGGGGCCCGGTCTTCCAATGTATGAAACAGGCCATTCAGCCGCAGAAAGCGCCGCCGCAGCCGCCGCAAAAGGCGCACTGCCCAGGGGCTGGCGGCAAGGATCATCACCAGGCCGAGGACCAGCAAGGGCAATCCGGTTGGCAAGGGCAAGGGTAGAGTGAGCCCTCCTGCAAGCAGGAGCGGAAGCGCGGCCAGCCAGACAATGCTTTTCATTTGAACCTGAAGTCTCCCAGCCGGGTGGCGTCAGCCGCCTGCGGACAATGCCGCACCGCCTGCCGTGCCGCACGGCCTCCTTGCGGCGCTTCCATGCCACGCATGCAAGACAGGCAGATGACGGAAAACTCCTCCCGCCGGAATCCACCACGGCCAGCCGCGCCCATCTCTTCATCATACGGCTAAAACAGAGGCACGCAGCACCTTACTTGGCTGCCAGCGTTTTCGGCTTGCTGCATCTTTTATAGCCGAAACAACCCCGGAAAAGCTGTTTCGTGTCTTTTTTGCATCTACGCGGCCAAATAAGTAAACGGCCTGTTTTGCCCGATTTTCTTTTTCAGGAGCCGGCGTATCATCTTCCTATTGAATGTCGACTCACGCGTCCCAGCGGCCCCGGCACGGACAGCTGGCTCATTGGGAAGGATCTCTGAATGCGCAGTGTACGCCTGATTTCTGCAATGACACTCTTGGCAGCCTCGTCTGCAGGCACTCTTGCTGCCGATCTTCCGGCCGCTCCCGAGCCGGTTGATTACGTCCGTGTCTGTGATGCCTATGGAACCGGTTTCTTCTACATCCCGGGCACCGAGACCTGCCTGCGCGTGGAAGGCCGTGTCCGCGCCGAATACCGTTTCGACAATTTCGGTAACCGCGACAATGCCTGGGACGACCGCGCGGACTTCGGCACCTACACCCGCGCCCGCGGCACCATCCGCCTCGATGCGCGTACGAACAGCGAATACGGGCTCGTCCGCGCCTACATCGACACCTACTTCGAGAACAATTCGAACGACGGGACCGGTACCGGCACCACGCTGGAACATGCCTTTGTGCAGTTCGGCAACTTCACCTTCGGCCGCACCGCGTCCATGTATGACTTCTGGACCGGCTATTCCTACGGCAACTTCCAGACCCAGTATACGGATGTGCGCAACTGGGTTGCCGCCTATACGGCCGACCTCGGCAACGGTCTGACCACCACGGTTTCGATCGAAGACGGCACCACCCGCCGCTGGAACCTTGAGGGCGGTTCCGCCACCTATGCCGGCCACCGCCTGCCGGATCTGGTTGCCAACCTGCGCATCGATCAGGCCTGGGGTTCCGCCCAGATCATGGGCGCCCTGCATGAAACCCGCTTTGAAGACACCGACGCGAAGACCAAGGCTGGTTATGCCATTGGCGCGGGTGTGCAGATCAATGTGCCCTTCCTGGGGGCAGGCGATGCCGTCGCTCTGCAGGCCATGTATGGCAATGGCGCATCCGGCTACGTTCTCGACAGCTGGGACGATGCCATCACCGATGCGACGCTGGATGGCACCAAGACCAAGACCACCAAGGCCTGGGGCATTGGTGCGGGCTACCTGCATAACTTCAATGAGCAGTGGGACGCCAACATTGAAGGCGGTTACTACTCTGCCGATGCGGCTGGCTCTGCCAATGACTTCAAGCAGTGGGGCGCCAACTTCAACGTCAACTGGAAGCCGATTTCCGACTTTTCCATCGGCACCGAGTTCGCCTACCGCAGCTTCGATTACAACCGCAACTCGGGCCGCCGTGACCGCGACGAGTTCTACACCACGATCCGCGTCGAGCGCGTGTTCTGATGATGAAACGGGGTGGCATGGTGCGCCTGCGCCATGCCCCGTCCTGACACAGTCCCTCCCAGGACGAGACCAGAGGGCCGCCACCGTGCGGCCCTCTTCTTTTTGGAGCAGGTCCTGCCCCCGAACCGGATCGCTACTTCCGGCCGAACAGCTTTTCGATATCGGAGAGTTTCAGCTCGATCCATGTCGGCCGGCCGTGGTTGCACTGGCCGGAAAGCGGCGTTGCCTCCATCTCGCGCAGCAGCGCGTCCATCTCTTCCGGACGCATGCGGCGGCCGGCGCGGATGGAGCCGTGGCAGGCCATCGTCGCGGCCACGTGATCGAGCTTTTCCTTGAGGCCTGAGGCGGTTTCCCACTCGGTCAATTCGTCGGCCAGATCCTGCACCAGCGCCCGGATGTTGAGCGATTTCAGCATGGCAGGTGTTTCCCGCACGGCAATGGCACCGGGGCCGAAGGGCTCCAGCACCAGCCCGGCAGCCTCCAGTTCATCCGCATGTTCGGCCAGCCGGTGCACGTCCTCCTCCGGCAGCTCGACGATTTCCGGGATCAGCAGCATCTGCCGTGGCACGTCACGGGCGGCCAGCATTTCCTTCAGCCGCTCATAGACCAGCCGCTCATGCGCGGCATGCTGGTCGACGATGACAACCCCGTCCATGGTCTGGGAGATGATGTAGGTCTCGTGCACCTGCGCCCGCGCTGCTCCCAGTGGGCGGCTCGTGTTTTCCTGGCCTGCCGGCTCGCTATGCGCCCGCGCATCCGCCGAGGGCAGTACGATATCCGCCAGGGCGGCCTGAGCAGCTTCGGCAAAGCCCTGTGCTCCGGCCGGAGCCGCATCGTCCTCCGAGGGCCGGTAGGCGGAACTGCGCCAGTCCCAGCCCCCCTGCGGCTGGGCAGGCCTTGAGGCGGGACGCCAGCCCCCTCCACCATAACTGCCCTGATAGGCCGCGGAGCGCTGCGGGCCGCTTCCTGGCGCCTCACCCATGCCCGGCGTCATGCCGGTCCGCAGCGCCTCCATGGCAGCCGCGGCATTGGAGGTGGACGACCTGTGGCCTGCCATCACCAGAGACTGCTTGATCGACCCGACGAGCAGTCCGCGCACCAGTTGCCCGTCGCGGAAGCGCACATCTGCCTTGGCCGGATGCACATTCACATCCACCAGGGCCGGGTCCAGATCGATATAGAGCACCACGACCGGATGCCGGTCCCGGGCCAGCACATCCGCATAGGCGCCGCGCAGACCGGACAGCAGCAGCTTGTCGCGCACCGGGCGGCCGTTGACATAGAAGAACTGCTGCTGCGCCGTGCCCTTGTTATAAGTGGGAAGGCCGGCAAAACCGGTCAGGCGCACGCCCTCCCGCTCTGCCGTGATCTCCATGGCGTTGTCGAGAAACTCCTTGCCCAGCACCTGTGCCAGCCGCGCCATGCGCGGATCCTCGCCGCGCGCTGCTGGCCAGCTTTGCGCGGTCCTGTCCGAGCCGGACAGCTGGAACCCAACCTCCGGATAGGCCAGCGCAATGCGGCGGACCACATCCGTCACGGCGGCGGCCTCCGCCTTGTCGGTCTTGAGGAATTTCAAACGGGCGGGCGTTGCAAAGAAGAGATCCCGCACTTCCACCTGGGTGCCCTTGTGGCGGGCAGCCGGATGCACATCGCTCTCCGTTCCACCCTCCACCTCGATGCGCCAGGCATGGGGTTCCTGCGCATGGCGGGTGGTGATGCCAAGCCTTGCGATGGAGCCGATGGAGGGCAGAGCCTCGCCCCGGAAGCCGAGGGTGCGGATGTCGAAGAGGTCTTCCTCATGCAGCTTCGACGTGCAATGGCGGCGCACGGCCAGCGCCAGATCGGCTGCCGTCATGCCAAGGCCGTCGTCGGAGACGCGCATCAGGGTCTTGCCGCCTGCAGCCGTCACGATGTCGATGCTGGAGGCGCCCGCATCGACCGCATTCTCCACCAGCTCCTTGATCACGCTGGCGGGCCGTTCGATCACCTCGCCTGCCGCGATGCGGTTGATCACCGCCTCGCCCAGTTGTCTGACTGCCATCTGCCTGTCCTGCGGCGCCTGTCCTTTGGCGCCAGTCTGCTGCTGTCTCTGTCTGATGCTATCTCTGTCCGGGCAGCTGTCATGCCCGGTTTCTCCCGCGCGCGGCTTCGTATATTGTCCGCCAGCCTGCGCGGGACAACCTCCCGATTCCCGCCAATGTTACCAGATCAGCCCGGAAGAGGCCCCCATGAACGCAACAGCCCCCCTGCTCATCCCCGGCCTCGGTGCCATTGCGCCTGATTACAGGGGCATTCTCAGCGATGTCTGGGGCGTGCTGCACAATGGTGTCGCCGCCTTTCCGGCCGCGCATGAGGCGCTGACCCGCTTCCGCCAGGAGCAGCGCGGCACGGTGGTGCTCATCACCAACGCTCCCCGGCCGGCCGAGCCGATCCACGAGCAGTTGGCCATGCTTGGCGTGCCGCGTCATGCCTATGATGATATCGTCACATCCGGCGACGTCACCCGCCACCTGCTGATCAGCAGCACGGAGCGCAAGTGCTTCCACATCGGCCCGGAGCGTGACCTCAGCCTCTATGACGGCACAGGGCTTGAGATTGTGAGCGAGGCAGATGCCGATCTGATCAGCTGCACCGGCCTCTTTGATGACGAGACCGAGACCCCGGACGACTACCGGGATCAGCTGGAGGCTCTTGCTGCACGCGGTCTGCTGATGGTCTGTGCCAATCCGGATATCGTGGTGGAGCGCGGCGACAAGCTGATCTGGTGCGCCGGTGCCCTTGCCCGTCTCTATGAGGATCTGGGCGGCCGCGTCACCCTGCCGGGCAAGCCGCACAAGCCGATTTATGATGCGGCACTTGCCCGCCTGCAGCAGATCCAGGGCGCGGACTTCGACCGTTCCAAGGTGCTGGCCATCGGTGACGGCCTGCCGACGGACATTCGCGGCGCAGACGCCCAGAACCTGGACGTGCTGTTCATCACCGGCGGCATCCATGCCTCGGATTTCGGCCCGGTCGATACGCCGGATGAGGCGCTGATCCGCCGGCGCCTCGCGGAAGAGGGCTTCTCCGCCCGCGCCGCCCTGCCGCGCCTCAGCTGGTAACCGATCCAAAGCAAAGGGCCGCAGCGTCACCGCTACGGCCCTTTTTGATTCGAAAGTCAGTCAGACTTCAGCCGAACAGCTTGTCGATGTCGTCCTGAGAACCGCCACCGCTCATCATGGCGTCAATATCGTCCTGCGACACGCCTTCACCGGCCATCTGCGGTCCATGCAGGATCAGCTCGCGCTTGCGGCGGTCGGCTTCGGTTTCTTCAGCCGCCGGTTCCATCGTTTCCACGATGCGCAGCTTTTCAACGAAGGCGGAGACGCGCTGGTCGATGTAGTTGAGGGTGCCCACGACCTTGGAAATGCGCTGCCCGGTGATATCCTGGAAGGCGCAGGCCTCGAAGATCTCGATCATCTTGTTGTTGACGAGTTCCTGATAGGCCAAGCCATCCGACGTGTCGGCGCCCATGATTTCCTCGGCAGCCGTCATGATCGTGTGCGTCGCCGATTCGGTCGCCTCGACGATGGCATCGAGTTCGCGCCCGGCATCGGGAATCTTCTGCTGCTTCATGTCATTGGCACGCAGCGCGGTGATTTCTTCCTTCATTCGCGTGATTTCGCCAGCGATTGCCTTCAGCTCGCCAGTCACTGCCGGCTGCACCGCCAGCAAAAAATCATGCATTGAGCCGCTCATGACTTCGGCAAGCTGCATGACGTCATTCAGGCCAACTTCCCCGTCACGGCTTTTGTTTTTTTCCAAAAACTCGATGACGCGGACCACGTTCTCTTTTGTCATTGTGGCCATTGTTCTGCCCTCCAGTTGGGTAGCCAGCACCGTTGGCCCGTTCTGCTGCCTGGAACGGGACCTCCCTCTGCACCATTTTCCGGAGTGCCATCCGGGCAATGACAGACGTGAGAAAATCGGTCTGACCCGTCACTCAGGCGGACGTGGCTGCGAGAGGAGCAGCGCAGTCCGCCGGGGTGAGCGAAATCTGTCAGTCTGCGAAGACCGCTTCGATCTTGCCCTTCAGCGTCTGCGCGTTGAACGGCTTCACGATATAGTTGTTCACGCCGGCCTTCTTGGCGGCGATCACGTTTTCGGTCTTGGACTCGGCAGTCACCATGATGAACGGCGTCTTGGAGAGACTTGCGTCAGCGCGAACCTGCTTGAGCAGCTCGTAACCGGTCATCGGTTCCATGTTCCAGTCGGAGATGACCAGGCCATACTTGCGCTGCTTCATCTTCTCCAAGGCTTCCGTACCATCGGCTGCATCGTCGATATCTTCAAAACCAAGCTGCTTCAGCAGGTTCCGGATAATCCGGATCATGGTCTTGTAATCATCGACCACCAGGACCGGCATCGAAAGGTCAAGGGCCATTGTCTACTCCATACTGTCAATTACAGGGCCCACCCTCTGGGCCGGAAATGACGAGATCTGACGTTTCAGGAGGAAGACACGATGATCGTGTTCCCACCTCCCCATACTTGGGCAATCTAAGCGGTTCCCCTGAAAAGACCGTTAATAGCGCAAGGCATTTTCTTCCCCCAAAGGCGTATTGTGTCCGAGCACTCTGCCCCATAGCGTGCGTACCGGTATTTAAGGGCACGTTTCTGGTATTGGGAGGCAAAAATGCTTGAGCTGCGTCAGCTTTGCTACGAGGACCTGAGCGAGGGCATGAGCGAGACTCTGACGAAGCACGTGAGCGCATCTGATATTGTCGGCTTTGCCGAGGTGTCCGGTGACCGCAATCCTATTCACTTGTCTGAGCATTTTGCCGCACGCACGCCCTTCCGGACGCGCATCGCCCATGGGCTTTATACTGCGAGCCTTATCTCAGCCTTGCTTGGCACGCGCCTTCCCGGCCCCGGCGCGATTTATCTTTCGCAGACCCTGAATTTCAAGGCACCGGTGCGGATCGGTGATGACGTGACGGTGGAGGTGAAGGTCGCGGAGCTTCTGCCCAAGGGCAACCGGGCCCGGCTTTCCTGCATCTGCCGGGTTGGGGAGACGGTGGTTCTGGAAGGCGAAGCCATGGTCAAGGTCCCCGCCCGGGGGACCGAGCGGGACTTTCCCGGGCACCAGAGCTGAGGGTGCAGACAGCACGGACGGCGGCCAAAGTGCGCTTGACGAAAGGCCGTGAAAACGGCAGGGTCCGGCAAATCCTGACGCAGGCATTTTCCACGCGTCAGGCCGCATGTTTCATGTCTGCTGCAGATCAGCCTGCAGTCCAGCCCGCAGGTTCTCATCTCTGATGACCGTTACGCCTTTCTCAGTTGTCGAGGATCTGGCCTCGTTACCGGCGCACCTCAAGGGCAGCGCCGTTGCCATTGGCAACTTTGATGGTGTGCACCGGGGCCACAGGGCCGTACTGCAGGCGGCGATTGATGAAGCACACGGCCACGGACGGCCTGTCATTGCCATGACGTTCGAGCCGCATCCCCGTTCGGTCTTTGCCCCGCATGTGCCGCTCTTCCGTCTGACGCCCGCCCATGTGAAGGCGGAGGTGATGGAAGCGCTTGGCCTCGACGGGCTGATCGTGCTGCCCTTCACCCGCGATTTCGCCAGCCTTGAGGCAGAGCGCTTCGTCGAGGAAATCCTGATCGGCGCCCTCGGCATCCGCCACGCGGTTACCGGCTATGATTTCCACTTCGGCAAGGGCCGGGCCGGTACGCCGGACTTCCTGCGTGCCTCCGGCGAAAAGCACGGCTTTGGCGTCACCATCGTTACGGCGGAAAATGACGAGAGCGGCGAAGTCATTTCCTCTTCCCGCATCCGTGCAGCCCTTGCAGAAGGGGATCTGGCACTGGCCAACGGCCTGCTTGGCTACCGCTGGTTTGCCGAGGCCGAGGTGCGCCATGGCGAAAAGCGCGGCCGCGATCTCGGCTATCCCACCGCCAACCTGCGCCTTGCCGATGATTGCACGCTGAAGCACGGCATCTATGCGGTGCGGGTGGAAGTGGACGGTCAGCGCCATGACGGCGTTGCCAGTTTCGGCCGCCGCCCGACCTTCGACAATGGGGCGC
The DNA here is from genome assembly GCF_900185665.1 of Pannonibacter sp. I15F10I1. NCBI lineage: Bacteria > Pseudomonadati > Pseudomonadota > Alphaproteobacteria > Hyphomicrobiales > Stappiaceae > Pannonibacter > Pannonibacter sp. I15F10I1. The sequence continues at coordinate 41,522 of NZ_FYAN01000029.1, forward strand.
CGCTGCTGGAAGTGTTCCTGTTCGATTTTTCCGGCGATCTCTATGGCAAGACGCTGCGGGTGCGATTCGTCTCCTACCTGCGGGCCGAAGAGCGTTTTGACAGCAGCGCGGCACTGATTGCGCAGATGGACCGGGACAGCGCCGAAGCCCGCGCGGCCCTTGCCAGCATACAGCCCCTGTCGGCCCTCGATCTGGCGCTTGGCGCCGTGCCTCTGTCATGACGGGCGCGCCCTCGCCTGCCAGCCGGATTTCAAGCAAGGCCGATATTCTGCAGGGCATCCTGCTGATGACTCTGGCGATGATCATCGTGCCGGGCATGGACACGGTGGCGAAATACCTGTCTGCCACGGTCGCGCCGCTGCTCATCGGCTTCGGGCGTTTCTTCTTCCAGGCTGTCTTTACTCTGCTTGGCGCATTGATGATGACCGGCGGCCTGCGCACCCTGATGCCGAAGCGCTGGGGCATCAACATGCTGCGCGGCATTTTTCTGGCCGGCGCCACCTTCGCCTTCTTTACTGCCTTGAAGGTGATGCCGGTTGCCGATGCGATTGCCATCTTCTTCATCCAGCCGATGGTGCTGACCGCTCTTTCCGCCATTTTCCTGAAGGAGCAAGTCGGTCCGCGCCGCTGGGCGGCCGTGGTGGTGGGGCTGATCGGGGCGATCATGATCATCCGGCCGGGCTTTGATGCCTTTGGCGCGGCCGCACTGCTGCCGATGGTCACCGCCTGCCTGTTTGCGCTTTACCTGCTGACGACCCGCATTCTGGCGGGTGAGGACAGCATGCTGTCCATGCAGTTCACGACTTCGCTGGGAGGCGGCCTGACGCTGGCCATCGTCATTGCGGTGATTGCCGCTTTTGGCGTGGAGACGACGGGCATTATCGTGGCCATGCCCAACAGCATCGAAATGTCGCTGCTCTTTGCCATCGGAGCCATTTCCTTCGTCTCGCACGGGTTGATCGTGAAGGCTCTGGCCCTGGCGCCAGCGTCGGTCATTGCCCCGTTCAACTATCTGGAAATCGTCAGCGCCACCCTGTTCGGTTTTCTGGTCTTCGGCGATTTTCCCGATCTGATGACCTGGGCCGGCATCGCGCTGATCGTTGCCAGTGGCATCTACATTGCCCACCGGGAACGGCGCAGGGCGGCACAGGGCTGAGACCTCCGCCCTGAAGCGGCATTTTCAAACATCTCAACCGGGAATTGTTCTGGTAATTTGATCCAGATCAATTCACTTTTGTGAAATTTTCCCATCAATAGCTTCCGCAGGGTTACTTTTAAAAAACGAAGAACCTGCAAGCAAACATGAGAGATAAACATGAGCAATATCAGCAAGGCAACTGGTGAGGCTGCAAAAGGACTTGTCGGCGGCGCGATGGAAGGCGCTCTCCAGGCAGGCGAGAAGATCGGTGAAAAGATCAATGAAGCCGTGGAGGCCTACCACGGGATGCGGGAGGCTCAGGCACAACAGGCCAACGCCGAACGTGAAGCTGAACTCCAGCAGCGCGTGGTTGAGGAAAAGCGCCGCAATCCAGACCGTAGCGTCCAGGAGATCCGGGAGGAGGTGGAACGGGGAGGCTGAGCCATGGGCCGCAACGACCCGCGCCATCCTGACATCAGGCATCAGGGCCTAGGACATGAATGTCCGGAATGCCATGGGACGGGTATCGTGATGGTCTTTCCGCACAGATCCGGCGCGCATCCGCTCAAGGACTTCTATGAGCGGAGCAAAATGCAGGAGATGGCCATGCCATACTCGGAACGCTGTGGATTTTGCGGTGGAGACGGCTGGATCAGTCCGCGGGAGGAGCTGGTTGCCGGCGCATCCGATCCGCGAGACTGGATCAATGACAAGCGGGAACTGGCCCGCATCATTCGGGGAAGCCAGCTTGACAGCCGCCGCGTCCAGACCGCTGATCCTTACGACCGGAGCAGGCCCGTCATCCGATGGGCCTGCTTGCCTATTGTTCGAGTGAATTTGACCCGGCTGTGATTCCAGCATTTGCCGCTTTATTCAGAGGCTTTTGACTGGTACTAGAGCGGCCATGACAGTCATTCTTCCTGCCGGATGCCTTTCCGGCCCCGCGATTTCACGAATTAGCTGCCCGGCCTTCGGCTGACGCGATGGCGCGCCGAGGGACCGGGATCCCTTCGTGACGGGAAGCGGCATGGCCCGCCTCCCCTGACAGTTGGCAAGGCGCCCGCCTTGCCCTTCCTGATTTTTGCGGATTGCATGCAATGACCGAAACGACTGCCCGTGACTATTCCACGACGCTGAACCTGCCCGAGACCGATTTCCCGATGCGCGCCGGCCTGCCGCAGAAGGAGCCGGAAATCATCGCGCGCTGGAAGGCGATGGACCTTTACAAGCGCCTGCGCGCCGCCTCTGCCGGCCGCCGCAAGTTCCTGCTGCATGATGGCCCTCCCTATGCCAACGGCAACATCCACATCGGCCACGCGCTGAACAAGACGCTGAAGGACATCGTTACCCGCTCCATGCAGATGATGGGTTTCGACAGCAACTATGTTCCGGGCTGGGACTGCCACGGCCTGCCGATCGAGTGGAAGATCGAGGAAGAGAACTACCGCTCCAAGGGCAAGCAGAAGCCTGACCTGAAGAACTCCGCCGCGATGATCGCCTTCCGCCAGGAATGCCGCAGCTATGCGGAGCACTGGGTCGGCATCCAGCGTGAGGAATTCCGCCGCCTCGGCCTCGAAGGCGACTGGGAGAACCCGTATCTGACCATGAATTTCGAAGCCGAAGCGGTGATCGCTTCCGAGCTGATGAAATTCGCCACCTCCGGCCAGCTCTACCGCGGCTCCAAGCCGGTGATGTGGTCCGTCGTCGAGAATACCGCGCTGGCCGAAGCCGAGATCGAGTATCAGGACTATCAGTCCGACATGATCTGGGTGAAGTTCCCGGTGATCGAGGCCGGCAGCCTGGACGAGGCTGCTGCCGAAGACCTGCTGGACGCCGCCGTTGTCATCTGGACGACAACCCCCTGGACCCTCCCCGGCAACCGCGCCATCTCCTATTCTTCGGCCATCTCCTACGGCCTTTATGAGGTGACGCAGGGCGGCCTTGCCGATGACAACTGGGTGCAGAAGGGCGACAAGCTGATCCTTGCGGACAAGCTGGCCGCCGATGTCTTCAAGAACGCCCGCATCACGGATTTCACGCTTGTCCGGCCGGTCACTGCCGACGAACTGGCAGCCATGACCTGCGCCCATCCCTACCGGGATCTGGAGCTTGGCGGCTATCAGTTCGATGTGCCGCTGCTCGATGGTGATCACGTCACCGATGACGCCGGTACGGGCTTTGTCCACACCGCGCCCAGTCACGGCGCTGACGACTTCGAGATCTGGATCGCCAAGCGCGCCGAACTGGAAGAGCGCGGCATCGAGACGGCCATCCCCTTCACCGTCGCCGATGACGGCTTCTACACCAAGGATGCGCCGGGCTTTGAGGGCCATCAGGTCATCACCCACAAGGGTGAGAAGGGCACGGCCAACAAGGCCAATATCGAGAAGCTGAAGGAAGCGGGCGCGCTGATCGGCCTTGGCCGGCTCAAGCACCAGTATCCGCATTCCTGGCGCTCGAAGAAGCCGGTGATCTTCCGCAACACGCCGCAGTGGTTCGTCTACATGGACCGCGCACTGGACGGCCCGGGCGACACGCTGCGCAGCCGCGCGCTGAAGGCCATCGACGAAACCCGCTTCGTGCCCGCCTCCGGCCAGAACCGCCTGCGTTCCATGATCGCGGGCCGCCCGGACTGGGTGCTCTCGCGCCAGCGCGCCTGGGGCGTGCCGATCACCGTGTTCATCCACAAGGACACGGCGGAAGTGCTGAAGGACGAAGCCGTCAATGCCCGCATCTTCGAGGCCTTCAAGGCGGAAGGCGCGGATGTGTGGTTCGCCGAAGGCGCCAAGGAGCGGTTCCTGGGTGCGGACTACAAGGCCGATGAGTGGGTCAAGGTCGACGACATCCTCGATGTCTGGTTCGACAGCGGCTCCACCCATGCCTTCTGCCTGGAGAAGCGCCCCGATCTCAGCCCGAAGCGCAAGGTTGATGGCGGCGAGGACTACGTTCTCTATCTCGAGGGCTCGGACCAGCATCGCGGCTGGTTCCATTCCTCGCTGCTGGAAAGCTGCGGCACCCGTGGCCACGCGCCTTATGACGCAGTGCTGACCCACGGCTTCACCATGGCCGAGGACGGGCGCAAGATGTCCAAGTCCCTGGGCAATCAGGTGTTCCCGCAGGACGTGATCAAGCAGTATGGCGCCGACATCCTGCGCCTGTGGGTGGCCTCCGGCGACTATGCCGAAGACCAGCGCATCGGGCCGGAGATCCTCAAGACCTCGGTGGACAGCTACCGCAAGCTGCGCAACACCCTGCGCTGGATGCTGGGCACCCTGGCCCATGCCACCGGCGAGGAAATCGCGCTCAAGGACATGCCGGAGCTGGAGCAGCTGATGCTGCACCGCCTCGCCGAGCTGGATGCCCTCGTGCGCAAGGGCTACGAGGACTTCGACTACAAGAAGGTCTTCCACCACCTCTTCACCTTCATGACGGTGGAGCTGTCGGCCTTCTATTTCGACGTGCGCAAGGACACGCTCTACTGCGACCCGGCCTCTTCGGTGCGCCGCAAGGCCGCCCTGCAGGTGGTGGAGCAGCTGTTCACCTGCCTCGTCACCTGGATGGCGCCGATGCTGCCCTTCACCATGGAGGAAAGCTGGCTGGCCCGTCATCCGGGCGAGGACAGCTCGGTGCATCTGCAGCAGTTCCCCGCCGTTCCGGCAGAGTGGCGCAATGAAGCGCTGGCGGCCAAGTGGGAGAAGATCCGCGAAGTCCGCCGCGTCATCACCGGCGCGCTCGAAATCGAGCGCCGCGAGAAGCGCATCGGCTCGTCGCTGGAGGCCCATCCGGTGGTGCATGTCACCGACGCAGAGCTGATGGCAGCCCTTGCCGGTACGGACATGGCGGATGTGTGCATCACCAGCCAGCTCACGCTCACCGGTGAAGCGGCTCCCGAAGGCGCCTTCACGCTCGATGACGTGAAGGGCGTGGCCGTGGTGCCGGGCCTTGCACAGGGCACGAAATGCGCCCGCTCGTGGAAGATCCTGCCCGAGGTGGGTTCGGATCCGGACTATCCGGACGTGACCCTCCGCGATGCAGCAGCCCTGCGTGAATGGGACGCAGCCCACAAGGCAGCCTGACGGTTGCTTCAGTTGGAAACGGTGAAGGACGAAGCATGAGCAAGGTGGCTCCCCCGTCAGGTTTTACCCGCAGATGGCTGTGGGGGCCGCTCAGCCGGATGGTGGCGGTGATTGCCGCCATCATCTTTGCCGCCGATCAGGTGAGCAAGCTCTGGCTGCTGTTCGTCTATGACCTGCCCCGGCAGGGCAACATGGATCTGCTGCCGTTCCTGGAGCTCGTCACCGTCTGGAACCGGGGCATTTCCTACGGGCTTTTGCAGCAGGAAACGGATCTGGGCCGCTGGGCCCTGGCCATCTTCACCGTTCTGGCAGCCATTGCGCTGTGGGTCTGGGCGGTGCGCAGCACCAGCAAGTTTGCCGGAGTGAGCCTGGCGCTGATCATCGGCGGCGCGCTTGGCAATGGGGTTGACCGTTTCGCCTATGGCGCGGTCTATGACTTTCTCCACATCCACTTCGGCAGCTTCTCGTGGTATGTCTTCAACATTGCGGATGCTGCAATCGTTGCCGGAGTGGCTGCTCTCCTGTATGACGGTTGGCGAGGAAGCCCCAATAAAGCCTCAAAGGGCGGTTCTAAAGGCCGCAAAGCGGGATAATTGGGACAGCGAGTGCGAGCGGGCAGGCCTGAAGCCGCCTTTGCAGCCTTGCGCTCACAGGAAACGGGATAGGTTACGTGCGGTTCAAGTTTTCTCTGGCAAGTTCCCGGACCGTAAGCCTCGGCGGGCTGCGTGGTGTCGTATCTGCTGTCATGCTGGGCGCTCTGGCGGCTGGCTGCGTGACAAACTCCTATGGCGAGCAGGAAGCCGTCGACAAGGTCGCCGTCCGCAAGATCATGGAAGGCATTGGCGCGGTTGATCCGCAGGCCAAGCCGATCGAGTACAAGCCGCGTGCGCCGCTGGCCATGCCGGCCAAGCTGGACCAGTTGCCTCAGCCTGAAAAGCCGGTGACCGAGACAGCGGCCAACTGGCCGACGAAGGAAGACAAGTCGCTTCAGGATGTGCGCGCTGTCTATGCACAGCCCGGACGCGGCAGCGATGGTGAATTGCTGACCCCCGAACAGATGCGCGGCGTGCAGATCAACGGTGCACAGCGCCAGGCCAAGACCGCAGCCGATGTGCGCGATGGCGAAATCATGGACGGCGCCCGCATGACGCCGGCTGAAATGAAGAAGCAGAGCCAGGGCCCGCTGACGCGTGTCGACACGTCTGATCTGTTTGGTCCCGATGGCAAGCCGGTCCGCCGCTATCTGGTGGAGCCGCCGATCGCCTATTCGACGCCTGCCGGCAATGCACCGCTGGCGATGCCGAACGACCGCCAGCAGATCCAGGACCGCAAGCAGCTGGAAATGGATGGCGGCCGCATCAAGCCGAATTGCACCCCCACAGCCAAAGAGACCTGCGTCTACTGATGCAGCCACCCTTGCAGGACTGTTCGACGGCGGCCACTGGCCGCCGTTTCTGTTTGGCATCTCCCTACATGACGAAAATTTAAGGCACCGGAGCCACGCCAGCGCCTATATTGCAGGCGACGCATTGCTCTGGCGGCGCGACCGGATTCGCGCCCTGTTCCATTCCGGGAGATCCCCAAGATGACACTTCCCGCTGCGAGACGGCGCGGCCTTCTCTTTGCCACGGCGCTGTCCTGCCTTGTTTTGGGCTCCGGCCTGTCGCTTGCCCAGACTGCGGCCGAAGCGCCGCCGGTCATTGCGCCGAACCTGTCCAGCTTCACGCTGGACAACGGCCTTGAGGTGGTGGTGATCCCCGATCACCGCGCCCCCGTGGTCACCCACATGATCTGGTACAAGACGGGCGCTGCCGATGAGCCGGCGGGCCAGTCCGGTGTTGCCCACTTCCTTGAGCACCTGATGTTCAAGGGAACAAAGGACAATCCGGACGGCATCTTTTCCAAGATCGTCTCCGATATCGGCGGCCAGGAAAATGCCTTCACCAGCAACGACTACACCGCCTATTTCCAGCGCGTGGCCAAGGAGCACCTGCCGCGCATGATGGAACTGGAAGCGGACCGGATGCAGAATCTCGTCCTCACCGACGAAGTGATCAAGCCGGAACAGCAGGTGGTGCTGGAAGAGCGGCGCATGCGCGTCGATGCCGATCCCTCCTCGCGTCTGCAGGAGACGCTTTCCGCCATCACCTATGTGAACCATCCTTACGGATCGCCGGTGATCGGCTGGCAGAGCGAGATAGAGGCGCTGAACCACGACGCCATCATCTCCTTCTATGACCGTTTCTACACGCCCAACAATGCCGTTCTTGTGGTGGCGGGCGATGTGGAAGAGGCCGATGTGCGCAAGCTTGCCGAGGAAACCTATGGCAAGCTGCCACGCCGGGCCGAGCCGGGTCCGCGCATCCGCCCTGCCGAACCTCCGCTGAACGGCAAGCGCAGCGTGCATCTGGAGGACGAGCGCGTCCGTCAGCCTTCCGTCTCCGAAAGCTGGCTGGTGCCGAGCCAGGCGACCGGCAAGGACCGCGAACCGGAAGCCTTTGAACTGCTGGCCCAGATTCTCACCGGCGGCCCGTCCAGCCGCCTCTACAAGGAAGCGGTTCTGGAGAAACAGGTGGCCATCGGCGTCGGCGCCTATTATCTCGACACCTCGCTCGATACGACCCGCTTCATCGTCTATGGCTCCCCACGCGGCGATGGCACGCTCACGGGGCTGCAGGAGATCTTCGAGCGCACGATCCGGGACATTGCCGAGAATGGCGTCACGGAGGCGGAACTGGCGCGGGCCAAACACTCGCTCACGTCCTCCGCGATTTATGCGCAGGACAGTCAGGTCACCCTCGCCCGCCTCTTCGGCGCCGCGCTGACCAGCGGCCAGACCATCGAGGATGTGCAGACCTGGCCCGCCCAGATCGAAGCGGTCACTCCGGCTGATATCCAGAAGGTGGCGCAGGATTATCTGCTGAAGGATCCGGTCACCGGCTATCTCACCGCCCCCGGCCAGTCGCCGGATGGCGCTGTCAGCGACCAGAAGTCCTGATGTGGCCCGTTAAACGAGGAAACACGCGCATGACGCAGTTTTTTGCTCCTACCCGTTTTGCACGGGCCCATTTCACCCGGGCTGTTGCCGGCATTGGCCTGCTGATGCTTGGCGCCCTGCCAGCCGGAGCCACGACCATCGAGAAGGTCGTCAGCCCCGGCGGCATTGAGGCCTGGCTGGTGCAGGATGAAACCCTGCCGATGATCTCCATGAACTTTGCCTTCGACGGGGGTTCTGCCCAGGACCCGGACGGCAAGGAAGGGCTGACCAATCTTCTGGCCAGCACCATGGATGAAGGCGCCGGTGATCTGGACAGCGAAGCCTTTCAGGGCAAGCTGGAAGAACTCGCAGTGTCCATCCGCTTCAACGCGGGCAAGGACCAGCTGTTCGGCACCCTGCGCACGCTGACCGGCACGCGGGACGAAGCCTTCGATCTGCTGCGCCTTGCCGTCAACGAGCCGCGCTTTGACGAAAAGCCGGTGGAACGCGTGAAGGCGCAGATCCTGGCGGGCCTGCGCCAGCAGCAGGAAGATCCTGACGCAATTGCCTCGGAAGCCTTCCGCAATGCTGCCTTTGGCGGCCACCCCTATGGCAAGCCGGGGGATGGCATCGTGGAAACAGTGGAGAAGCTCGCCCCGGCCGATCTGAAGACCATGCACGGGGACCTTCTCTCCCGCCACAAACTCGCCATCGGCGTTGTCGGTGCCATTGATGCAAAGACGCTGGCACCGCTCTTGGACGAGGTTTTCGGCAAGCTTCCGGAAAAGCACAAGCTGCCTGAAGTTGTGGACGTGGAGCCCAAGACGGGCGAGCGCATCTCCCGCACTCTGGACGTGCCGCAGACCACGATCCTCATCGGCCTGCCGGGCCTGAAGCGGGACGACCCGGACTATCAGGCAGCCTTCGTGATGAACCACATTCTGGGCGGCGGCACCTTCACGTCCTGGCTGTTCGAGGAAGTGCGCGAGAAGCGCGGCCTCTCCTATGGTGTCGGCTCTGATCTGGCTCCGGACGACCATTCCGCCCTTCTGGTTGCATCTGCTGCAACACGGGCTGACCGGGCGGACGAGACCATCAGCATCATTGAGGAGCAGTTCAAGCGCATGGCGGAACAGGGGCCCACACAGGAAGAGCTGGACAAGGCCAAGAGCTTCCTTACCGGCTCCTACGCCCTGCGCTTCGACACTTCGGGCAAGATCGCAGCCCAGCTGGTGGCCCTGAAACTGGCGGACCTCGGCATCGACTATTTCGACCGCCGCAATGCGGAGATCGAGGCGGTCACCCTCGAAGACGTCCAGCGCATCGCCAAACGCCTTCTGGAAGGCAAGACGCCGCTGATCGTCACCGTCGGCCCGCAGGCCAGCTGACTTTCAGCGATGGATGAGTGAATGCCCAAGGGGCGGCCATCTGGCTGCCCTTTGGTGTTTTTTGGGGTGGGCATCAGAAACCTTCAGCAAGCCCCACTTGCTCAAGTCTCCAAGCCTTCGTCATGCCGTGCCTCGTGCATACGGGCAGACCTTCAACTCGCAAGCCAAAACCGCTGAGCACAAGCGGAAAGGCAAGGGAGTGGATGCCATGATCAAGTCATGGCATGACGGAGTGAATATAACACTTCTGGAATTATTATTTCATAATAATCGAAAATAATAAAACCCCTGCAAGCAATCAACTCGCTCAAAACTCAAAATATTCGTCATGCCATGACTTGATCATGGCATCCACGCCGTGCCCAATCCACGCGATTTGCCCCTCAAGTCAACGGTACAGTCCCCGTCGAATAACCTTGCAGCCTCATGCATTCAGGAACCGGCCAAGATCATACCATTCGGGATTTGTGGCTTCGATCAGTTCGACTTTCCAGGCTCGCGGCCAGCTCTTGATCGCCTTTTCGCGGGCAATCGCTTCCTCCGCCGTCCCATGCGGCTCATACCAGACGAGACGCTGAACCGAGTACCGGGCCGTGAAGCGGGAACCGGCTCCACTCTGATGCTCATGCAGTCTTCGGATCAGATCGTTGGTCACGCCGGTATAAACCGTCCCATTCTTGCGGCCAGCGAGGATGTAGACCCAGTAGCAGCGCATGCTCTCCGGGACGCTCCCAATGCGAACTGCAATCAGAACGAGCGTAATATCCATACCGCATCAATTCAAGCAGAAGGGCATATCGCCATTCCTGCAATAAAAAAGGCGGCCCGCAGACCGCCCTTTCTTCCATTACAAAGCCTGAGCCCTCAAGCTTCCGAGATCAGCTTGCCCAGGCGGGAGATGCCTTCCTCGATCATGGCTTCGTTGGAGCTGGAGAAGCTGAGGCGCAGGGTGTTGGCGCCGGAGCCATCGGCAAAGAAGGCCTTGCCGGGCACGAAGGCGACCTTGACCGTTTCCAGCGAACGGGCGAGCAGGCCCGCGCCGTCCAGCCCCTCGGGCAAGGTGACCCAGACGAACATGCCACCATCCGGGCGTGACCAGCTGCAACCCTGCGGCATATGGCGGCTGAGCGCATCCAGCATGCAGTCGCGGCGCGCCTGATAGGCCTTGCGGATCGTGGCCACTTGCGTGTCGAAATAGCGCTCCGCCACATCGGCCAGCACCATCTGGTTGATGGTGGACGTGTTGAGGTCTGCCGCCTGCTTCATCAGCACCAGACGGCTGATGACGGGAGCCGCGGCGCAGATCCAGCCCACACGCAGGCCCGGAGACAGCGTCTTGGAGAAGCTGCCGCAATAGATGGTGCGCGCTGCATCAATGTGGCCGCAGCGGGCAATGTCGAGCGCCAGCATCGGCGGCACCGGCTCGCCGTCATAACGCAGCGACTGGTAGGCGGCATCCTCGATCACCGGAATGTCCAGTTCGCCCGCCAGATCAAGGATGCGCTCGCGCGTCTGCCGGTCCAGCGTCTCGCCCGTGGGGTTGGCGAAATCGGCGGAAGCATAAGCGAATTTCACCGCGCCGCCCCGCTCCTGTGCAGCCTTGACGAAGTCCTCCGCCGGGCGGTTGCCGAGCGGGATCAGGCGGTCATAATGCGGTTCATAGGCGTTGAAGGCCTGCAGTGCGCCCAGATAGGTCGGCCAGTTGACCAGCGCCGTGTCACCCGGCGAAAGCAGCAGCTTGCCGAGGTAATCCAGCCCCTGCTGGGAGCCGGAGGTGATGATGATGTTTTCCACCTGGCAGGTGACGCCAAGGCTGGCCATGTAGCCCACCAGCCACTTGCGCAGGGCCAGATTGCCCTCGCTGACCGAATATTGCAGCGCCGTGTTTGCGCCTTCGCTGGTCAGCACACGGGCATAGCTTTCAGCAAATACGTCCTTGGGGAAGAGAGCCGGGTCAGGAATGCCGCCTGCGAAGGAAATGATGTCGGGGCGGTCAAGCAGTTTCAGAAGCTCACGGATTTCCGAAGCGCGCATCCGTTTCGAGCGCGTCGCGAACACATGTTCCCAGTCCAGCATGGGGGTCTCTTCCCGGCGTTCTGCGGGCCTTGGAATCCGGCCCGTCTGATCACGTGACAGAACCACAGGCGTTCAAAAACGTCAATATTGCTTACCTATAAGCAGCAAAAATTCTTCTCATGCCCTGCTGACGCAATTTTGTTGATGGCAAGCCCACCCATGACCCGTCTGGCGCAGATGCCCCGGACGCCCTATCTGTCGCAGCAGATCAAGATCGCAAGGACCAAGCCATGAGCCGCATCGACGACAGCCGCCCCTTCATCCCTCTGCGCATTGCGGTGCTGACCGTTTCGGACACGCGGCAGCTGGAGGATGACCGCTCCGGCACGGTGCTGGTGGAGCGGATTGCGGGCGCTGGCCACACGCTGGCGGACCGGCGCATCGTGCCCGATGACGTGGAACAGATCCGGGAAGCCGTGGGCGGCTGGATTTCGGACAGCACCGTGGATGTGGTGATCACCACCGGCGGCACAGGCTTCACCGGGCGCGATGTGACACCGGAGGCCCTTGAGCCGCTGTTCGAGAAGCGGATGGAAGGCTTCTCCTATGTCTTCCACCGCATTTCCTATGAGAAGATCGGCACCTCGACCGTGCAGTCACGGGCGACAGCGGGCGTTGCGGGCGCGACCTATATCTTCGTGCTGCCGGGCTCACCGGGCGCCTGCAAGGATGCCTGGGACGGCATTCTCAAGTGGCAGCTCGACTACCGCCACATGCCCTGCAATTTCGTCGAGATCATGCCGCGCCTCGATGAGCATCTGAAGCGCGGCAAGCTGCAGCAGGCCTGACGCCGCTTCAAGCTTCCAGACTGTAGGCCGGAACGGTGGAGAGATAACTGCTGTAGGCATCCGCATCCGGCGGCAGGAAGACTTCCGCCAGCGGGTTGGCGCGCCTGCGCTGCGCCGCCCCCATGTCTGCCAGCAGATCATCGAGATGGCGGAAGTGATAAGGCGCAGAGCACAGCCCGCCATAGCCCTTGGCCGCAGGGCGCACCGTTCTGCGCCATTCCAGATGCCGGTCAATCCAGCCGTTCATCTCACGGTCTGAGGGCTGATGAGCCAGCTTGCCATCGGCATAGCGCACCAGCCAGCGGGCCGCCATGTCGCTGGTCAGCACCGTGGCGAAGGAGGAGTTGAAGCCGACAAAGCCCAGATCGGGCACATCCGGGTTCACCGCCAGCCGGTACAGCCTGTACTGCCCGTCCGGCTCCACCAGCTTCTGGCGCACCTCTTGCGGCAGGAAGGGCACGCCCATCTTCCAACCGACGGCCAGAAGGACAACATCCGCCGGCAGACGGTCTCCGGCCGACAGGATCACCGTTCCCGGCTCGTATCCCGCAATCGTACCCTGAATGGCCTTGATCCGCCCATCCTTCAGCATCGGGTAGAAGCCTTCCGTCGCCAGAGACAGGCCGCAGGCAATGCCGTTCTCGATCGGCTGCTTTGGCCGCATGCCAAGCTTCTTCAGCCCGAACTGCATGGTCAGCAGGCTTTCCAGCGCCCGCCAGTTGGCCCAGACCAGCGGTTTGGTCAGCGCATGGCGCAGCTTTTCGCCCCAGGACATTTCCCAGCCGGGGAACATCCCCTCCGAGGCGCGGCAATAGAGGATGCGCTTGAAGTTGATCAGCCCTGCGAAGTGATAGGGCACCCGCCAGACCGGCTCCAGATAGACGATGGTGACAGATGCCGCACCCTGCTGCACCGCATTGACCGCCACATCGGTGGCCGACTTGGAGAAGCCAAGGATCACCACCTTGCGGCCTCTCACCAGAGCCGGGTCGGTGTATTCGCTGGAATGCAGGATCTGCCCGCCGCCTGCCCTGAATTCATCCATGCCCGGATGCACCAGCTCGTTGCGGTCGCTGAAGACGCCGCTGGCGATGGTGACGAAATCATAGCCGGTGCGGCCCTCGCCTGTTTCCACCCACCAGCCGCCGCCATCCCGCCGGGACAGACCGGTGACGCTGGTGTTGAACCGGATCAGCGGCAGCAGCGCCTTCTCTCTGGCATAGCTTTCCAGATAGGCATGCACCTGCGCCCCGGACGGCCACTCCGGATACCCCTCCGGCATGGCAGCATCGGTGTAGCGGTAAAGATCCTTCGGGCTCTGGGTGCGGATGCCCGGATAGGAGCGGTGCGGCGCCCAGACGCCGCCAAGCTCGTGGCTGCGCTCCAGCACGGTCACCGCATGCCCCTGCTCCTGAAAGGCATGCGCGGCGGCAAGCCCGCTCACGCCCGCGCCGATGACGCAGACCTGTTTGCGTTTGGTCATGATCGAAATCTCCTGTCCCGCACGGCGGGCCGGACTGCTCCGGCCGCACCGGACGCCTGATTTTTCACGTTGGCGGGGGCCGTCAGATCTTCAGGGTTAGCGGATCGAAGGTCATTTCATCCGGGCGCAGGAAGTGAACCTCTCTCAGGGCTGAGCGGCGCACCACTTCAGCCGGATCACCCACATTGTGCAGATTGTCGAAGAGCTCGCGCAGGCGCCGGGCAGGCGACACCCAGAAGATGGCGCGGGTGGGCTTGCCGGTGAGATTGTAATAGCCGTGCGGAATGCCCATCGGCATGCGCACCACATCGCCCGCATTGGCAACATGGTGCTCGCCGCCCAGATAAAGATCGAAACGGCCTTCCAGCACATAGATGAATTCATCCTGCGTCGGATGGACATGCGGCGGCACGAAGGTGCCGGGCGGGTCCAGCGTTTCAAAGGAAAAACAGGCCTCGCCCTCGGATTTCATCCAGTAGGTATGGCCGAGAATGCTCCACTCCACCTCATCAAGGCCGGTTCCGGCGCGGGTGATGCCGGGTTCCGTGTTCACTTGAACCATGTTCGCAATGGCGGTCTTCATGCTGGTTCTCTCCGTCCTGGCCCGTTGCGGGCGCGCTGTTCTCCTCTGGCCGGGCGGCACTTGTAACGGGGTCCTGCCCCGTGCCTGTCTCCGGCCTGTCCCTACGAGACGCGCTTCTGCCCCCTCCCGTCTATCCGCTGGGCGAAAGGCTTCATGCGCTGCGCGAAAAACCGCCGTTTACCGCTTTCCTTCGCCGGCTGTCCGGTGTTAGCATTTGTACTGACTGGTCCAGCAATGAGCGAAAAAAGCCGAGGGGACGGGCCAGAGAACGCTGGTGCAAACCATGCAGATGCAAGCGATCCAGATGCCACTTTCCGGCCACGCCCGGGTGGCGACGCAGGACGTGGACCAGGCAGCGGAGGAGGTCGGGCGGATTTTCTGCTCCCATCGCCTGCGTCCGCGCGATCATGGACGTGACTTCTTCGCCTGCCACAACAGCCGCGCCTTTTCCGGCGGCTCCATCAACTATGTTGCCTATGGCGGCGAGGTGGAGATTGATCCGGGCTGTCTGGAGCGGTTCTTTCTGGTGCAGATTCCGCTGACCAGTGGTGCGGAAGTGTGCATCGGCAGCCAGATGGTCACAACCGGGGCCGCACGCGCGGCCTCCGTTCTCTCCCCCACCCGGCCCAGCCTGATGCGCTGGAAGGCCAGCTGCGGGCAGGTGATCCTCAAGCTGGAGCGGCAGGCGGTGGAGGACATGTTCGCCGCGCTGACGGGGAGCGAGGCGCAGGAAATCGTCTTTGATCCGCAGCTGCGGCTCGACAGCGAGCCGGGGCGGACGCTGGGGGCGCAAATCCTTGCGCTGGCCCGGCTGGCTGACCAGATCCCCCGCGGTGATCCGGCCGGAGCAGAGGCGCTGAACCGGCTGGGCTGGTCCACCACCCATGCGCTGCTGTGGACCCATGCAGGCACGGCGCGGGACAGGCTTTGCGCCACGCCTCAGGACATCGCGGGCGCCGGGCACAAAGTGTCGCGGGCGCTCGACTACATCGATGCCCATCTGGCAGATCCCATTGACTTCGCTGAGCTGGCCAGCGCCTGCGGCTACAGCCTGCGCGCCTTGCAGCTCGCCTTTCAGGCCGAGCGGGGCCAGACGATATCGCAGGCGCTTCAGGAGCGGCGGCTCAGCATGCTGCGCCAGCACCTGATGGCCGCGCGCGGCCGCAGGGATGGAACGGCCAATATCACCACGCTGATGCAGGCCTGCGGGCTGCAGCATGCCGGTCGGGCTGCCGGTGCCTACCGGGACCTGTTCGGCGAGACACCCGCTGAAACCCTGCGGGCACTGCGCAAAAGCATCATCTGAAAAGCTGTGCCAGCAGCGTGAGACGCGTGCCAGAGAGCGCGGGCGTCACTCCCCGGTGCCGGCTGTTTCGTCCTGTGTCTCATCAGGGGCCTCGTCCCACATCCGGCCCAGGTCCTCGGCATATTCGGTGCAGACGACAATCGCCTTTTCGCCCGGGTAGTAGAAGGCATTGGCCTCACCGCACTCCTCGATCCGCACTCGCACCGTCACCGGCAGGCTGAAAAGCGCGTTGAGATCCTTGATTTCCGACGCAACCAACGAGCGGGCCGGCTCGCCGCCCTTTCCCGGCACGAGCACCAGTTTGCCTTTGTTCCCGGATGTCTTCCCGATTGTGTCCAGGGCCCTGCCCCAGGAGGAAGCCATCAGTTCCCATTCATCGGGACAGTCTTCCATCCGCTCCTCGGGCAATTCCAGCTCACGCGCCACCTCGGCGCGCTCATCCGGATTGGCGCCGTAGAAGTGGCAGACAAGCATGTAGTAGCGCTGAAGGTCCGTTCCGTGCTGGCCGTGATAGACCGGCCCATCGCCTTCCCGCTCCGCCTCGTCATGGGCCAGACTGTAGGCATAGGCCGTATCATAGACGATCGTGACCGCCGCATCCTCTTCCCACAGCTGATGGATCAGCAGCGTGGCCAGAGCGTCGGCCGCATCTTCCTCGCGCCCCAGAACCGGCAGCTTCAGCACATCCACAAGGGCATGGCCGAATTCGTGGTAAAGTGTTGAAATGATGTTGGACTGGATGAAGCTGTCGCGTGCCTCATCTCCGCGTGCCGCAGCCAAGCCGAGAGCAAAGGCGAGCGCAAATGCAATGAGCCTCATTCGAGCATAGAACTCCGGCGTTGAGCTGGTGCCACATTCCCGTCAATCACATATCCGCTTCCCGGCAGGGCCACAGCTGCCTGACGGCACCGGGCACCTGGGAGGCGCAGAAACATCCCGGTCAGCCGTGCAGCCGTGCCGCAAGGGTTGGCGGCACGCGCAGCGCGGCAACGGCCATGCGCGCAGCGGCGCGGCGAAGGCCCGTCCGCGCCTCCCCGCCCGGCATCCCGGCAATGGCGCTGCTGCGCAGCAGGCGGATGCGGCTGCGGCCAATGCGGCGGACCAGATCGAAATCCGCCATCCCGGCCAGATCCCGATGGCCGCCCAGCTCCTCGTAGAACCTGCGTGAAATCAGCAGCCCCTGATCCGCGTTCGGCATCGCCAGGATCCGGCTGCGCAGCATCGCGCCGAACTCGGACAGACGCGCCCCGAAGCCGAAGGCATCCAGCTTCAGCCGGAAAGCGGCTGCGCAGCGGTTCGCCTGACCGGAGCGTTCCACCCGCTCAATGAATGTCTGCACATCCTGATGCCAGCCGTGTTCCAGCACGGTGGAGGCATTGAGAAACAGCAGCCAGGGGGACTTGCGCGCCAGCGCCGCTCCGTGCGCAAAACGTGCGCCCTCCCCCTTCGCCAGCACCTCGAACTCGCAACCGGCCGCATCCGCCACCTTGTGCGTGGCATCGGACGAGCCGCCATCCACAACCAGAACCTCGCGCACGAGGCCATCCGCCGCGCCCGGCACAAGGGCCGTCAGCGCATGCGCCAGCTGGGCTTCATTGTCATGTGTGGCAAGGACAACACTGATCATGAAACGGGTTGTAGCGCCTTTTCGGGGGTCTGGCGAGAGAGGCCTTGCCCGGCTTGCATTTTCAGCTAATGTTCTGCTTATGTTCTCATTGGAGAGTCGCTGAAGCATGGCGCGGATTGATCAGACGGAACAGGACACCCGGGAAGCTGCCATGGCCGCATTGCGCCTCGATGAGGATCTGCGGCGCGGGCGCGGGGCCGCGCTCAACATGCCGGGCCGCTTCGAGCGCCAGCAGCGCGAAGGCTTTGACGATGGCTGGGAGACGCCGGACGATCTGCCGCCGCTGAAGACCACGGTGCAGGAAGAGAAGGCCCGCACCATCATCACGCGCAATTCCTCGCCCGACATTTCCTTTGACCGCTCGATCAACCCCTACCGGGGCTGCGAGCATGGCTGCATCTACTGCTTTGCCCGGCCCAGTCATGCCTTCATGGGCCTCTCCCCCGGCCTCGACTTCGAGACACGGCTCTTTGCCAAGCCCAATTCAGCCGAACTGCTGGAGCGGGAACTGGCACGGCCCGGTTATCAGGTGCGCACCATCGCCATCGGCACCAACACGGACCCCTACCAGCCCATCGAGCGGCGCTACAAGCTGATGCGGGAGATCCTGACGGTGCTGGAGACCTACAATCACCCGGTCGCCATCGTCACCAAATCGGCGCTGGTGCTGCGCGATGCGGACATCCTGTCGCGCATGGCGGAGAAGGGTCTGGCCAAGGTGGCGCTGTCCATCACCTCGCTCGACAAGGACCTGGTGCGCACGCTGGAGCCCCGCGCCAGCGCCCCGCACCGGCGTCTTGGCGCGCTGAAGGGGCTGTCGGAAGCGGGCATCCCGGCTTCCGTGATGATGGCGCCGGTGATCCCGGCCCTCACGGACAGCGAGATCGAGGCGCTGCTGGAAGCCGCCGCAGAGCATGGCGCCACCGAGGCCGGTTACATCCTGCTGCGCCTGCCGCTGGAGGTGTCCGAACTGTTCCGCGACTGGCTGCTGCGCAACCGGCCGGACCGCTACCGCCATGTGATGAACATCCTGCGCTCGATGCGCGGCGGCAAGGACTATGACGCCGAATGGGGCCAGCGGATGCGCGGGCTCGGCCCCTATGCCCAGCAGATCGGCCAACGCTTCAGCCTCGCCTGCAAGCGGCTGGGGCTGAACCAACGGCGCAAGAAGCTGAACACGGAGCTTTTCACCCCGCCGCAGGTGGGCGGCGTGCAGCTCTCCCTGTTCTGATCTGGGACGTTACTGGTCCTTGCTCTTGCATTGCGGCCGGGAATCATCACGATCCGCTCCATGAGCAAGGCCCCCTCCCTTTTTGATCTGCGATTCGGCGACACACTGGATGCCGCGCTGGAAGCCGGACATGCCGCAGGCCTCCGCGGCGCACTGTGTGGCGTGGACGAGGCCGGGCGCGGACCGTGGGCCGGGCCGGTCGTCACCGCTGCCGTGATCCTCGACTACTCAAACCTGCCGGTGGGCCTGAACGATTCCAAGAAGCTCACCGAGAGCCGGCGCAATGCCCTCTATGACGAGATCTGTGCCACGGCTTTCGTCAGCGTTGCCAGCAGTTCGGCCGCCACAATCGACCGGATGAACATCCGTGCCGCAACGCTGGACGCCATGCGCCGGGCCGTGGCGGGTCTCTCCCGGAAAGCTGGCTATGTCCTGGTGGATGGCCGCGATGTGCCGCCGGGGCTCGGGGTGGACGGGCAGGCGCTGATCAAGGGCGACGGGCGGTGCCTTGCCATTGCTGCGGCATCCATCGTTGCCAAGGTCACCCGTGACCGGATGATGGAACGGGCGGACGGGCTTTTTCCCGGCTATGGCTTTGCCGTGCACAAGGGCTATGGCGTACCGGCCCATGCCGCTGCCCTAACGGTGCTCGGCCCCTGCCCCCTGCACCGCATGTCATTCCGGCCCGTGGCTGCAGCCGTGCGGGACTGAGCTTCACCTTACCCAACAAAAAAGCGGCCCGCAGGGGCCGCTTTCATGAGATCAGTGATCCGGCAGGCTTCAGTTGAGGCCAGCCTTGACCTGCTCGATGCTCTTGGCCGTCAGACCCTCGGCAACGGAACCCGTCACCTTGGCCACCAGCATGCTTTCAGCAGCGGCGACCGCCAGATCAGCAGCCTTTGCCTTCACTTCCGCGATGGCATGGGCTTCGGCCTGGGCAATCTTGTCTTCGGCAGACTTGGTGCGCCGGGCAATCAGCTCTTCCAGAGACCGGGTGGTCTCCAGCGTCAGCTGCTCTGCCTCTGCACGGGCCTCAGCCACGATTGCTTCAGCTTCCGCTTCCGCCTCATGACGGCGGCGCTGATAGTCGGCCAGAAGCGCCTGAGCTTCTTCACGAAGCTTGCGGGCTTCTTCCAGATCCGTGCGGATCTTGGTTGCGCGGCTGTCAAGCGCTGCCGTGATCTTGGCCGGAACACCGAGCCAGGCGATCAGGACAAAGAACAGGATCAGGCCGACCAGTGCCCAGAATGATGCATCCATGACCGGTCTCCTTACTTCGCCGCAGACTGAACGGCAGCGTCTGCTTCAGCCTTGGCCGGAGCCACACCGATCAGAGCTTCCACCAGGGCGGAAGATGTCTCGCTGGCGATTTCACCAACCTGGGCCAGAGCCTTGTCCTTGATGGACGAGATATGCGCATCGGCCTCTGCCAGCTTGGCCGCAAGGCCCTGCTCGGCGGTGGCGCGGCGTGCATCCGTCTCAGCCTTGAGCTTTTCACGGGTGTCCTGTGCAATGCCGCGTGCACGGGCACGGGCTTCGGACAGGGCCTGCTCGTAAGCGGCAATGGCTTCGTCGGTCTCCCGCTTCAGGCGCTCGGCTTCCGACAGATCGCCCGCGATGCGGTCGTGACGGTCCTCGAGAATGCCAGCGATGCGCGGCAGAGCCACATTCTTCATGATCCAGTAGAAGACCAGGAAGGTGACGAACAGCCAGAACAGCTGCGAGACAAAATGAGTCGGGTCGAACGGCGGGAAACCTGCCCCGTGTTCTGCCGCCGGAACGTCCAGGATAACCTGCCCGTCCACAGTAGTATGGGTTTCGCCTGCCATTATCGCCTCCAGATACCGGGAAGGCGGCGCAGGTGCGCCGCCCCCGGTCTCATTCGTTCCAATACGCCGTTAGGGACGATTAGACGGCGAACAGGAGCAGAAGGGCGATCAGCAGCGAGAAGATGCCCAGAGCTTCGGTCACGGCGAAGCCGAACACCAGACGGCCGAACTGGCCATCAGCAGCGGACGGGTTGCGCAGGGCGCCCGACAGGAAGTTGGAGAAGATGTTACCCAGAGCCAGGGCGACGAGGCCCATGCCGAGAGCGGCGATACCAGCGCCAATGAACTTTGCTGCTTCTGCTTCCATGACACGTGCTCCTAATTGACGTTTGTCAGCGTTGTCAGGCGGCCTTTGCGGCCACATGAGTTGGTGAGTTTAGTGAGACGGATGAAGGGCGTCGTTGAGGTACATGCAGGTCAGCAGCGTGAACACATACGCCTGCAGGAACGCAACGAGGAACTCCAGTGCCGTCAGCGCCACCGTCATCCCGAGCGGGAGGACGGCCCCGAACATGCCAGCTGCACCCATGGCGCTCATGCTGACAACGAACCCGGCGAACACCTTGAGGGTGATATGGCCCGCCAGCATGTTCGCGAAAAGACGAACCGAGAGGCTGATCGGGCGGGAGAGGAACGAGATCACTTCGATCGGCGCAACAAGCGGCACCAGTGCGCCCGGCACACCAGCCGGAACGAAGAGGTGCAGGAAGTGCAGGCCGTGACGGGCGAAGCCGTAGATCGTGACCGTCAGGATCACGAGCAGCGCCAGGGCGAAGGTCACGATGATCTGGCTGGTGATCGTGTAGAAATACGGGAACATGCCGAGCAGGTTCGCGACCAGCACGAACATGAACAGCGAGAACACCAGCGGGAAGAAGCGCATGCCTTCCGTTCCGGCGCCGTTGCGCAGCATCCCGGCCACGAACTCGTAGCTGAGTTCAGCCATGGACTGCCAGCGGGACGGGATCAGGCCGCGGCTGGAAGACGAGAAAATCAGGAACGCCGCAGCGGTAATGACCGTCACCACCATGAACAGGGCGGAATTGGTGAAGGACAGATCGATACCGCCGACCTCGATCGGGACGAGCGTCTTGATATGAAACTGATGGATCGGATCGTTCGCCACCGGTCAACCTTCGTTCTATCGTTCACAAAGCGCTGTTTGCGCGGGCTCTTAGTCGTCGCACCGCCGTCACGTCAAGTCACTTTCGGGGAGAATCCTGCGAAGACTCGTCAGAATCTTCATCTTTCCCACCCGGTGTGACCGGCTTGCGCCAGGCCTCCCCCTGCTCAGGCACCACTCCGGCCGACCTGAGCACATTGAGAATCCCCGCACCGAACCCCAGCAGAATGAAAACGACAAGCCCGAGGGGCATCGTTCCCAGCCACTGATCCAGGAGCCAGCCAATCATGCCGCCCGCCACGATCCCGGCAATGAACTCCGAAGAGAGCTTCATTGCCTGTGCCATGCCGGCCGTCGAACTGCGGCTCGCCTTTGCCTCTGCGCGTATTTCGCTTTGGCGGCGCTCTTCCAGCAGCTGATTGAGCTTCTCCCGTCGAGACGACAGGTCAGCTTCGGAAATTTCAGAGGATCCTTCTTTGGCATCCCCTTGTTGCGGCGAACGGTCCATAGGCCCCTCACATTCAACAAAGGAAACGCCGGTCCTCCGTCGCCCCCTTAAGCCGGGCGCACAATAGTCGGCACCACCTGCCCTGTCAAGAACATGGGTTAGGAATTCAACTTATTGAAACAATTGAATTTTCTGGTTCTGTGAACAAGTTCCAGCACGACTTTTCCGCCCCGTTTGCCCTTGCCTTGCCACAGTTCGGTGCTGCGTCATACCGCGTCGCGGAATCGCTCTGCCGTTTCAAGGTCCACGGACACCAGCTGCGACACCCCACGCTCGGCCATGGTGACGCCGAACAGCCGGTTCATCCGTGCCATGGTGATCGGGTTGTGAGTGATCACCACGAAGCGGGTTTCCGTACGTCTCGCCATTTCTTCCAGGAGGTCGCAGTAGCGCTCCACGTTGGCATCGTCCAGCGGCGCATCCACTTCGTCGAGCACGCAAATCGGCGCCGGATTGGTGAGAAACACGGCAAAAATCAGTGCCATGGCCGTCAGCGCCTGCTCCCCGCCGGACAGCAGCGTCATGGTCTGCGGCTTCTTGCCCGGCGGGCGGGCGACGATTTCAAGGCCGGCATCCAGCGGATCATCACTGTCCACCAGCTGCAGTTCCGCCGTGCCGCCGCCGAAGAGATGGGTGAACAGCCGCTGGAAATGGCCGTTGACGATCTCGAAGGAGGCCAGCAGGCGCTCGCGCGCCTCGCGGTTGAGGTTGGAGATGCCGGTCCGCAGGCGCTTGATGGCCTCGATCAGATCATCACGCTCGCGCGCAAGTGTCTCGCGCTGTGTGTCGATTTCCGCCAGCTCATCATCGGCGCGCAGGTTCACCCCGCCCAGCCGCTCTCGCTCGGCCTTGAGCCGTTCCAGCTTGCGCTCCATGCTTTCCGGGTCCGGCAGCGGTGCGCCTTCGGTGAAGCCTGCCAGTTCGGGCAGCTGGATCAGCGGCACATCCAGCGCCTCGGAGATGCGGCCGATGACCGTCTCCACACGCTCGCGGGCAGCAGCAACACGCTCTTCAGCACGCACATGGCCCTCGCGGGCGCGGAACAGCACCTCCTGCGCCTCCCGCGCCATGCGGTCCACGTCCGATAGGGAGGCCTCGGCCTTCACAAGTGTGTCATCCGCCTCCTGCTTGGCAGCTTCCGCCTTGGCAATCGCGCTGAAAAGGTCGCGGCGGCGGATTTCGATGTCCTCCGGCGCCTCGATCAGCTCCTGCCGCTCGTCCTCCGCCTCGCCCATGCGGGCGCGCAGGGTTTCGATCTGGGAGGCGGCATTGGCGGCGCGGCTGCGCCAGCTTTCATGCTCGCGGGCAATCGCCTCCAGCCGCCGGTCGCGCATCTGCTTTTCACGGGCGATACCATCGGCCATCACCCGCGCTTCGGACAGGGCGCTGCGGGCTGCGGCCAGCTGGGTGTGAAGCTGATGGATTTCCTCCGTCAGTCCACCCGAATCGGGCAGCTCCTCCAGCCGTTCAGCCGCTTCCTCGACTCGTTCGGCAGCTTCTTCGGCTTCGGCAGACAGGCGCCGGGCCAGATCCTCTGCCCCTTGCAGGCGCAGCGCCAGCTGGGAGAGCACCCGCTCTGCCGCCATCAAGGCCTCACGAGCCTCGCTCAGGGCTTTCTGATGATCGCGCAGCTGCTGGCGTGCCGCCTGCTCCCGGTCTGCTGCCTGCTGCACGCGGGAAGAAGCCGCCTCCAGCGCCTCGCGGGCGGTCTCCACCCGTTCTCCGGCAATGCCGATTTCACCGGCCAGCGCCGCCAGACGGTTGCGCTGCGCCAGCCGCTGGGCAGCGGGTGTCGGGGCATCAGCGGCAACGGTAAAGCCATCCCAGCGCCACAGGTGCCCCTCTCGGGAGACAAGCCTCTGGCCGGGCTTCAGCAGCGCCTGAAGACGCGGTCCATCTTCCGCCGCAACGATGCCGATCTGCGCCAGACGGCGGCGCAACTCGGCGGGAGCCTCCACGTCTGACGCCAGCGGGCTTGCGCCGGATGGCAGGGGAGAATCACCAGCCGCCGTACTTTCCGCCGTTCCGGACCAGCGCACGGGCGCGCCCTCGTCCAGCGAGGCTTCCAGATCATCACCCAGTGCTGCACCCAGCGCCGTTTCTAGGCCGGGCTTCACGGTCATGCGGTCCACCACGGGCGCATGCGCCCCGGCGGCCACCATGTTGAGCACGCTTTCCAGCGTGCGCGCTTCGGTTTCCAGCCGCTGCAACACGCGCTCGGCCTCGGCCTGCGGTGCACGGGCGCCCTGCTCCGCCTCGCGGGCGTTGCGGGTATCCTGCTCCGCCGTCTCCAGCCGCTCCTCGGCCTCCAGAACGGCAGCTTCGCACAGCTCCACCTCTTCGGCGCGCCCGGCAACGCCGTCGGCGGCATCCATCTCGGCCCGCAGCGCCTCATACATGCGCGAAGCGTCCGCGGACTGGGAGCGCAAGCGCTCGGCCTTGCCCCGCGCTTCATCCAGCGTGCGCTGCATCTGCTGGCGCTGCGCTGTCACCCGCGCTTCAGCGGCGGTCTTCTCGTTCAGAACCTCTTCGAGATCACGCACCTTGCTGCCCGCGTCCTCGACGCGCTCTGCAGCCAGTTCGGCGCGTTCGGCGGCGGTTTCGCCCTCTTCCAGCAGTTCGGCCCGCTCTTCGGCCAGCCGTTCCAGAACCTCGCTGTTTTCCTCGATCATCCGCTCTTCGCGGGCAAGGTCTTCCGCCAGCTGCACAAGGCGGCGGTTGAGGTCCACCAGCTTTTCGCGCACGCGCCGGTCTTCGGCATCCAGCTCGTTGCGAGCGATGACAAGCCGCTGCAAGGCAGCCCCGGCGCGTGCGGCTGCATCGCGGATCTCCGGCAGGCGGTGGGCCGCAATGGCCTGCGTCTTGGCGGCCTCTGTCTGTGCTTCCGCAGCAGCCACCACCTCGGCACGCGAGGCAGTGAACATGCGGTCCGCCTCTTCCAGACCTTCACGGGCCTCATTCAGGCGCAAGTAAAGGATTGCAGCTTCCGCTGAGCGGATCTCGGCAGACAGGTTGCGGTAGCGCGAGGCCTGCCGGGACTGGCGGCGCAGGCTGTCGAGCTGGCCGTCGATCTGCACCAGCACGTCTTCCAGACGTTCGAGATTCTGCTCCGCTGCCCGCAGCCGGATTTCCGCCTCGTTGCGGCGGCTGTGCAGACCCGAGATGCCGGCCGCCTCTTCCAGGATCTGGCGGCGGGAGGTGGGCTTGGCCGAGATCAGCTCACCGATCTGCCCCTGCCGCACCATGGCGGGAGAGCGGGCGCCGGTGGAGGCATCGGCAAACAGCAGCTGCACGTCACGGGCGCGCACATCGCGCGAGTTGATGCGGTAGACGGACCCTGCCTCACGCTCGATGCGGCGGCTCACTTCCAGCATGTCGCTGTCGTTGAAGCCGGTGGGCGCCTTGCGGTCGGCATTGTCGAGGAACAGCGTCACTTCCGCCGTATTGCGGGCCGGACGGTTGAGGCTTCCGGAGAAGATCACATCGTCCATGCCGGAGGCACGCATGTTCTTGTAGGAGTTTTCCCCCATCACCCAGCGCAGCGCCTCGACAAGATTGGACTTGCCGCAGCCATTGGGGCCGACAACGCCGGTCAGCCCGTCGCCGATGACGAATTCCATCGGCTCGACGAAGGATTTGAACCCGGCCACGCGCAGCTTGTTGAACTTCACGCCGCGCCTCCAACGGTGAGGAGGAGGGAACGATTGTTCTGATGGCAAGGCAGCTCCGCCCCCCTCCCCCAACGTGGGGAGGGGTAAGGGGGGGGGGGCTGTGAGCCTGCTTGTGTCCGGGAGGCACCGCGATTTCTCAAGCGAACTGTCAGGCCGCTGTTTTCCAGAACAGAAAAGCAGCGGAGCATCGAAATGCCGAGCCCCCCACCCCCAGCCCCTCCCCACAAGGGGGAGGGGGGCGAAGAGACAGCCGCAAAGCCGTGGTCACGCAACATCACCGCCCCAGCCAGGGCACGGCTATCCCGCACCGGCCAAACGGCCGGGCAGGCAGAAGCCATTACCCTGTCGAGCATTTCTGTCACGCGCATGCGCCCCCGGAAAGATGCCGCCCGCCCCAGGAGGCCGGATGGCTGCAGGACACGGCTCCCCAGCCATGCCCTTTGGCGCAGACTCCGGCTGACGAGAGGGGCTCTTGTCAAGGAAAAGCCGCTTCTGACCGCCCGGATCAAACCGCCAATTGCGGGAATAGCGGGGAAAACGGCAATAAAACGCCCCGCCGCAGACCGGCTGCGGCGGGGCGGAAGCTCAACTGGAGCCTTGCTCAACTGGCCCCTTGGGCTCAGAGGTGCTTTTCGATGACCTTGGCAAACTCGTCGAAGGAGGACGCGCCGACAATACGCTCGCCGTTGACGAAGAAGGTCGGGGTCGAATTGACACCGAATTCCTTGGAGGCCCGCTCCTGCACGGCGGTGATGCCATCGAGAAGCTGCTGGTTGCCGAGGCATGCCTCGAAGCTTTCCTGCGTGAAGCCGAGCTGCTTGGAGAAATTCAGCATGGCGTTATAGGGGTCCTGCGTGAAAGCCCAGCTGCGCTGATCGGCGAACATGGCCGAGAGGACGTCGAAATACTTGTCCTGCGGCGCGCAGCGGGCCAGCATGAAGCCGCCGGAAGCGACGGGATCCAGCGGGAACTCGCGCATGATCATCTTGGCCTTGCCCGTGTCGATATACTGCTTCTTCAGCTCGGGCAGGGTGTTCTTGTGGAAGTTGGCGCAATGGCCACAGGTCAGGGACGCGTATTCGATGATGGTCACCGGCGCATCTTCGTTGCCGATCACCATGTCACCGAGGGGGCCCGGCTCCATCAGCTTCGCAACATCTGCCGATTGGGCAAAGGCCGGGACGGAGGTTGCCAGGGCGGCGGCAAAGGTGGTTGCGGCGGCGCTGGCCAGAAGCTGTCTGCGGGTAAGGTTCACGATCATATCCTGCCTGATACTGTTTGGCGGTCGCAGTCATGTGCCCGCTTGCAAGGGACACGTCAACCGGACAGTGCAATTGTGGCAGCAGTGGGAAACACACGTGTCCGTGATATCGAAAGCCTGCCGCAGCGGCAGAAAACCGCATGGCAAGCGGTGTTTTGTCCTGTTGAAGGCTCTACTCAGCTGCCGGAGGAGCGGGCGATGACCTGCTTGCCAAGGGTCTCCAGCGCCTGGCGCAGGCCCTTGTGCTCCAGCCCGTCAAGCTTGGCATCCAGCTTCTTCTGCTCGTCATCCGTCAGGGCGCGCAGGGCGGGCCGCTGCTTCTTCACCGGCACGGTCACCGGCTTCTGGACGATACGGATGCGGCCTATTGCAGCCCAGCCGAAATAGGCGTTGATGCGCTCCAGCACGATGGGCATGTCATGGGTCAGCATAAGGGCCGTTGCACCATCGGTGTTGACCACGAGCGTTGCAGGCTCCGGCACGCCCGAGCCATCCCGGTCCGGCGTGCGCGGCCAGATCAGCCGTTCGGGCCGCACCCTTTCGCCGTAGCGATCGCCCACGATGTCCGGCCAGCTGGCCACCAGATCAGCCGAGGCAAAGCCGCGCTTGCGGAAGACGGGCTCCATCGCCTTGCCGATCAGATCGGCAAGCGGGCGCGACTGCACCCGTCCCTGTCTGCCTGATCCGCCCAAGCTGCTCATCGGTCTGCCCAATTCCTTCTGCGGCCGGCGCATTGCGCCTGCATGTGCCTGTCAAACTCCTCCTTGCAGTTTGCGCCGAAATCAAGACCAGCCTCTTAACGCCAGAATGGCGGGGCATTTTCACCCGCTTTTCCCCAGCTGCCGCACAGGGCAAGCCTTGATTTACCGCCGCTCCCGGCCAAGCTTTGCGCCATGGACGCATCATCTCCGCCCCTTCTGCAGGATCAGGCCACCGCTCAGCGCGCGCAAGAGCTTCTGGCCTGGTACGACTGCCACGCCCGTGCCCTGCCCTGGCGCGTGCCTCCGCATGAGCGGGCGGTGGGCGTTGTCCCGGATCCCTACAGGGTGTGGCTGTCGGAGATCATGCTGCAGCAGACCACCGTTGCCGCCGTGAAGGACTATTTCCTCGCCTTCACCGCCAAGTGGCCGAAGGTCACGGATCTGGCAAACGCCGAGACCGATGACGTGATGAAGGCATGGGCCGGGCTCGGCTATTACTCCCGCGCCCGCAACCTCAAGGCCTGCGCCGAAAGGATCGCCTTTGAGCTTGGCGGCCGTTTTCCCGAGACCGAGGAAGGCCTGAAGGCGCTGCCCGGCATCGGGCCCTATACGGCGGCAGCCATCGCCGCCATCGCCTTTGACCAGCGCGCTGCCGTGGTGGACGGCAATGTGGAGCGGGTGTTGTCGCGGCTGCATCTGATCGAAGAGCCGCTGCCCGGCGCAAAGCCCGCCATCCGTGCGGCGATGGATGCGCTGACCCCTGAAAAAAGGCCGGGCGACTTTGCGCAGGCCGTGATGGATCTGGGCGCCACCATCTGCACCCCGCGCCGCCCCGCCTGTGCCCTGTGCCCCTGGAGCGCGCCTTGCGAGGGCCGCCGTCAGGGCATCGCCGACACCCTGCCCCGCAAGGCGGCCAAGGCGGAAAAGCCGACGCGGCGGGGCGCAGCCTTCGTCATGCTGCGGGATGGCGACGGCGCCCTCGCCCTGCGCAAGCGTCCGCCCAAGGGGCTTCTTGGCGGCATGGCCGAAGTGCCCGGCACGGTCTGGAGCACGGATTTTGCCGAAGAGACGGCGCTTTCAGCCGCCCCCGTCAAGGCCCGCTGGCACCAGCATCTGGGCGTTGCCACCCACACCTTCACCCACTTCCATCTGGAGGTGACCGTCTACAGCGCCACATTGCCTGCCGGCACGCCCCTGCCCGAAGGCTGCTGGTGGTCAGAACCGGGCGATGTGGAGGGCGAAGCCCTGCCGATCGTGATGCGTAAGATCATCTCGCACGCCCGCCGGTGAGCCCCTGCGAACGCGGCTATTTTCCCTTATCAATCAAGGCTTTGCGATTCCTCTTGCTTTTTCCATGCCGTCAGGATTGATCGCGCACCATTTCGCGTCGATCAGAAAGTCATCGGCACATGTTCAAGCATACTGTGAAGGACGTTTTCACCCCTGCCGAATGCGCAGAGATCATAGCCCTCGCCGAGAATGCGGAGATGACGGACGGGGGCTTGGTCGGCGGTGTGCAGCACACCATCCGCCGCGCACGCATCTCCTGGCTCGATGATCAAGGCAGTGCTGCCTTTGTCATGGACCGCATTCTTGCAACGGTCGCGGCCGCCAACCGCGAGGCCTTTCAGTTCGACATCACCGATTTCAAGGAGCGGCTGCAGGTCGCCGCTTATGACGAGACGGATGAAGGCCACTACGACTGGCATTCCGACATCGGCGACGGCCCCATCGCCCGCCAGCGCAAGCTCACCATCGTTGTTCAGCTGACACCGCCCGCGCTCTATGATGGCGGCAGCCTCGATCTTGATCTGGGCAGCACCAAATGGTCAGCACCGAGAGAACAGGGCTCTGCGACGCTTTTTGCCAGCTTCATGCTGCACCGGGTTACCCCGGTCTCACGCGGGCGGCGCTATTCACTGACCTGCTGGTGCCATGGGCCATCCTTCCGTTGACACCCATTGTGAAGATACCAACGGGAAAAATGAGGGACCTCAACCTGAGGGGCTGGACAGCCACTGTAGAATTATTCTAATGTAGATCCAGTTCAAACCTGCTGAATGAAGTGAGTCTCATCATGAAGGGCAATCCCAAGGTCATCGACTGCCTCAACGAGGCCCTGTTCCTCGAACTGGGCGCCATCAACCAGTATTGGCTGCATTACCGCCTGCTGGATGACTGGGGCTATACGCGCCTCGCCAAGAAGGAGCGCGCCGAGTCGATCGAAGAGATGCAGCATGCGGACAAGATCACGTCGCGCATCATCTTCCTGGAAGGCCATCCCAACATGCAGAAGCTGGCTCCCCTGCGGATTGGCCAGACCATCAAGGAAGTGCTCGAGTGTGACCTCGCCGGCGAATACGACGCCCGCACCTCCTACGCCAAGTCCCGCGAGATCTGCCGTGAGGAAGGCGACATCGTTTCCATGCAGCTGTTCGAAGAGCTGCTGAAGGACGAGGAAGGCCACATCGACTTCCTCGAAACCCAGCTTGAGCTGCTCGGCCGCATCGGCGAAGAGCGCTACGGCATGCTGCAGGCAGAACCGGCCAACGAAGTCGGCGAATAAGTATCAGGCCCCAAAGATCATTCAGAGATCCCAAGAAGCGCGCTGGCCCCGGCCGGCGCGCTTTTTTGTTTGGTGCAACAGGGCTACCGGCGGCCGGCACCACCTCTCCATCGTCTTCCCGGCCAAGCGTAGCGCGAGCCGGGACCGGTGAGCCAAGGTGCCTTTTTCCCGGTGTCAGTCCGATAAGCCTCGACTCACCGGCCCCGGATCTTCGCTTCGCTTTCGTCCGGGGTGACGACGGATGGATTTTCTATGTGATGGAGGGCTTCGGAGAGGCACCTATCCGCGGCTCACCCGCCAATCCGCCGCCATCTCAGCTTGCGCGCTTGCGCGGCAGCATCTCAGCTTGCGCGCTTACGCGGCAGCATCTCAGCTTGCGCGCTTGCGCGGCGCGGGTGCAGGCATGCCCTGGAGAACTTCGGCGCGGACGGGGCGTGGCGGGGAGAAGAGATGCCCCTGCGCCATGGAGACATCAAAGTCCAGAAGCTCCAGCACCTGCGATTCCGTCTCCACATGCGAGGCAATCAGCGTCATGCCGTAGCGGTGCAGCAGATTGCCGAAATCGCCCGGATGGATATGCCCGTGATCGGAGCTGCGGCGGCCAATGAGATAGTCCGCATGCAGCTTGGCATAGCGGAACCCGCGCTCGGCCAGTGACTTGAAGTCCATCTTCAGGTCATGGATCTGGTCGATGGAGAAATGGAAGCCGATCTCGGCGAGAGCGCCGAGGCTTTCCATCTCCACAACGCCCATCTGCGCCACATCGTCCTGCGTGAACTCGAGGATCAGCAGGTCGCTGAAGCTCTTGTTGTTGCGCACGAACTCCAGGAAGCCGGGAAAGAACGTCTCGTCCGCCAGCGAAATGGAGGAGACATTGCAGAACAGGGCTGCATCGCGGTTGCGTGTCGTCAGGCGGCGGATCACCTGCACGGAGCGGAACAGCAGCAGATTGTCGATGCGCGGGATGAGGCCCGAGCGGATCGCCTCCGGCAGGAAGACGGCCGGCTCCAGAACCTGGTCGTTGCCGTCTCTCAGGCGCGTGAAGGCTTCATAATATTTCACCCGGCGCTGCGGCAGGGTGACGATCGGCTGCAGGAACAGATCCACCCGGTTGGCATTCAGCGCCGAGCGGATCATCTCGCGCATGGCCGGATCGGCCTTTTGCGAAACCGGGGCCTGCGGCTGGAATGCCGGACGCGGCGGCTCCGGCTCGTTGCGGAAGCCGGGCTGCTCGAAACCGCCGAACACAGGCTCGATCCGCCCGCCGGGCATGTGCTCGGGCTGATGCTGATGCGGCTGATGCGGCGCGTGCTGCGGCTCCGGCTGGCGCTGCGGCTCGGGAGCGTGATGCCCCTGATGCTGCGGCTGATAGGCCGGCTGCTGCTGCGCGGCATAGGCCTGCGGCTGCTGGGGCGCGTCCTGATAATAAGGCTGCTGGGCGTAGGCCGGCTGCTGATACTGAGGCTGCTGGGGCGCAGCCAGCTGCGGCTGCATGTGCTGCGGC
The DNA here is from genome assembly GCF_900185665.1 of Pannonibacter sp. I15F10I1. Lineage (NCBI taxonomy): Bacteria > Pseudomonadati > Pseudomonadota > Alphaproteobacteria > Hyphomicrobiales > Stappiaceae > Pannonibacter > Pannonibacter sp. I15F10I1. The sequence continues at coordinate 73,358 of NZ_FYAN01000029.1, forward strand.
GCCTGCTCATAAGGCTGGCCATGATAGGCAAGGCCCTGCACGGGCGCCGGGCCGCCAATGGCGCGCTGGTCCTCGATGCGGGTTTCCATGTCGGACATGGCTTCCGCCATCTGCTTGACCAGCGTGCCCAGCACCTCGATCTCGGCAAACAACGGATCGATTTCCTCGCGGGTGCGGCGCGGAATGGTGTGCTCGACGCCCGTCAGGCGGCCTTCGAGATTGTTGACGTCCTCATCCAGCTCCAGCAGCCGGTCTTCCAGACGCTCGACAACGTCGCTGACTTCGCCCCGGTCGCGGCCACGGCCCAGCACCACCTGCACCACGATCATGGTGCACATCAGCGCAAGCGACAGCGACAGCGCTTCCCCCGGCGGACGGCCAAACTGATAAACGAGCACAGCGGCGGCCGACAGGGCAATCACGCCCATACAGATCAGAATGATGATGGTCGCTAAACGCCCCATGCCTTTGGCCGCACTACCCCGAATCAATACTCTGTTAACGATTTTGCCCGAAAGCCGCTGTAGTTCCGACTCCGCAAACCCGCCTTTACGGGGAAAACTTTGCCTAGTTCTCATTAAAGCGCATTAATAATGGTTAACAGTGCGGCGCTGCGGCCTTCCTGCAACGCAACAACGGCCAGCCGCAAAAACCCTTGCAATTCGCTGCGAGAGCCATAGCCTTATCATCAGGGGCTGAAACGGGAGGCCCGCTATCTCTTGAACAAACGGGGAGATTGGCGGAGTGGAAGGACAGTCGGCCAGTGAACGGGAACCGGAAGCGCGCCTTGCCCGCGCAGGCGGTACCGTTCGGCCCGCATCCGGCACCGGCAACAGCTCGCAGCCAGCCGTCAACCGTGACCTCGTCCGCCTCGCCCTGCACAAGATCACCGGCAGTCCGGAGTTCTCGGCATCCCAGCAGCTGCGCCAGTTCCTGACCTTCGTGGTGGAGGCCTCCATCGCCGATCCGCCGGTCCCCCTGAAGGGCTACACCATCGCCACACAGGCACTGGGGCGGGACGACAGTTTCAACCCAGCCACAGACCCGATCGTCCGGGTGGAGGCGGCGAGACTGCGCAAGCGCCTTGAGGATTATTATGCGGGCACCGGACACAGCGATCCGGTGCGCATCATCATCCCCAGAGGCAGTTACCAGCCCGGCTTTCACCTCATGCCCGTGCCGGAATCCGGAACTGCCCCCGAAACGAAGCCGGAGGCAGGGTCAGAACCACCCTTCCCCGCCGATCCAGCGCTTACGCCTCCCACCTCTTCCGCAAAGTTGCTGGAAACACCGCAGGCGCGCAGCTTTCCGGCCGTTCTGCTGCGCCCGGCGGTGTTCTTTCCGCTGATGGCGATCGCCTTCGCCGCAGGTTACGCCGCCGCACACCTTTAGCCGGTTCCAGTCATGGAAGGCGCCATCCTGTGGTGTGGCTCTGGCCGAGGCCGCACGGCACCAGAGAAAATCCCGCAGAGAAATCAACCATGAAACCCTGAGCCCCCGGCCGATTGGATGGCCTTGCCGTCACTATTTACGAGGCTGACAACGCTTTGTTTACCACGTTTGCACAACACTCAGCCGACAGTTCAGACAAGACCTGCCTGAAGACATCTGACAAGAGCGGGAGTAACCCGGGGATGGGGAGCCTTCCGGACCTCACAAGGTCCATTCATGTGCGCGTTCTTGACGCAAGCCCGGCGGATGCAACCCGTGCAGCCACGGTCTGTGCGCGGCTGAGCGGTGCTGTTGCCGATCCGCTGGTCTATTCGGACCCGCGCCAGTGCCTCGATGCGCTGAGCGACGCTTCGGCCGATGTGCTGATCATCGACATCGAGACGGCCGGTGGAGACGAGGCGCTTGCCCGTTTTGCCGTGCGCAGCCCCGGTGCGATCATCATCGCCACCAGTTCCCACGGTTCCGTCACGCAGGCCATGAATGCCATGCGCGCCGGAGCACACGACTTCATCGCCAAGCCCTTCACGCTGGATGCCTTGATGAGCAAGGTGCAGGCCCAGCTCGACGGCCGCCGCCCGCAGCTTCAGCCCCAGTCCGCACGCCGGGACACCCCGGCCATGCGCCAGATGGATCCGGCCTCCCGCGCGCCCATCGGCCGCTTCACCGGCACATCACAGCTGATGACGGGCGTCTACAATCAGATCGGCCGCCTTGCGCCGTCTGATGCCCCGGTCTTCATCACGGGTGAATCCGGCACGGGCAAAAGCCTGTGTGCCGAAGCGATCCACGTTCTGTCCGGCCGGGCCGGCAACCGCTTTGTCTCTATCAACTGCGCCGGGCTTTCGGTGGAGCGGATCGACACGGAGCTGTTCGGTGATGGCAGCGAGGCCTATCCTGGCGCCACGGCACAGGCGGCCGGCGGCACCCTGTTCCTTGATGAGGTGAACGAGCTGGACCTGTCGCTTCAGGCCAAGCTTCTGCTGCTGCTTCAGGACAAGGGGCTGGCGAAGCCGGAGGATGGCGCGCCATCCAGCCTGCGCATCATGTGTTCTTCCAGCCGCGATCCTCTGGCGGAAGTCGCCACGGGCCGTCTGCGGGAAGACCTTTATTACCGGCTGAACGTGCTGCCCGTGCATCTGCCGCCCCTGCGCGAGCGCCGCGAGGACATCCTGCCGCTGGCACTGGAGTTCCTGACCCGCTTCGCCGGCGAGGACCGCAGATCCTTCCGCGGCTTTGATGCCGATGCGGAAGCGCGGCTTGAGGCTTATGCCTGGCCCGGCAACGTGCGCCAGCTGGAAAACACCATCCGGCAGATCGTGGTGATGAACAACGGCACGGCGGTCACCTATGACATGCTGCCGCATTTCATCCGGGAGGCCTCTGCCCGCGCCCGGCTGGGCAGTGATGAAGCCCGCGAGCGCCGCCGCCCCGCACGCGGCGCCCGGCCGCTGGCTGCCATAGAGCCCCTTTGGGCGCAGGAGCGGCGGATCATCGAAGATGCGCTGGATGCCTTTGACGGCAATATCGCACTGGCTGCTGCAGCGCTCGAGATCAGCCCCTCGACCATCTACCGCAAGAAGCAGTCCTGGTCGGAGCGCTCTGCCGCCATGTGAGTGCAGGCCGAGCGGCGCAAGCCCCCCGAAAGTCCGAAAACCCGAATCCTCCGGCCAATCAGCCGGAGGATTTTTTCGTTTGGTCCGGCATTGACAAGGCCCGCAGGCGCTCCTAAATCGGGGGCTGTTAGCACTCGCTGTTGAGGAGTGCTAACAAGACGCGGGGCAACCCGCGATCTCTCGAGCCATCAACATTATGGATTGCGTGCTGCTTCATATGGGGGCACGCCGCATGAGAGGAAAGAGCCAAATGACGTTTCGTCCGCTGCACGACCGTGTCGTTGTTCGTCGCGTAACCTCCGAAGAGAAGACCGCCGGCGGCATCATCATTCCGGACACCGCCAAGGAAAAGCCGCAGGAAGGCGAAGTCGTCTCCGTCGGCGCTGGCGCCCGCAAGGACAACGGCGAACTGATCCCGGTTGACGTTAAGGCTGGTGACCGCGTGCTCTTCGGCAAGTGGTCCGGCACCGAAGTCAAGATCAACGGTGAAGACCTGCTGATCATGAAGGAATCCGACATCATGGGCGTGATCGCCTGATCAGGCGGACCTCCGGATTTCACTGACATCAACCCAAATTAGAGTGAGACGATAAAATGGCTGCCAAGGACGTAAAGTTCGGTGCTGATGCCCGCGAAAAAATGCTGCGCGGCGTCGATATCCTCGCAAACGCCGTCAAGGTGACCCTCGGCCCGAAGGGCCGCAACGTGGTCCTCGACAAGGCCTTCGGCGCTCCGCGCATCACCAAGGACGGTGTGTCGGTTGCCAAGGAAATCGAGCTGGAAGACAAGTTCGAGAACATGGGCGCCCAGATGGTGCGCGAAGTGGCCTCGAAGACCAACGACATCGCCGGTGACGGCACCACCACCGCCACCGTGCTGGCCCAGTCCATCGTCAAGGAAGGTGCCAAGGCTGTTGCCGCCGGCATGAACCCGATGGATCTGAAGCGCGGCATCGACCTCGCTGCTGCCGAAGCCGTGAAGTACCTGGTGTCGGTTTCCAAGAAGATCACCACCTCTGAAGAAGTCGCTCAGGTCGGCACCATTTCCGCCAACGGCGACGTGCAGGTTGGCAAGGACATTGCCGAAGCCATGCAGCGCGTCGGCAACGAGGGCGTGATTACCGTCGAGGAAGCCAAGTCTCTTGAGACCGAGCTGGAAGTCGTCGAGGGCATGCAGTTCGACCGCGGCTACCTGTCCCCGTACTTCGTCACCAACGCCGAGAAGATGCTCGCCGAGCTGGAGAAGCCCTACATTCTCCTGCACGAGAAGAAGCTCTCCAACCTGCAGGCCATGCTGCCGGTTCTCGAAGCTGTGGTGCAGTCGGGCAAGCCGCTCCTCATCATCGCTGAAGACGTCGAAGGCGAAGCTCTGGCGACCCTCGTCGTCAACAAGCTGCGCGGCGGCCTCAAGATCGCTGCCGTCAAGGCTCCGGGCTTCGGCGACCGCCGCAAGGCCATGCTGGAAGACATCGCCATCCTGACCGGCGGCACGGTGATCTCCGAAGACCTCGGCATCAAGCTGGAGAGCGTCACGCTCGACATGCTCGGCCGCGCCGAGAAGGTCTCCATCTCCAAGGAAAACACCACCATCGTTGATGGCGCTGGCTCCAAGGACGACATCGCTGGCCGCGTTGCACAGATCAAGGCGCAGATCGAGGAAACCACCTCGGACTACGACCGCGAGAAGCTGCAGGAGCGTCTGGCCAAGCTGGCTGGCGGCGTCGCCGTCATCCGCGTTGGCGGTGCAACCGAGATCGAAGTGAAGGAAAAGAAGGACCGCGTCGACGACGCCCTGAACGCGACCCGTGCGGCCGTCGAAGAAGGCATCGTCCCGGGCGGCGGCACCGCGCTCCTGCGCGCCAAGGCTGCTGTCGAGAAGCTGTCCTCCGACAACGCTGACATCCAGGCCGGCATCAAGATCGTCCTGCGCGCCCTTGAGTCCCCGATCCGTCAGATCGTCGAGAACGCCGGCGTGGAAGGCTCGATCGTCGTCGGCAAGATCCAGGAGAACAACGACGTCTCCTTCGGCTTCGACGCTCAGACCGAGACCTATGTCAACATGATCGAAGCCGGCATCATCGACCCGACGAAGGTCGTGCGCACTGCCCTGCAGGACGCCGCTTCCGTCGCCGGCCTGCTGATCACCACCGGCGCCATGGTTGCCGAGCTGCCGAAGAAGGACGCTCCGGCAATGCCGGGCGGCGGCATGGGCGGCATGGGCGGCATGGACTTCTAAGAAGTCCCTACGCTTCAGAGATACGGAAAGGGCGGTCCTCGGGCCGCCCTTTTTGCATGGGGCTCTGCTATTTGATGGGTGCTGTCAAAATGCGGATAAAAGTCCGCACACTCGAAGAATTTCTATCTAATTGATTTTTATACCTATTTCCAAATTCTCATTCCGGAAGCATCTTCCAGAGCGGCGATTTCTGATATAAGGGGGATAAAAGGAGGACCCGAATGCCAATCCATGATCCTTGCGCACTGCTCGACCGGTTGCTGAAAGAGCCTGCTGAAAGTCCTTGGCTTGAATTTAAGGTTGGAAACAAGGATCCAAAAGAGATTGGAGAGTACATCTCGGCTCTTGCAAATTCCGCAATGCTCGCAGGCAGAGACAGGGCATTTCTAGTCTACGGCATCGAAGACAGTACGATGAAAAGAGTAGGCACAGACGTTCGCCTGCGAACATCCAAATACGGCAATGAAGATTTCCAGAACTGGTTGACACGAAAAATTGCGCCTAGAGTGCTCGTAGAGATACAGGATTTCATCTGCGACGGACTACATTTTTCAGTAGTCGCGGTGGAACCTTCATACGAAAGGCCAGTAAAATTTGGCGACACAGAGTTTATCAGGGTTGGGCAAAACAAGAAGAAGCTGGCCGATTTTCCCGAACTCGAGCGCGCGCTCTGGATTGCAACAGGCCGCCGGAGCTTTGAGACAGCAGTGGCGGCTTCAAACGCCAAGATCAGTGATGCTCTGGAGATGCTCGATCCTGATCCAATCTATGACCTGACAGGAATACCCAAGCCAAAGAACAACGACGAAATTATCAGAAAGATGATTGATGAAGGGTTTCTGATCGACAATCTGGAAGGGCGCTTTGATGTCACCAATTTGGGTGCGATCATGCTTGCACGTGATGTTACAGTCTTTCCTTCCATAGCAGGCAAGGCGGTCCGTATCATAAAGTATTCTGGCCAGGACAAGTCCAAGTCCGAATTTGAGCAGGAAGGAAAGAAAGGATACGCCGTCGGCTTTGCAGGAATGATGCGTTTCTTGATGGAACGTCTGCCAAAGGAAGAACGGTATATTGACGGCGTAAGGCGCATGGTTCCACACTTTCCCGAAACAGCAGTCCGGGAGGTTATCGCCAATGCTCTCATTCACCAAGATTTCATGGCGACAGGAACTGGGCCTGTCATCGAGATATATGACAGTCGCCTGGAAGTAACGAACCCGGGAAACTCGCTGATTAGCACCGATCGTATTATCGATGAGAGGCGCTCAAGAAACGAAAAACTTGCAAAGGCTATGCGCTCTTTTGGTCTCTGTGAAGAACGTGGAGGTGGGTTAGACAAGACGCTTATCGAAATCGAGGCACGACACCTGCCACCTCCAGATTTTATTTCCTCCGAAACATCAATGCGTGTTGTTCTTCTTGCACCGCGAAACTTCGGGCAGATGTCGAAGGCTGAGAAACTGAGAGCCTGCTTCCATCATTGCGTTCTTCGATGGATGGCACAGGATTACATGAGCAATACGACATTGCGTGACCGGTTCTCATTGACCCGTGATGATTATCAAGCCGTCTCTGCCGTCATTGCCGAATCGATTAAACGCGCCCGCATCGCGCCGGCCGATCCGGATCAAGGCAAACGTAATGCGAGATATGTGCCTTACTGGGCAGCCTAAGTCTCAATAGCTATCCTACCGGATTATATTCACATCCCTCCCCCGCAAGCGTCCTTCAAGGCAGGGCAGCTGGGGCCGGGATGGTCATGAATATTCAGGAAATTCTCGCCGAGAGGTCGGTCTGGACCTCGGACTTCATGGAAGCCACCGCCCATCTTGGGGCGCATGTGGCGGAGCCGTTTCTGACGACGGTCAATCTGGTGACGATCCATCAGATGACGCGCGCTGCCAAGATCGGGCTGGTCACCGCCTGGCAGGAGGACCCCGGCCTTGCGGAGGATCTGGGGGCGAGCTGGGCGTGGAGCCTCGACGACCGGCACTATCTGGTGCGCGCCCTGCGGCTGGAGCGCGAGCGGCATCTGGGGCTGAGCTATTTTCCCTTCGAGGTTGACGGCATCCGCAGCCTGATCGCGGCGGCAGAAGCCGCCTCACACGGGCACCGGCACGTGCATCCGGTCTTCGTGCTCTACACCAGCTTTACCGGACCGGAGCACCGGATGAGCGAAGGCTGCCTGTTCATCGATGCGCGGCGCATGCAGGACTTCCTGTTCAACCGCAACCGCCTGACGCTTCGCCCGGCCATCGTCACGCTTGAGGAGGCAAGGCATGCGGGCGCCCGGCCCTGGTATGAAATGTTTCCGCTGAAGTGAGGCCGTATGCTCACGCGCCCTGCCCTGCCTGCGTCAAGGCAAGAGACAGACCAGCGCAGGGAGCAGTCCATGTCTCTTACCGACGTTCTCAAGACCCAGTCCACCTGGACCTACAACATCATGAAGGCCTCATCCAATCTGGGCGAGGTGATCCGGGAAGACGCGATCACGAGTGTCAATCTCGCCGTGATCAATGATCAGTCGACCGGCCAGAATCTCGGCCTCGGCACGACAAGCCTGCAAGGCGCCAAGCTGGAGATCGAATTCGGCGGCGACTGGATCTGGAACTACAAGGGCTCCGTCCTGCTGGTGCAGGCGAAGAAACTCGATGTCGTGAACAGGTTCCCGTTCTACACGATCGACATCAACCAGATGAACACGCTGATTGCCACCACAAAGAACGGCTACTTCGGCGACAGCCCGGCCATCGGGCTCTACGTTTTCTACAACAGCTTTTCGGACGAAAACCCGGCCGATTTCGGCTGCACGATGATCAATGCCACAACGCTGCAGACACAGCTGACGCTGACGGGCCAGATCAACCAGAAGACGGCGCAGGTGTCTCCTACTCAGATGAAGACGGCCGGCTGGGCCCCCTGGTGGCAGATCTTTGCGTGATCCGGCCCATGTCGTGAAGTCCGGCCCGGCCTTGGCGCCGGGCCGGACTGATCCTTGTTTCTCAGCCCCGCGCCGGAATATTGACCGCCTTCTGGTTGGCCGGGCGGGCCATGCAGGCTTCGAACCAGCGCAGCACGTTCTTGCGGGTGGCAAGGTCCACGTGCTCTGCTGCCTCATAGAAGCCGGAGAGGGTGCGCAGCCAGGGCCATGAGGCCATGTCGGCGATGGTGTAGTCCGCGCCCATGATGAACTCGCGGCCCTCAAGACGCTGATCGAGCACACCCAGCAGGCGCTTCACCTCGTCGCGGTAACGCTCGAACGGGCGGCGGTCCTCATATTCGCGGCCGGCGAATTTGTGGAAGAAGCCGAGCTGGCCGGACATGGGGCCAAGGCCGCCCATCTGCCACATCAGCCACTGGATGGTCTCATACTTCCCGGCCGGATCCTCCGGCAGGAATTGGCCCGTCTTTTCCGCAAGATAGATGAGGATGGCACCCGATTCCCAGATGCCGAAAGGCTTTCCGTCCGGGCCATTGGGGTCGATGATGGCGGGGATCTTGTTGTTCGGGTTCAGCGACAGGAACTCGGGCGTCATCTGGTCACTGGAGCCGAAATCCACCAGATGCGGCTCATAGGCAAGGCCCGCTTCTTCCAGGAAGGCGCTGACCTTGATGCCATTCGGCGTCGGCAGGGAGTAAAGCTGGATACGGTCAGGATGCTGGGCCGGCCACTTCCGGGTGATCGGAAAATCCGCAAGGCTTGTCATGTTCGGGCTTTCGCTCTTGTGCCAAAGGGCGGGAGGGGAGATAAGACGCGAGGCAGAGCACCCCGCTTGTCTAACTTAAGCATCTTGTCCGCCCTGCCAAGACCGTACCCTGTCAGAATTTCCAAACCTGCGGCTGAGAAGCGGCCACATATCACGAGAGGCCCTTGCCATGATGGATGAAGACCGCGTCGTGAATCTGGAGATCGGCCTTGCCCATGCCATCCGCACCATCGACGACCTCAACGCCGTGGTCATCGAGCAGGGCAAGCAGATCGAGCGGCTGACGCGCAAGCTGAGGGAAATGACGGACCAGATCGACGAGCTGATCGAGACGGGCATTTCCGCCCATCCCGTCACCCGCCCGCCGCATTATTGAGTGCGAACACTCAATTGTTCACGAAGCCATCGATCATCGAGACGATGGACTGGCTTTGCGCGGTCTTCGCATTGGCATTCGGGTTCGTTACAGGGAACAGATTGAAGAACTCGCGGGCGTAATATTCGTTACCGCTGGCGATTTGCGGACCTGCGACATCATAGTTGTTCGTCGCAAAGGACGCATTCTGCTGGTATTGGCCAAGCCAGTCATACTTGTTCCAGATCGTGGCACCAGCCACATTGCCAGCCAGAGAGGCAAAGTTCTGGCCGGCGTACCAGTTGGCAAGCGCGGCCGGTGTCATCAGCGTATGGCCCGTATGCACCTGGTTGCGCGCCGTGGGCACCAGCGCAATGCTGGCGGCATAGGCAGCTCCCGTACCCTGCGCCGTCGCAACCTGATTGGGCTGAATGCGGAAATCCATCAGACAGAGCGGCCGGAGGCGCTTGTTGATCTTGGATGGAAAGAACGAACTTTCCCAACCTGCATTCTTGCGCGCCCAGAATGTGCCCTCGAGCGCCCCTGCATTCACATAGTAGAGGCCGGTCGGGCCCGTTGCCTGCGACCGCCCATTCATGTCCACCAGATCGCCTGTCGTGATCGCCTGCGCATTTGCAATCATGGCGGCAATCGTCGCCTGAAAATCAGCAAGGGAAACGCCGAGGCGGACAAAGACATAATACTTGCTCTTGTAGACCGGCCCCTGAACCTGCTGAAGACTGGACGAAAGCGCCGTACGCGGGTTGGTGATCTGATTGATCATCCCCGCCACCGCAAAATAGACGCGCGTGCGGGCCGTAGTCGCCAGAAAGCCGGCCTGATGCAACGGCCTGAACCGGGTCGTATTGTCCGACCCCGCCAATCCGTAATAGGTGCTTGGCAACTGAGTGCCCTGCAACACGAGATGATCCTCGTAGTTGCTGCTTTCCGCCCGCGGATCCAGCCGCACGGTGCCGAAGCCCGCATTGTTCGCATCGATCATCTGCAAGGTGGCATCGGTCTGCTGGGGCATCTGACTCTCCCGGAAAGGGCGGCGGCTCGGCCGGATTTTCGCTCTGTCAGATAGACGCAGAGCGGGAGGCAGACGTGAAATTCCCGCTGATTGACCCCGCAAAAGGTTTGTGCCATAAAGCCCGCATCATCAAGAGAAGGGCTGGCGCCCTCGCCAACCTGCCCGGCCGGGCAAGGTGGTCCCCGCAAAGGGATGTGGCCATGGGGAAACCCAGGGCAACCAAGCGGTCAGAACGTCAATGCGCCAGTCCTCCTCGGGCAACCGAAGGAGGATTTTTTAATGTCGAGAAGAGAGAGTAACGCCGTGAACGCATCCGTCCAGATTGTCCTGGCCGGGGCACAGCTGAAGGACCTGGCCGCACCTGCCGCCCGTTCTTCCCTGACCGCCTCGGAGTTTTATGTCCTGCAGCGCCTGCGTCAGTTGAAACTGACTGCCGCGCTCCGCCGTACACATGCGCCGCTGACCTCAGAGATGCGCAAGACACGGGTGGAAGGGCTGATCGCACTGTGGAACACAGGTTGTTCCAAAGCGGTCGACGAGAGCCTTTACGCCGATCTCGAGCGTCGCGCCCGGCAGAGCTTTCCCGGCTGAACCGCCGCGGAACCCGTTCCCGAACCACGCTATTTTCACGTGCCATGGCTGAAAAGCCTTGCGCTTCGTGCTGTTCCGCCTGCCCCCAAACAGGCCACAAGCCGGTCAGGACTGCCTGACCGGCTTCTTCTTTCTGTTCGTCATGGCAAGACGAAAGTGGAGAGGCTTTCACCAATGGACTGATGCCAAGGCTTTCGATGCCGACGCATCACGCCTTGAAATCGCTCAGGCGCCGCACGGGCTTGACCGCCCCTCAATGAGCCCGGCTCACCCGGAGCTGACCTCAGCACTCCGCCGGAACCGGACGCGGACGGCCATCCTCATCCACGGCGACGAAGGTGAACATCGCTTCGGTCACCTTTTCCCGCTGGCCATAGCGGTGGCGCAGGGCCCAGGCTTCCATGTTGATTTCCATGGAGGACCGGCCGATCCGGCCAACGCGGGTGTAGATGCACAGCACATCACCCACATGCACCGGACGGATGAATTTCATCCGGTCGATTGCAATGGTCACAACGCGGCCACTGGCGCGCTGGCCAGCGGCAATGCCGCCTGCAAGGTCCATCTGCGACAGCACCCAGCCGCCGAAAATGTCGCCCGAGGCGTTGGTATCGGCCGGCATGGCCATAGTGCGAAGGGTCAGGTCACCGGTTGGCTGTTCGGTTTCTGCGTCCGAAGTGGCTGTCACATGGCTCTCCATGAAAGACGGTGGGGAGGAAAATCAGAGGGTTGCGGCCTGCTTGAGCACTTCGGGGCGCTCGAGGCAGTAATAACCGGAGATACGGCTGATGGTGCCGAGCCGCTTCCAGTCGTTCAGCACGCGGCTGACATTCTCGCGCGCAGCACCTGCCATATTGGCAATCTCGGACTGGCTGAGCTTGTAGTGAATGAGGATGCGGCCGTTATCCAGCGGCTTGCCGAAGGTCTCCGACAGCTGCATCAGCGTCTGAGCCACGCGGCCCGGCAGCGGCAGGAAGGAACGGGCGGCCAGAACATCGTTGGACTGCCGCAGCCGCTTGCCGACGATGGACAGCATGTGCCGGTAGAGCTGCGGGTTTTCATCGGCAAAGCGCTCGAAAGCGGACTTGTCGATGAAGGCGAGCCGTGCCGCCTTCAGCGCCGTGACAGTGGCCGAGCGCGGGCGCCCATCGAGCAGCGCCAGTTCACCCACCAGATCCCCCGGCCCCAGCACGGCGAGCAGCTGCTCATCCCCTTCGACGGACAGAATGGAGACCTTGAGGGAACCTTCCAGAATGGCGTAGCAGCCATTGCCCGGATCGCCGGTCTCGAACAGGATCGCTCCCTGGTTCACCTTCATCGGACGCGCCAGACGGGTGAGCCCGTCCGCCAGCTCTGACGGCAGCCCCTCGAGAGTGAAGCTGTTGTCGAGAAAACCCTTGAGATCCGACACGAGACGCTGCCCCTTGGCTCATGGCAGACACACGGCCCTGCGCCGCCCGCCTGCCCAGTAAAAATTGTCTACCCTGCCTCTGGCAATCTCGCAAAAACTGCCCATATCCACAATAGCAGACAGCGAGAGCTGTTTGCCTCCTCCCGAAGAACGGCTCCAGCCCCCACTGGAGCCGTTTCCGTTTGCGGAAGGCAGATCGAGGACTGGCAGGAGAAAACCGGCTGGTACGCCTTCAGTAAAGGAAGATGTCCTTCTCTGCCAGTGTGTTGAAGAATTTGAGGCTTTTGAGCACGGCAAAATGCCGCTCGCGCCTTGCAAGCTCCGCCTTTGGCAGTTGCCGCCGCAGACGGTCATCGATGATCGCAGGCCGCGCCACGACGAAAGCCATTTCAGGAAGTCCGTCGAAGTGATGCCTCAGCGCCTCCTGCAGTTCCGCCTCGGTTGGCGGGTCCGGCAGCATGGGGCCGCTGGCCAGCAGCGGAAAGCCAAGCTTCAACACAAAGCGGCTGAAACGGCGCAGCGCCCGCCCTTCCCCTTGCGGGTAGATGAGAAGCGGACGGGTGGCAAGGCCCTCAGCCTCCACCGACCGTGCCAGCAGCCGAACCAGAGCCCGGTGGCGCATCAGGCCATCGGACAGGGTGATGAATTGCGGTTCAGCGCCGAAATGTGCCATGAAGCTGCGGATCTGGGCGGCCATCTCCTCAAGGATGATTTCGTCGGGCAGCAGCCCGAAACCTGCGCGGCGGCCAAACCAGCCGGGGCTGCGGAAGGATGGCCCCAGTTCCTGCCGCCAGCGGGGGCTCATCGGCATGCCGAAGGCGCCTGTCAGCGTCAGGGTCAGGCCAACCAGTGCATGACCTGCGCCGCCATCCACGACCTCGCGCAAGGGCGCATATTCACGCCGCCACAACTCGGAGAAAGCAAGACAGCCCACCGCGCTGAGGCGGCCCTGCGCCAAAAGCTTGCGGATCGCCCGGTCCGTGCCGAACGCGAAGCCATAATCGACTGCCGCCAGGGTGATCCGTTTCATTCCGCCCCCTACCCGCAATTTATCGCGGGGCACCATGCCTCTTTGCTAACCGCAAAAAGGCTTGGAATACAATCGGAAACAGAAATTCAGGCATAACCTTGCGGCATCAGCCTATTGCGCAGACATCCAGAGAGCGGGATCAATCGGCTCCAGCGGCGGCCCTTCCGGCTGATCGATGACATAGACCAAGAGGTCCTCAAGCGGCACGCCCTCAACCTTGCGCGTGAGGGTTGCCACAAGCTCCACCCGGCCAAAGGTCTCCGACAGCCGCTCGGCCGCATCGCGCCGTGCTTCGGTGACATAGAGCCCCGGCACGGAGAACAGCTCCGGCCCCGGCTGCGGCATCATCACATAGCGGATGCGGTCATTGAGCTGGATGACAGGAATCTCACCCCGGAAGGCAAAGGCCATCTGGCCATTGAGGCCGTAGCCCATGGTGGCGATGTAGCCAGCCCCTTGCGCATCGGCGATCTGGCGCAGTTCATCATGGATCTGCTGCCAGCCGCGCATCTGGAACGTGGGGTCCTTGCGGGCGAACTTGCCGGTGAAGGGCGACACCGCATGCACCTGCACTGCTGCGCCAAGGCCAAGCCCCAGCACAACCGCCACCGCCGCAAGCCCGCGCCAGAAGCGTGCTGTGCTGCCAGCCACAAACACCGCCGCCATGATGCAGAAGGCCGGGAACACGGGCGCCGGCCAGTTGCCCTGCACACGCGAATGCAGCGCATGGACGAGCAGATAGGCAAGAAACGGCAGCGTCGTCAGCACGATCAGCCCGGCGCCTGCCTCGCCCTTGCCCATGCGCCGGACCAGTTGCCACAGCCCGGCCAGGGCAGGAATCGCCACAAGCGGATTGAGCAGGCCCAGGAAGGCGCCGATGAATTCGATGATGAACTTTTCCGTCCAGTCACCCCGCCCGGCGCGGCCGAACTGCTTGTAGAACGAAGCCCAGTCATGGCCCGCATTCCACATCAGCACCGGCGACAGCACGGCAAGAGCAATGAGCCCGCCCGCCCATAGCTGCCAGGAGAGGAACCAGCGGCGGTTGGCGGGCATCAGCAGCCACAGCACGATCCCGGCGCCAAGGAACAGCACGGAATATTTGGAGACGAGCCCAAGACCTGCGAACAGCCCAACTGCCAGCCACCAGCTGGGTTTTCCTGAAGCGGTGAGTTCCGCCAGAGCCCAGAGCGTCAGACCCCAGAAGAACACGGAAGGCGCATCAGGCGTTGCCAGCACAGCGCCGATGCCGACCAGCAGCGTCGCGTTGAGAAACAGCACGGACAGCCCGGCCACACGCGGGCCGAACAGCAGGAAGGCCGTGCGCCACAGCGCCAGCGACCCAATGGCCGCCGACAGGATGCTGACGAGCCGCAGCCCCAGCGCCGTGTCACCGGCCATCTGCTGGCCCAGCCAGATCCACCAGGCCACCATCGGCGGGTGGTCGTAATAGCCGAAAGCCGGATAGAGGCCCCAGAGCCGGTAATAGCCCTCGTCCTCGACGATATAGGCACTGGCCCCCGTCCAGAGGCGCAGCGCCGTCAGCGCCAGCACCAGAAGGACAAGCAGCTTCGGCTGCAGCCACAGCGGCAGGTCTGCCACTCTTTCGCGGCCTGTTCCCAATGCGCCCGTCTGTCCAGCCATGATCAGGTCACCCTCAGGACTTGCGCCAGGTCAGCACGGAGGAGGCAGCATAGTTCCACACCGCGCCCATCACCGCACCGGCAGCGCCAGCAATCCACCACACCGGCTCATTTTCATAGATCAGGTTGGCAACGCCGACATTGGCCAGCACGCCGACACTGCACACCGCATAGAAGGTGACGAGACCGCGCAGCATGGCAAGGCCTGTCAGCCGCCGGTCGCGGTAGGTCAGCTGGTTGTTGAGGAGGAAGTTGGTGGTCATGGCAACGAAGGTCGCGGCAATCTGCGCCTGGTTGAAGTCCAGCTCCAGCGCCAGCAGCGACGCGCGCAGCGCCACCAGATGCACCAGCACGCCGCTGGCGCCCACAAGGCTGAACATGAGGAAGCGGACGGAGACCATGTCGCCGAGATACTTCGAGACCAGAAGGCCCAGATAATCCAGTGTCACCAGCGTATCGAGCTTGCTTTCCCCTTCCTGCCGCTCGCGGAAGACAAAGGGCAGCTCGCGGATGCGCAGGCGTCCCTCGCCGCTGGCCACAATGTCCAGCAGGATCTTGAAGCCTTGCGCCGAGAGGCGCGGAGCAAGTTCATCGACCACTTCCCGCCGCAGCATGAAGAAGCCGCTCATCGGGTCGGAGAGCGTCACCTTCAGCAGCTTGCGCGCCAGCGCATTGGCGAAATTGGAGCCCGCCTTGCGGATCGCGGAGAGGCCCTCGCCGATATCCCCGCCTTCCACCTTGCGGCTGGCCACCGCCAGATCCACCTCGCCGGAGCGCAGCGCCGCCAGCATGCGCGGCAGCAGCGTCTCGTCATGCTGCATATCCGCATCCATAACCGCCACAAAGGGAGCAGACGACGCCAGCATGCCTTCGACGCAGGCACCCGAAAGGCCCCGGCGTCCTACCCGGCGGATCACGCGGATGCGCGGATCTTCGGCGGCAATGGCGCGGGCTGCGGCGGCGGTGCCATCCGGTGAGTTGTCATCGACGAAGATGACTTCCCAGGCCACGCCTTCCAGCGCCTTGCGCAGCGCCGCAATCACCAGCGGCACGTTGCCCCGCTCATTATAGGTCGGCAGAACCACCGTGAGTTCCGGCGCGGCGCCATGTTGCGCCTCTGTCCGGTTCAGGCTCACATCCATGCGGAAAATCCGTTCTTCAATCATCTTGCGGCGGCCATCTGCCTGCCGGTCTGTTTGGCCGGGAACATAGCCAAAAGGCCGCCATTTGCAAGCGAGGCGCGGTTGACGCCAGCCTGCGGCCCGTTGCCGCCCGCGCAGCTTTTGCCGTGCCTTTGCAAAGGCTCGCCGCTAGACTGGCGGCCTGATCAGGAAAGCAGGCCATGACCTCAGTCGATATCCGCCCCGCCGTCACCCGCGTGCCCATGCATGAAAGCATCACGCGGGATGAGATCAACACGCTGGTGGACAGCTTCTATGATGCCGTGCGCGCCGACGAACGCCTCGGCCCTATTTTTGAAAGCCGCATGGCTGGGCACTGGGACGCGCATCTGGAACGGATGAAGGGCTTCTGGGGCTCCGTGCTGCTGAAGACCGGCGAATACAAGGGCCGCCCGGTGCCTGCCCACCTGCCCATGCGCCAGGAGGTGGAAAGCGATGATTTCCGCCGCTGGCTCACCCTCTTCCGCGCCACCGCCCGCCACGTCTTTGCCGATCCGGAAGCTGCCGCCATCGTCATCCGCCAGGCCGAGCGCATCGCCACCAGCCTCTGGCTCGCCATGCTCGGCACCCCCTTCGACCGCCCGCCGGGATTTCTGTTCGGGGAGGAATAGGGGGAAGGCGCTCTCTTTTGAGCACAGCGCCCTTTTTCCACCTTGAGCTACGATATGCAGGCGTCGTGCATGAAGCCAGACACAGATGGGGAAGGTCTGAAGTCTCGTTACTCCGGCACGGCGTTTCAGCCCCCCTTCCCCTGGTGGGGAGGGGCAAGGGGGTGGGGGGAAAGACCTTTCCGTCTGGCAAAGTCTCCATTGATTACAGACAGCTTCTCCTCTCCAGCCTCTTCAGGAAAAGCTAATTTTTTCAAAATCTTGCGGACTCAGAGCCCCCCACCCCTTACCCCTCCCCACGAGGGGGAGGGGGGCGGAGAGACCCTGTCACAGAGCAGATGCATCACTGCGGGCAATGCCCGAACCTGATATGTGAATCCGGTAGCCTCAAGGGGGAGGGGAAATGAGAGGCCGTGCTGTGCAGGGCAAACAGCCTTTTTCCCCTGCCATCCATTTCAAACGCCGCCCACCACAGGAAGAGGGCGTGCAGGCTGAAAACAGGCACCGCCCGCTTCCCCGCCCAATGCCTTGCCCGGCGGGCTGGTTTCGTCTAGGAAACAGCCAGCCGTTTCAGGGGCATGAAAGCCGCTGGACATGACCGCAAGCCTGTTGCACAGCATCCCGGAAAGCAGCCTGTTCCATGTCAAATCCGAAGACCCAGAAACTGAAGGCGCGGCTGCCGCGCGGCTTTGTTGACCGTTCGGCAGCGGATATCCGCGCCACGGAAGAAATGGTCGCGAAGATCAAGGCGGTTTACGAGCTTTACGGGTTTGATCCGGTCGAGACGCCGATGTTCGAATACACCGACTGCCTCGGCAAGTTCCTGCCCGATACGGACCGGCCGAATGCGGGCGTCTTTTCCGTGCAGGATGATGACGAACAGTGGCTGAGCCTGCGTTATGACCTGACGGCCCCGCTCGCCCGCCATGTGGCCGAGCACATCAACGAGATCCAGCTGCCGTTCCGCAGCTACCGGGCAGGCTGGGTGTTCCGCAACGAAAAGCCCGGCCCCGGCCGCTTCCGCCAGTTCATGCAGTTCGACGCCGACAGCGTCGGCGCGCCGGGCGTCGGGGCTGACGCGGAAATGTGCATGATGTTCGCCGACACGCTGGAGGCCCTGGGGCTGAAGCGGGGTGAATATGTCATCCGAGTTAACAACCGGAAGATTTTGGATGGTGTTCTGGAAGCCATCGGCCTTGGTGGTGATGAGAACGCTGATCAGCGTCTCACCGTTCTCCGAACCGTTGATAAGCTAGACAAGTTTCCTGTTGCGGAGATTCGAAAGCTTCTTGGCGATGGACGCTTCGATGAATCGGGCGACTTCACCTCAGGAGCCAAACTGGCATCAGACCAAATTGATGTCATCCTCGCGATGACCAATTCTCTTTCGATGTACGTGGCTGACCCTGATGAAGCTGAGCTGCTTCGCCGCCGCAATTTGCCCGTTGGTGAGAGACATAGTGCATTCGCTCTCGGTGTTCCAATGTACAATGGGACATTCCCGCATTGGAATGAAACATCCGCCGAGGGCATCTGGTCTCTCGCTCAGATTCAAGATTATTGCGTTTCAGCCGGTTATTATTCTGATCGAATCCGCATAGACCCCTCCGTCGTGCGCGGCCTCGAATACTACACCGGCCCCGTCTATGAGGCGGAACTGCTGTTCCCCGTCACCAATGAAAAGGGTGAGGTGGTGCAGTTCGGCTCCGTTGGCGGCGGCGGGCGCTATGACGGGCTGGTGAAGCGCTTCACGGGCCGCGATGTTCCGGCCACGGGCTTTTCCATCGGCGTGTCGCGCCTGATGAGCGCGCTGAAGAACCTCGGCAAGCTGGAAGGCAGCGAGACGCTGCCGCCGGTTCTCGTCACCGTCATGGACGGCGATGCGCAGGCCATGGCGAATTATCAGAGGCTAACCCAGAAGCTGCGCGGAGCCAAAATCCGCGCCGAGATGTATCAGGGCAACTGGAAGAAGTTCGGCAACCAGCTGAAATATGCCGACAAGCGCGGCTGCCCGCTGGCCATCATCCAGGGCTCGGACGAGCGCGCCAATGGCGAAATCCAGATCAAGGACCTGATCGAGGGCAAGCGTCTTTCAGGTGAAATAACCGACAATGTAACATGGCGCGAAAGCCGCCCGGCGCAGGTGACGGTGACCGAAGACGAAATGGTGGAAACCGTGAAGCGCATGCTGGCCGGGCAGGCCGAAGACCGCGCCCGCGCGACAAGCTGAGGACAGGACGATGACGGGAAGCACCGCAGCGAACGGATCAGGGGCAGATGCCGGCACCGCACGGCTGGCGGCAACCGCACTGGCGCGGCTGCAGGCCGCCGGGCATACGCGCATCGACCCGCCGATCCTGCAGCCTGCGGACACGTTTCTGGATCTGGTGGGCGAGGACATCCGCCGCCGCCTGTTCCTGACCAACGGTGCCGATGGGCCGGAGCTGTGTCTGCGCCCGGACTTCACCATTCCCGTCTGCCGCCAGCACCTCGAAAGCGAACCGGCCAACCGGCGCGATGACTATTGCTACGCGGGCCCCGTGTTCCGCCAGCGCCCCGGCGGCATCGGCGAGATCCCGCAAGTTGGCGCCGAAAGCCTTGGCCGCTCCGACCGGGAACAGGCGGATGCCGCCATGCTGGCACTCGCGACCGGCGTGCTGGCCGACCTTGGCATCACGGATCCGGTGATCCGCATCGGCGACGAAACGCTCTTCACCGCCGTGCTTGCCGGGCTGAACCTGCCCGTGGTGTGGCAGCGCCGTCTGCGCGGGTTGTTCGGCGAGACGGCCCGGCTGGACGCGGCCATCGCCCGCATGGGCGGCGAAGGCATGCAGGATGACAGCGCCACCCGCCTCGGCTTCCTCGCCGCGCTCGACGGCGCCAATCATGAAGCCGCGCAGCAGGTGGTCACCGATCTTCTGTCCATCGCCGGCATCACCGCCGTGGCCGGGCGCAGCGCCAGCGAAATTGCCGAACGCTTTCTGGAGCAGGCCGCCCTTGCCAACGGCTCGGGCGCCAATGCGGGCGCGGCGGCCACCTTGCGCGACTATCTTGCCATCAAGGGCCAGCCGGATGTGGCGCTTGGCGAGCTGAAGGCCTTCGCCAGCCGTCATGGCCTGGACCTTTCCGGCCCGCTTGCGGCCTTCGAGGCCCGGCTTGCGGCCATCAACGCCCACGGCCTTGCCGCCTCGCGCATGCAGTTTGCCGCTGATTTCGGCCGCCGCCTCGATTATTATACCGGCTTCGTCTTCGAGATGACCGCTGCAGGCCATGACCTGCCGGGGCAGATCGTCGGCGGCGGGCGCTATGACAAGCTGCTGCGGCTGCTGGGCGCCCCGCACGAGGTGCCCGCCGTCGGCTTTTCGCTGTGGCTGGACCGGCTGCAGACCGTTCTGGAGGCTCGCGCATGACCCGTCTGATCATCGGCATTCCCTCCAAGGGCCGCCTGCAGGAAAAGACCTCCGAGTTCTTCGCCGCCAGCGGGCTGCGGATCGTGCAGCCGGGCGGCGACCGCAATTACCGCGGCGCCATCAAGGGGCTGGAGGATGCGGAAATCGCCTTCCTCTCCGCCTCCGAGATTGCGCGCGAACTGGCGGAAGGCACCATCCATTTCGGCATCACCGGGCTGGATCTGGTGCATGAAAGCATCGCCGCGCCGGAGCGCCTCGTGCATGTCGTCACCCCGCTCGGCTTCGGCCCGGCGGATGTGGTCGTCGCCGTGCCCAAGGCCTGGATCGACGTGGAAACCATGGCCGACCTCGGCGACGTGGCCTCCGACTTCCGCGCCCGCCATGGCCGCAGCCTGCGGGTTGCCACCAAATACGTGAACCTGACCCGTGCCTTCTTCGCCCGGCAGGGCATTGCCGATTACCGGATCGTCGAGAGCGCCGGCGCCACGGAAGGTGCGCCTGCCGCCGGCTCTGCGGAACTCATCGTCGATATCACCACCACCGGCTCGACGCTGGAAGCCAACGCGCTGAAGATCCTGAAAGACGGCGTCATCCTGAAGAGCCAGGCCCATCTGGTCGCTTCGCTGAAGGCGGACTGGAGCGGCACGGCACTGGGAGCAGCCCGCACCATTCTGGACCGGGTGGCGGCTGAAGAAACCGCAAGGGGCCTGCGCATCGTCCGGGCGCTCGTCACCGATCCGCGCGGCGCGGTGAAGGCCGTGCTGCCGCTGGGAGCTGAACTCGCCTTCGGCCATCCGGCCGACGAAACGGTTCTCGCCCTGCTCTGCCCCAAGGATCAGGTGGCCGACTGCGCCCAGAAACTGATCGAGCATGGCGCCCAGACGGTCAGCGTCGAGACGCCGGACTACATCTTCCGCAGCACCAACCGCCTGTTCGATCCGCTGGCGGAAAAGGTAAGACCCTGAAAAATGGCCGCCTTGCGGGCTAGAGAGCGCAAGGCGGCCAGTCTCATCGGGGGAAGACCGGTGCGCCGCGCGGGGGGCTGCGGCACCGGCAACCGTTTCTGCAACAGCTTCACGGTATGAGATGTACGCTGAAAGCTGCCCGGCGGATCAGGCCGGCATGGCAACCGGCCGCGCGAATGTGGCACGGTGTGCTTCCAGCGGCGCACGGCGGCAGCAGCCCTCAAGGTGATCGTTCACAAGGCCCATGGCCTGCATGAAGGCATAGACGGTGGTCGGCCCGACAAAACTCCAGCCGCGCTTCTTGAGATCCTTGGACAGGGCCACACTTTCCGCTGACTGGGTGATCTGCGACAGCGTCGCCCGGTCACAGCGCAAGGGACGCGCCTCCGGCTTCGGCTCGAAACGCCAGAAATAGGCCGCCAGAGACCCGAACTCGGCCTTCAGCTCGATCGCGCGCCGGGCGTTGTTGATGGTGGAGACGATCTTGCCACGGTGGCGTACGATGCCCGTATCCGCGAGGCAGCGGGCAATGTCCTCATCGCCGAACTCCGCCACCTTGTTGAAATCAAACCCGGCAAAAGCCGCGCGGAAGCCTTCACGCTTGCGCAGGATCGTCAGCCAGGACAGGCCGGACTGGAAGCCTTCGAGGCAGATCTTCTCGAACAGGCGGTGATCATCCGTGACGGGCCAGCCCCATTCCTCATCGTGATAGATGCGGTAATCCTCCAGCCCGCCATACCACTTGCAGCGGTGCTGGCCATCCGGCCCCTCGATCAGACCATCCATTCCTGCCTCCCGCATCTGGGATTTTTGTTCTTTTTTTGTTCTATATGCTTTTCATCCACGCCGCAAACAGAAAAGCCGGCGCGAAGGCCGGCTTTGTGATCTTGTGAAACCCGGAAGGATCAGGCGAACAGGGCGTCGATGTCGTCCTGGGTGGCCACATCCATGTCGGACTTGAGCGAGGGGCCGTTGAGCAGAGCGGCGTCGCCCTCGGCCTGCGCCCGCATCTTGACCTCGAAGTCGTTGAAGCTCTCGATACCGCCCCAGATGTTCATCATGTCGATGATGCGCTCTTCAATGAAGCGCAGGGTATTGATCACCTTGGTGATGCGCTGGCCGGTCAGATCCTGGAAGTTACAGGCTTCAAAAATCAGGATGACCTTTTCCTGGATATCCTGCGCCATTTCACGGTCATGGCCGCTCACGCGGGCCGACAGGGTGTTGGCGGTCTCGTCGATGAACTCGGCTGCGGACAGAATGCTTTCCGTGGCACCCTCGGTGCCCTCGACAACGGCATCCAGCTCGTTGGAAACGCGCGCCATCTCCTCACCTTCCGACCCGGTGGTGTGGTGCAGGGCTGCGATTTCCTTCTTCGTGGCGTTGATCGCCTCATAGATCGCGTCAAGTTCAGCCTTCAGCTTGGCAGCTTCATTGAGTTCCTTGCGGAACTCCTTCAGCACCTGATCGCTGATGGTTTTGCTGTCTGCAGGCTCGTTGCCCTGCACGAGCGACTTGAGCGCCCGAATCTCCGCCATCAGTTCCTGATGGCGGTATTCCTCCAGTCTTTCTGGCTGCGCTGCAGCCGTCGCATCACGGAAAAGACTTTCAACCCGGAATGCACGTTTTGCCGCCGCCATAACTGCTCCTGCCATCACGCAAATACTGTAGGAGATTGCCCATCCTGGGGCTGATTTATATCCGCCGATGTTTAAGGAAATGTTCCCGGGTTCCGTTGAAACGCGCAGATGATACGGATTCAGGTCCTTGATGCGATTTTGGTTTTCAAGCTGTGGCGCAAACGATTAAAGTCCGCCGGCGTGGATGGTTAACGCCGCGTCAGGAAGGTCCCGCAGCCCGGTGAAGCAGTTTCAGATGCCGCGCATTTCCATCACATGTCTTGCCCTTCTGCTTGCCGGCAGCCTCGCCGGCAAGGCTGTGGCGCAGCCGGATACCTTCACCACAGAGGAACTTGTGACCGGCTTCAACGCGACCGTCTTCGGCCTCGAATACCGCACCTGGAGCTGGCAGCCCTACCTGGTGAAGAAATTCGCCAAGCCCGTCCGGTTCCGCATCTTCAGCCTGTCGCACAAGGACCGCCGGGCCGAAGTCGAGGCCTTCATTGCCGAAATGGACCGCAAGATCGCAGGCATTTCGATCCAGGTGGCCAGCGCCACCGAAGAGCCGAACTTTGACGTCTACATCGTTGACCGGCACCAGTATGAGGACGTGGTGCGCCAGTCGGTCTACAAGGACATGACCGCCGATGCGCCGGGCCGCTGCCTTGTGCGGGTGGAGTCCGGGCGCCGGGGCATCAAGAACTCCCGTGCCGTCATTGTTTCCGATGAGGGCGACTTCCTGTTCCGCCGCTGCCTGGTGGAAGAGCTGCTGCAGGGGCTCGGCCCCATGAATGATGATGACCGGCTGGTGCATTCGGTCTTCAATGACAGCTCGCGCCACAACCGCTTCACCGTTTTCGACCAGCTTATCCTGAACATGCTCTATGACCCGCGCATCAAGCCCGGCATGTCCCCTTCCGAGGCGGAGAAGGTGCTGCCGGTGGTTGTGCGGGACGCCCGGCGGCGGATCCAGCCCTGAGCCATCAGGCCCCTCGCATAAGGCTGGGTAACCAGCCGTTCACCATATCCGTAAACCGCTCCTTTACCTTGATTCCAGATTGCCGGACTGGTTAGCGCGCCGTTCACCCTTTCCACGCGGTCAGATACCTAAAATTTGAACGAATGCCGGTCTCCGGCTTGAAGGCTATCTGTTTGCGAGTAACGCCAATGAAGCGGATACGGACCCTGACTGCCGCCGGGCTTCTCAGTGCCCTTGCACTGGTGCCCGCGGCCACACCAAGCGCCATGGCCCAGAGTGCCGGCCGTGCCACCCCGCCGCCGGTGATCCTGAGCCCGGATCTGGCAGAACCCTGGCTGCTGCAGCTGCGCCCCCATGGCATTCAGCCGCCAAGGCCGCAACCGCCGCAGCAGAGCTGGTTCTCCTTCAGCAGCAGGCAGCCTGCCCCCGTGCAGCTGGCCCATGCCGAGCCTGCCCGCAAGGCACCGCAGGCCACCCGTCAGATCGACCCGAAATTCCTGCCTGCCGTGGTGGACTACACCGGCCCCCACAAGCCGGGCACCATCGTGGTGGATACCAACACCCGCTATCTCTATCTGGTGCAGGCGGGCGGGACAGCACGCCGCTATGGCATTGGCGTCGGCAAGCCGGGCTTTGAGTGGGCCGGCACCCACAAGGTCACCCGCAAGGCGGAATGGCCGGACTGGCGCCCGCCGGCTTCCATGCGCAAGCGCCGCCCGGAACTGCCCACCTTCATGGCGGGCGGGCCGAACAACCCGCTGGGCGCCCGGGCGCTCTATCTGGGCTCTTCGCTCTACCGCATTCACGGCTCGAACGAGCCCTGGAGCATCGGCCATGCGGTGTCCTCCGGCTGTATCCGCATGCGCAACGAGGACGTGACCGACCTTTACGAGCGCGTCGGCGTCGGTGCGACGGTGATCGTCATCTGATCTGGCGGCGCAGCCCCGGGAACGGGGCTGCTGCCGTTTGACGCGAAAGATCCCGGCCATGTTCCCCTTCTCCAGATCCCGGCGCTCTGCCGCTCCCCATGCGGGCGCGGTCTATCTGCTGGCAGCCGTTGCTGCGGGCATCTCCGGCGGGCTGGCTGGCACGGCCTTTCATCTTGGCGTGGATGCCCTCTCCAGCCTGTACCGCGATCTGCGCCTGGCGGTGACGGCCCCGCTGCTCTCGGGCCTCATGACGGCCGCCATCTCCGCCCTTGCCGCACTTCTTGCCGCCCTGATCGTGCGCCGCATCGCGCCGGAAGCCGCCGGCAGCGGCATTCAGGAAGTGGAAGGCGCCATGGAGGGCTTGCGGCCCATGCGCTGGGTCCGCGTGCTGGCGGCAAAGTTCACCGGCGGTTTGCTAGCGCTGTCCTCCGGGCTCGTTCTTGGGCGGGAAGGCCCGACGATCCACATGTCGGCCGCCGCCGCCGCAGGTATTTCGCAAGGCCTGGGCTTTACCGCAGATGACCGGCGCGGATTGCTCGCGGCAGGCGCTGCGGCCGGTCTTGCCGCCGCCTTTTCTGCCCCGCTCGCTGCCATCCTCTTCATCGTGGAAGAAACCCGCCGCCAGTTCCCCTATGGCTACCGCACCTATATGGGGGTGATCCTCGCCAGCATCGCCAGCGGCCTCACGGTGGAAGGCCTTCTGGGCACCCGCCCGGCGCTGGAGATCGACACCAGTGCCCTGCCCGTTCTGAGCTTTCCGCTGTTCATCCTGCTCGGCGCGCTGCTGGGTGCGCTTGGCACCGGCTTCAACAGCGCCGTCCTCGCCAGTCTCGACGCCATCCAGAAACTGCCGAAACGGCTCTGGTGGCTGCCGCCTGTTGCTGCGGGCGGCCTGACCGGCGCCCTGCTGATTGCCTTTCCGCTTGCAACGGGAGGCGGCGATCAGCTGGTCAGCTTCGTCACGGCCGATCATCTGGGCCTTGGCCTGCTTCTGCTGCTGACTGCGCTGCGTTTTGCCGGGGCGCTGGTGTCCTACAGCATCGGTGTGCCGGGGGGCATCTTCGCGCCGATGCTCTCCATCGCCACCTGTGCGGGCCTTGCCTTCGGCGTTGTGGCAAGCCAGCTGCTTCCCGGCGCGGATCTCCCGGCACAGGCATTTGCCATTGCCGCGATGGGCGGCTTCTTTGCCGCTTCGGTGCGGGCGCCGCTGGTGGCTGTCGTCCTTGTTCTGGAGCTGACGGGCGCCTATCCGCTGCTGCTGCCGGTGCTCGTCACCTGCGCCGCCGCAACGCTCGCCGCCCATGCGCTGAACGGGCGGCCGATCTATGAAATGCTGCTGGAACGCACGCTCCGCCTTGCAGGCGAGACGCCGCCGCCAGCGGAAAAGGACCGCACGCCGATCCAGCTCGGCCTTCCGGGAAGCTGAGCCGGCTCATACCAAGGCTTTCGATGCTGACGCATCACGCCTCGAAATTGCTCAAGCGCCGCACGGGCTTGACCAACTCTCGATGAGTCAAGCTCATCGAGAGTTGGTATCAGTGCGTGGCAGCTGCCGCCTTTTCCTGCAGCACTTCCGGACAGGGCCCGCCATAGGCCCAGTCCAGCAGTTCCGCCGTATGCACCACGGGTATATCGATCCCGGTTCCGATCTGCGTCATGCAGCCGATGTTGCCGGTGGCGACCAGATCCGGCATCGTCTTGCGGATGTTGGCGACCTTGCGGTCCCTGAGGCGCGTGGCGATTTCGGGCTGGAGAATGTTGTAGGTGCCGGCCGAACCGCAGCACAGATGTCCCTCCGGCACATCCTTCACGGTGAAGCCTGCGGCCTTCAGCAGGTTCTTCGGCTGGCGGGTGATCTTCTGCCCGTGCTGCATGGAACAGGCGGAGTGATAGGCGATGGTCAGCCCGCCGGGACGCACCGGCGCGCCCAGATCCAGCCCGGTCAGAAACTCGGTGATGTCCTTTGCAAGACCGGACACCTGCGCCGCCCGCTCCGCATAGGCCGGGTCGTTGCGCAGCATGAAGCCATAGTCCTTGATCGTCGTGCCGCAGCCGGAGGCGGTGATGAGGATGGCGTCGAGCCCCTCGCCATCCGCCTCGCGCATCCACACATCCACATTGCGCCGGGCGTCGGCGAGCGCATCCTCTTCCCGGCCCATGTGATGCACCAGCGCACCGCAGCAGCCTTCGCCCTTGGGCAGAACCACCTCATATCCGGCGCGCGTCAGCAGGCGGATGGTGGCATCGTTGATGGATGGGGCAAGCACCGGCTGGGCACAGCCGTTCAGCAGGGCAACCCGGCCCTTCTTCGCCGCCGCCTGCGGCTGGAAGTTGCCCGGCGCCTCATAAAGGCCACGCCCCGGTGCCTTGGACGGAGCAAGCGACAGCATCGCGCCCAGCTTGGCAAAGGGACCGCCCAGCGCCTTGAAAGCGCCTGCCAGCGGGCGGCCCATATAGGCCCCCACCAGCGCCAGCCGGAAGCGGCCGGGATAGGGCAGGACAGCGGCCAGCAGCGAGCGGATCAGCCGGTCGGCCAGCGGGCGGCGCCAAGTCTGCTCGATATGGGCGCGGGCATGATCCACCAGATGCATGTAGTTCACGCCAGACGGACAGGTGGTCATGCAGGACAGGCACGACAGGCAGCGATCCACGTGGCGCACGATCTGCTCGTCTGCCGGACGGCCGTTCTCCAGCATGTCCTTGATCATGTAGATGCGCCCGCGCGGGCTATCCAGCTCATCACCCAGCAGGGTAAAGGTGGGGCAAGTGGCCGTGCAGAAGCCGCAATGCACGCATTTGCGCAGAATCTTCTCCGATTCGGCCACATGCGGATCTGCGAGCTGTTCGGCGGTGAAATTCGTCTGCATACGTCACCTGAGGGTCAAGGGTCACAGATCCGGCGCGATACGGCCGGGATTGAGAATGCCTTTGGGATCGAACTGGGCCTTGAGCCGGCGCGACAGCGCCGCAAGCGCAGGCTCCTGCGGCTCGAACACAGGCACGCTGGAGCGCGCGCCAGCATCCGCCCGCACCAGCATGGCATGGCCGCCGCCGTGGTCCGCCAGAGCGTCACGGATGGGCACGTCATGCAGATTGCCATCAAGGCACTGCAGCCAGACCAGCCCGCCGCTCCAGTCATAGAAGGCTTCCACCGGAATGCTCTGCTTCAGGCTGGCGAGATATCTTGCCCCCGAAGCTGGCGGCAGCGACACGCGCCAGACCGGCAGGCTGCCGCCCGCAAAAGGCTGGCAATCGCGGATCGCGGCCCAGGCGGCACGGGAGGCTGAATCCTCCAGCCGCTCCACGGCAGCCCCGCCCGGCAGGACCTCAGCCAGCAGGCGGGACAGCGCGGCAAAACGGTAATCGACAGAGGGGCCGAAGCCCTCCAGCCGGATCAGCGTCACCGCCCGGCCCCGGTCCTGTCCGGCAAGGCCCAGCCTTACAAACAGGCCTTCAGGCAGATGCGCCGCCGCCGACACTTCGGCAGGCGTTCCCATCGCCCGGCAGAGGGCGGCAACCGCCGTGGCATCGTCCAGCCCCTCGATCAACAGGCTCACGCTGGTTTCCGCCCGTGGATTGACCTTGAGCGTCAGTTCGGTGGACAGCGCCAGCGTGCCCCAGGAGCCGCAGAGCGCACGCGGCAGATCGTAACCCGTGACGTTCTTCACCACCTTGCCGCCGGCCCGGAAGATCTCGCCGCGCCCGGAGACAGCCTCCAGTCCCAGCACGTGATCACGGGCAGCGCCCGCCTTGATGCGGCGGGGGCCGGAGAGATTGGCAGCCAGTGCTCCGCCCAGGGTCCCTTGCGCGGAAACGCCGCCCAGCAGCGGGCCATAATCCATGGGCTCGAAAGAGAGCTCCTGCCCAGCTGCGGCCACCGCCGCCTCGATCTCCGCCAGCGGCGTGCCCGCCAGCGCGGTCAGCACCAGTTCGGCAGGCTCATAGACGAGGATGCCGGACAGGGCCGACAGGTCGGCCACAAGTCCAGCCTGCACCGGGCGGCCCAGCGCGCGCTTGGAGCCCTGCCCGATGATTTCAAGCGGCAGATCCTCGGCAGCCGCATGGGCCACAAGGTCGCGTAATTCTCCTGCATTGCGCGGCCGCACGGCCTTCAGCGCAGCGGCACCGGGAGCCAAGGTGGTCTGGTCTGGGGTCATCTGTTCCACCTGCTCAGAAACGCGGAATGTCCGGGAAGGGCATCTGCCCCTTGTGCACATGCATGCGGCCAAGCTCGGCGCAGCGGTGCAGCACGGGGAAGACCTTGCCGGGATTGAGAAGCTGGCGCTCGTCAAAGGCGCATTTGACCCTCTGCTGCTGGCGCAGGTCATCCTCGGAGAACATCTCCGGCATCAGGTCGCGCTTTTCGATGCCGACGCCATGCTCACCGGTCAGCACGCCGCCCACCTCGACGCAAAGCCGCAGGATGTCGGCGCCGAAGGCCTCGGCAGCCTCCAGTTCGCCCGGCAAATTGGCATCATAAAGGATCAGCGGATGCAGATTGCCGTCCCCGGCGTGGAAGACGTTGGCGACCCTGAGCCCGTGCTTTTCCGACAGCGCCCGCATGCCGGCCAGCACACGCGGCAGCTCGCGCCGGGGAATGGTGCCGTCCATGCACAGATAGTCCGGCGAAATGCGCCCCACCGCCGGGAAAGCCGCCTTGCGCCCGGCCCAGAACACCAGCCGCTCCTCTTCGCTCGTCGAAACGCGCAGATAGCCGGAGTTGTTGGCGCGGGCGATTTCCTCCACGCGGGCCAGCAGATAGTCCACCTCCGCCTCCGGCCCGTCCAGCTCCACGATCAGCAGCGCCTCGGCCTCGCGCGGATAACCGGCATGGACGAAATCCTCCGCCGCTTCCAGCGCCAGCTTGTCCATCATCTCCAGCCCGCCGGGGATGATGCCTGCGGCGATGATATCGGCCACGCAGCGTCCGGCATCTTCGGTAGCAGAGAAGCCGACCAGCGCGGCGCGGGCCGTTTCCGGCTTCTGCAGGATGCGAACGGTGACTTCCGTCACGACGCCCAGCAGTCCTTCGGAGCCGGTCATCATGGCCAGGAGATCATAGCCTTCCGCATCCAGATGCTTGCCGCCAAGCCGGATGACCTCACCGGTCACCAGCACCATTTCGAGGCCCAGCACGTTGTTGGTGGTGAGGCCATATTTCAGGCTGTGCACGCCGCCGGAATTCTCCGCGATGTTGCCGCCGATGGAACAGGCGATCTGCGAGGACGGGTCCGGCGCGTAATAGAAGCCCTCGTGCTCCACGGCGCGGGTGATGCCGAGGTTGGTCACGCCGGGCTGGACAGTGACGGCACGGTTGGGAAAGTCGATGTCGAGGATGCGGTTGAACTTCATCATCGACATGAGCACGCCATCGGCCACCGGCAGCGCACCGCCGGAGAGCGAGGTGCCGGCCCCGCGCGGCACCACCTTGACGCCGTTGTCATAGCAGTAGCGCAGGACGGCCGCGACCTGCTCCACCGTTTCCGGCAGCACGACGATCAGCGGCATCTGCCGGTAGGCGGTCAGCGCATCGGTCTCATAGGGGCGCATGCCGGTGTCATCGGCGATCACACCCTCTCCCGGCACGATGGCCTGAAGCGCGGAAACGATCTCCGCCCGGCGCGCCAGAACGGCGCCATCCGGCTGCGGCATGGCAAGTCCGGCCATTTTCTCTCCTCTCCGGCAAAAATGTGATCCATTCTTGCCCTCCTGCCCGTAAGACAGCAAACGGACCGGCTCCACCGCCCCGGAAATGCCTTCTGTCAGCCTTACGGAAAGGCAGTCTGGCAAAAAACCGGCGCAAGCGGAATATCCGGTCCCTTACTAGCTCTCTTTCCGGCGGGAATAAAATGAGCAATCTGACCGATATGGAAATCTTCGCCCGGGTCGTCACAGCCGGCAGCATGTCGGCCGCAGGACGGGAGATGGGGCTTTCCCCTGCCGTCGTGTCGAAACGCATCCGCCGGCTGGAAGACAAGCTCGGCACCCGCCTTCTGCAACGCACCACCCGGCAGATTGCCCTGACAGAGGCTGGCCATGGCTTCTATGACCGGGTTCTCGCCATTCTTGCCTCGGTCGAGGAAGCCGAAACCTTTGTGACACGGGGATCGGCGCAGGCGCGCGGCACGCTGAAGGTCAGCGCGCCCACATCCTTCGGCCGCATGCACGTGGCGCCTTATCTCGCCCGCTTCCTAGAAGCCAATCCGGACCTTTATGTCAGCCTCGACCTGTCGGATGAGTTCGTCGACATCGTCGGTGACGGCTATGATCTCGCCATCCGTATTGCCGAACTGTCCGACTCCAGCCTCGTTGCCCGGCGCCTTGCGCCCGTGCACCGGGTACTCTGCGCCGCCCCGTCCTATATCGAGCGGCATGGCGAGCCGAAGAGCATCGATGATCTCGTCGAGAACCACGTCCGGGTTGCCGCCGCCGCGCAGGACCCCTGGCGGCTGATGGGGCCGCGTGGCCTGGAAATCGTCAAGACGGACGCTCCCTTGCGCACCAATTCCAGCGAGGTGGTGCGCGAAGCGGTGCTGGCCGGCGTCGGCATTGCGCTGCGCTCCACCTGGGACGTGGGACCGGAACTGCGCGAAGGCAAGCTGCAGATCGTCCTGCCCCAATACCGCGCCTCCAAGGACGTGGGCCTGCATGCGGTCTATCCCACCCGGCGCTTCCTGCCGGCCAAGGTGCGGGTTTTCATCGACTTTCTGGCCCAGCTCTACGGCCCGCAGCCCTATTGGGACGAGGGCCTGTCCGGCTGGCTCGGCAGCATGGAGCGCGCGGCGGGCTGACGGCGTAGCTCTGCGTATGAGCCACAGTGACGCACCCGCTTGCAGCTTGAAAAGAGTAGAATATCTTCTCTGTGACCGGCTTGGCGGCCGTGACTGAGGGAGAAACGCGATGAAATATGTAGTGCTTGCTGCAGCCATGCTGGCTGCTGCGGCGACGGGGGCACGTGCAGACGGCGATGCCGCTGCGGGCGAAAAGGTCTTCAAGAAGTGCATGGCCTGCCATGAAGTTGGCGCGAGTGCCAAGAACAAGGTCGGGCCGGAACTGAACGGCATCGTCGGGCGCCCGGTCGCCGCGATTGCCGAGTTCAAATACTCTCCGGCCATGACCGAGTTCGGTGCCGGTGGCAAGGTGTGGGACGCAGAGACCCTGCACACCTATCTGGCCAACCCGAAAGGCTTGATCCCAAAGACGAAGATGGCTTTTGCCGGTCTCAAGAAAGATCAGGAAGTCCTCGACGTGATCGCCTACATGAACCAGTTTAACGAGGACGGTTCAACCAAGTGATCCGTATCTGCGGACTTGCAAGGCCGGGCCCAGCGCCCGGCCTTTTGCGTTTTCATGCAGCTCAGGACCTCTCGATCGTCATCCCGGCCAAGCGCAGCGCGAGCCGGGACCGGTGAGCCGGGGTGCAAGTTGGTTGAACGAAGGAAGAGAGCCGAAGCACCTCGGCTCACCGGTACCGGATCTCCGCTTCGCTTCGTCCGGTATGACGACGGAGGGGACACGGTCTAACTCCACCCCCTCAATGCGGCTCCCCTGTATCCGTGTGATGCGCCCGGATGCGGCGGACGGTCCACCAGACGGCGAGCAGCACCAGCGGCACCGACATCCCCGAGACCAGTCCCGGATCGGGCATGGGCACACCCGCTTCCTTCAGGCCCTTGGCGAGATAGCCCACCAGCCCCACCACATAGTAGCTGACGGCGGCCACCGAGAGCCCCTCCACCGTCTGTTGCAGGCGCAGTTGCAGCCGGGCGCGGCGGTTCATGGAATCGAGCAGATCCCGGTTCTGGCGTTCCATGTCCACATCCACCCGCGTGCGCAGCAGCGTCGTGGCGCGGGCAAGTTTGCGTGACAGGTTGATCTGCCGGTTCTCCACCGACTCGATGGTGCGCATGGCCGGGGCAATCCGGCGTGCGAGAAAGGAAGCCAGCCCGAGATAGCCAGGAACCGGGGCTTCCTCGATGGTCTCCAGCCGTGCCTTGAGAATGCTGTGATAGGCACGGCTCGCCCCGAAGCGGTAGGCGCTGGCGGCCGCGCCCGCCTCCAGATCCGCCGCCAGATCGGAGAGACGCTCCAGCAGGTGGCGGTTGCTGTCCATGTCCGACGCCCCGCGCATCTCCCCGGTCAGCTGCACAAGCTCCTCCTCGATCCGCCGGACATCCGGCGAGAGCTCCGTGGCCATGGGCAGGCCAAGCAGTGCGAGCGTGCGGTAGGTTTCCACCTCGATGAGACGCTGCGCCAGCGCGCCGGTCTGGCTGGGCGCCATGCCCCTGTCGATGAGCAGAATACGCGTCAGCCCCTCGCCGTCCTGCCGGAAATCAGTCATGGCGACGGCCCGCCCCTCCTCGGATTGGAGGGCGGCCAGGCTTGCCCGGTCGAACCACCGGGCAAGCGCAGCCTCGTCGTGACCATTTTCCGGCACGACATCCAGCCTTGCCGCCACCAGCATCGGCCCCGGAGCCCGGAAGCCCGATCCGAAGGGATGACCGGCGGGAATCCGCCCGAAGGGATGCCCGCCATCCGGTACCACGTCAAAGGTGTAGGTGATGAATTCCGAATGCTGCTCCCAGCGCAAGGAGCCACCCGCCATCGGCAGAACATGCGAGCGGTCGCTCTCCCCCGGCCCCTTGACGCCCTGGCTGCGGCAGAGATCGGCAAACCAGATCCGGTCATCCCGAATGGCCTGAGAATCACAGGTGAAGGCGTAATGCAGCAGGATGCGCGGGCTTTCCAGCGCGCGGAACGGGCGGGCATGAAGCTCGCCCAGCACGGCCGCCCTCAGGTGATGCTTGCCGAATGGCAGCAAGCCACCGGTCTGCTGCGTGTTTGCGTCCGCGTTCATTCTCGCCCCCGTCTTCCTGCCTCAAAGTGGCGCAGGATCCTCGCATCTGTCATGCGCAAAATTGCGACGGAGGCAAGCTGCGACACAATGTAAGGGCTCATGCAAAGGTAGAACTTGCAATTGGACAAAAAATTTGACCAATTATCGCAAGAGAAAGGAATGCCGCATGTTCGCCAAGGTCAATCATGCCCGTACCGCCGATGCCGTGGTGGATCAGATCGAGCTTCTGATCCTCAATGGCGTGCTGCGCCCGGCCGACCGGCTGCCGCCCGAGCGGGAGCTGGTGGATCTGGTGGATGTGTCGCGGCCGATCCTGCGTGAGGCCCTGAAGACGCTGGAAGAGCGCGGGCTTGTGGTGAGCCGCCAGGGCGGCGGCACCTATGTGGCCGACCTGACCGGTTCGGTGTTTTCTGAAGCGCTGGTGGATCTCATCGCCCGCCATCCTGCCGCTATCGAGGACTATCTCGACTTCCGCAGCGACATTGAAGGCCTTGCAGCAGCCAAGGCAGCGGCAAGGTCCACCGCTGCCGATCACGCCCTGCTGACGCGCATTGTCGAAGCCATGGCCGCGGCCTTCGAAGCGGAAGACCATGAAGCCGAGGCACGCCTCGATGTGGAGTTTCATCAGGCGATCGGTGAAGCTGCCCATAACATGATCCTGCTGCACACGCTCAGGGCCTGCTACCGCCTGCTGGAAACCGGCGTCTACTTCAGCCAGCAAAAGCTCTTCCGCCATCCCGGCGCCCGCGAGGCGCTGCTGGACCAGCACCGGACCATCCTCGCCAAGGTGACCGCCGGCGACAGCGAAGGCGCGCGGCAGGCCGCAGAAGCACACATTGCCTTTGTGCGCCGCGCGCTGACGGAGGCCGGGCAGGAAGGCGCCCGCAGCGCCCTGTCGAACCTCAGGCTTGATCAGCGCATTGCCAGCCTGCCGAAACCCCGGCGCGCCAAGGCCAAATCAACAGCCAAATCATCAGCCAAACCGGCGGCCGCCCGCCAGACGTGAAACCCGGACCGAAGTCCCGCCACCTTGGGAAGGATCTGAAAGCATGCCCATCATTACCGAGATCGAAGACCTCAAGCGGCTGTACAAGCGCCGTGTGCCACGGATGTTCTACGACTATGCGGAGACCGGCAGCTGGACCGGGCAGACATTCCGCGAGAACTCCTCGGACTTTGACGAGATCCGCCTGCGCCAGCGTGTGGCTGTCGACATGGCAGGCCGCAGCACCGCATCGCAGATGGCTGGGCAGGACTGCACCATGCCCGTGGCGCTGGCCCCGGTCGGGCTCTGCGGCATGCAGTCTGCCGACGGCGAGATCAAGGCCGCGCGCGCGGCCGAAAAATTCGGTGTGCCCTTCACCCTGTCCACCATGTCGATCTGTTCCATCGAGGACGTGGCCGAGCACACCAGCAAGCCGTTCTGGTTTCAGGTCTATACCCTGAAGGACGACGATTTCATGCGCCGCCTGTTTGACCGCGCCAAGGCGGCCAAATGCTCGGCGCTGGTGATCACTGTCGATCTGCAGGTGCTGGGCCAGCGCCACAAAGACCTGAAGAACGGGCTCAGCGCGCCCCCAAAGCTGACGCCCTCCTCGATCCTGAACCTGGCCACCAAGGTACCCTGGGGCCTGGAAATGCTGCAGACCAAACGGCGCTTCTTCGGCAACATCGTCGGCCATGCCAAGGGCGTGACCAATCCCTCCTCACTCAGCACCTGGACGGCGGAATCCTTCGACCCGTCGCTGGACTGGGACCGCATCCGCGAGTTCCGCAAGTGGTGGGACGGCCCGGTGATCCTCAAGGGCATTCTCGATGCGGAAGATGCGAAGAAGGCACTGGATGTGGGGGCCGATGCCATCGTCGTGTCCAACCACGGCGGCCGCCAGCTCGACGGCGCCCTCAGCTCCATCCGGACCCTGCCGAAGATCATGGATGCGGTGGGGGACAAGATCGAGGTCCATCTCGACAGCGGCATCCGCTCCGGTCAGGACGTGCTGAAGGCGCTGGCCCTCGGCGCCAAGGGCACCATGATCGGCCGCGCCTTTGTCTACGGTCTGGGCGCCATGGGCGAGGCCGGGGTGACGCGGGCCCTTGAGGTGATCCACAAGGAGCTGGACATCACCATGGCGCTTTGCGGCGAGCGCAACGTCAAGGATCTGGGCCGCCACAACCTGCTGCTGCCCGCGGACTTCGCCGACCGCTGGCGCTGACAGCCCGGCCGGGTCCGCCTCACCTGAGCAGGCGGACCCAGTTGGCGGCAAGGCGGGCGCCGGTGGCATCGGCACGGGGCGCGTGCCGGGCAATCTCGGCTTCCAGCCGCTGCGCCCAATCCGGAGTATTCTCGGCGATCATGCCGGCGAAATCCCGCGACCAGTCGCGCACTTCGGGCTCGGCCGCCTCGAAATGGAACTGGATGCCATAGGTCGCCGCGCCCATGCGGAAGGCCTGATGACGTGTCTGGGCGCTTGTGGCCAGATGCACCGCGCCTTCGGGCAGATCAAACGTGTCATTGTGCCAGTGGAACAGCGGCGCACCCTCCCCCAGCGCCGACAGCACCGGATCCGCCTTGCCCGCATCGGTTGGCGTCACGTCATGCCAGCCGAACTCGATGGGCCTGCCGATGATGTTGCGCCCGCCGAAGGCCCGGGCAACGAGCTGCGAGCCAAGGCAGATGCCCAGCACCGGCCTCTGCTCCTCGTGAAAGTCGCGGATCAAATCACAGATCTGCGGCAGAAAGGGCGAGCCCTCGTCATCCAGCGCGTTCTGCCCGCCGCCAAAGACGGCAAGGCCGGAGAAATGCTCAGCGCGCTGCGGCACCGGCTCCCCCTCGAAGGCCTTCACCACGGTCACTTCGGCCCCCGCATCCTGAAGGGCGCGGCCAACCTGGCCGTGATGCGTGAGCGGATAGTTTTCGATGACAAGAACGTGCATGGGGTCTCCGGCAGATATCGGCAGCGCTGGCGAATGTGGCAGTATCGCTGTCTTAGTCAAGGGAAGACGGCGCACTGTCCGCCGCCCTCCCTTTGAATGGAGAACACGACGATGCCGTTGCAGAACCGGGTCTGGCCCGATGGAGAGCTCGTCTCTCACCCTTGCCGGGGCCTGCTGATGGGCAACCGGGGCGGACGGCTGCACGATCCGGCCACGCAGACCATCCAGCGGCATCAGGCCTCCCGCCGCTGGATCTGCTGCGTCCTCTCCTTCAAGAACCGCCGCCGTCAGGTGATGGGAGCGGGCTATACGGAACTGTTCTTCCTGGATGAGGTGACGGCTCTTGCTGCCGGGCAC
The DNA here is from genome assembly GCF_900185665.1 of Pannonibacter sp. I15F10I1. NCBI lineage: Bacteria > Pseudomonadati > Pseudomonadota > Alphaproteobacteria > Hyphomicrobiales > Stappiaceae > Pannonibacter > Pannonibacter sp. I15F10I1. Next base: position 110,270 of record NZ_FYAN01000029.1, read on the forward strand.
CGGCCCTGCTTTGAATGCAGACGGGCAGAGGCGCAGGCCTATGCCACGGCGGCGGCCCGGCATCTTGGCCTTGAGGCCGTGCCCGGCGCGGACTGGATGGACCGGCAGCTGGCACCCGAGCGCGGCCCGCGCTGGCAGGGCAAGCCTGCTGATGGCGCGGCTCTCACGTCCCTGCCGGATGGCACCATGCTGACGGACGGAGCCGGATTTCTCGCCCTCAAGTCAGGCCGCCTGCTGCGCTGGAGCCCGGACGGATATGCGGCCACGAGCCCCGTCTCTCGCCTTCGTGTCATCACCCCGGCGCTGTCTCTAGCGGCCCTTTCTGGCGGATATCAGCCAACCTGGCATCACAGGACCTGAAGCTTCCCTCAGGTTCCATTCACAAACCAGATCGGTTGCTTCAACGACTATCATTTGAAATTCCCGCGTCTACGGCGCATTCTCCCGGCCCGGACACCCGGCAGAAGAGAGACATGAGATGACGATGGCTGAAAGCCGGATTGCCGCCCCCGCCTCCCCGCTGACCTCGAAGGACCTTGGCCTTTATGGCCTCACCGTCTTTTCCTGGGGCTTCAGCTGGATCGCCATGAAGGGGCAGGTGGCGAATGTGGCCCCCGAAGTTTCCGTCTTCTGGCGCTTCGTGCTCGCCGCATCGGTGATGCTGGGCTGGAGCCTGATCCGCAGGCAAAGGCTCGCCTTTCCGCTCCGCACCCATCTGCGCTTTGCCGCGCTCGGGCTCTTCATCTTCTCCACCAACTTCACCCTGTTCTATTATGGCGCCAAATATCTGCCCTCCGGCCTGCTGGCAGTGGTGTTCTCGCTGGCTTCCGTCTTCAATCTGATTCTCGGCGTGGTGCTGTTCCGGCAGAGGCCGAAGCTGATCATTCTGGGCGCCGGGCTCATCGGCTTTTCCGGCATTGCCCTGATGTTCTGGCCGCAGATTGCAGGCGCTGAACTGAACCTTGATGCGCTGAAGGGCCTTGCCCTGTGCACGGCTGGCACCCTGTCCTTCTGCCTCGGCAACATGGTGTCCTCGTCCAACCAGACGGCGGGCATCAGCATCACGTCGGCCACCACCTGGGGCATGATCTATGGCGCGGCGCTGCTCGGCACCTTCAGCCTGCTGCGCGGCGACAGTTTCGCGGTGGAGCCGACACTCACCTATCTCGGCAGCCTCGCCTATCTGTCGATCATCGCCTCCGTGCTGGCCTTTGCCTCCTACCTGACGCTGCTCGGCCGTATCGGTCCGGCGCGGGCGGGCTATTCCACGGTCATCTTCCCCGTGGTGGCGCTGACGGTTTCCACCATCTTTGAAGGCTATGTCTGGACCTTCGCTGCCCTGCTCGGCCTCGTCCTCGTCATTGCGGGCAATGTGATCATGCTGCGCAGCCGGTAAGCGGCAGATCTATTCCGCCGCCTGCGGCACCGACAGGTTGTCGAGAGACGAGATGATGTGTTCCACCAGCGCTTCCGTGACACGGGAATGCTGGTGCCAGGAGCGCATGACGGCAATCTCGCACTCCGGCAGCTTGGGAAAGCCATCAGCTTCCGCCAACACCCTCATGCCGGGACGCAGAGCCGATTCGGGCAGCACCGAGACCGCCAGCCCCGCCAGAACGGCAGCACCGACGGCGGTGGAGTTCCAGCTGGAATAAAGCAGCCGGTGCTCCCGCCCGACCGAGCGCAGCGCCAGAAGCGCCGCACGCCGCCAGCCGCAGGTGGCACGGCCAAGGGCCAGCGGCAGCACGTCCTCGTTTTCCACCGCATGGCGGGCTGACGTGACCCAGAGCAGCGGCTCGCGCCGGATCACCTCGTCGCGTTGACCGCCGGGCTTTTCCACGTGGGTGATGATCGCCACATCCAGCTCATTGGCGACAACGAGGTCAATGAGATTGGCGGTCGGGGCACAGACCACGCTGACCTCGGCCTTGGGATTGGAGCGGGAGAACCGCGCCAGAATTTCCGGCAGGAAACGGTCGGCATAATCATCCGGCGTGCCCAGCCGCACCATGCCCTGCACTTCGGTTTCGTCGAAGGCGGCCAGCGTCTCGTCATTCAACTGCACCAGACGGCGGGCATAGTGCAGCAGCTTCTCCCCCTCTTCGGTGAGACGCGACAGGCGCCCCTCGCGCATGAAGATGGGGCGGCCGATTCTCTCCTCCAGCCGCCGCATCTGCATGGACACGGCGGACTGGGTCTTGTGCACCATCTCCGCCGCGCGGGTGAAGCTGCCATATTCGGCGATGGCCACAAATGTGCGCAATTGATCGAGATCGAGCATCAAACCCTCGCCATACAGACGCCGAAGACGCAGAAATACAGGACTTTTCCTGCATCCGCAGCCCTTCCATCACCAACATTGATCAAATCCATTAAAAACATTCGTTAGATAAATTCAAGCGGCTCTGACATGGTCCCTCTATCGGAAGAGCGTAAAACTACTGAGCTCGACCGGAAGAATATGACAGACCATGACGGGAGCGAGGCCTCCCGGAGACGAAGGAGTTTGACGCCATGTACGCCCCGCTCAAGACGCAGCTGATCCACCGCATCGCCGGTATCGCAGCGCGAGCATGGCGCGTGCTGCGTAACCGCCATCAGGCGGGCAAACTCAATGACCTCACAGATGCTCAGCTCGCAGATATCGGGCTGACAAGGGGGGATGTTCGCGAAGCACTTGCGGCGCCCTTCTTCCGTGATCCGTCGTTTGCCCTGACCAAGGCCTCCCGGAGCAATGCACAGGCACCGCAGGCACAGGTTCCGGCCAGCATCGTGCTGATCCCGCAGCCTCAGAAGGCCGCACCGGTCTTTGCAGCATCCAACGCAGGCCCGCAAATGGCTGCCTGAGACTGATGGACGGGATCTCGCCTGCCGCCGTCCCCCCGCGCAGGCTTTGAGGTCTGGTCCATCGCCCTACCCCGTCGGCGATTGCCTTGCCGACAATACCTGGCCCGCCTCCCCCGGCGGGCCTTTTTTATCTCACGCCCGGCCCGGCAAGGCAGAGGGGCCGAAACGCTCGAACAGGCCTTCGATCGCCTTCATGTGGTTTTCCTGAAAGGCGCGCCCGGCGGACAGCCAGTCTTCAACAATGGATGCACCCGGCACCGGCGCCTGTGCGGCCGCCTCCGGCTCGGGTACGCTTTCGGGGGCAGGAGCCGGTTCAGGCTTTCGTGCCGCCGCCGGGCGGGCTGGAGCCTCGGGCGCGACTGGAGTCGGCGCAGGCTGCGCGCTGCTGGCCTGCCCTGCCGTTGGCATTCCCCAGAAGCTGGCCGCCTTGCCGGCCGCATCGGCGGCGGAACCGAAGAAGCCCGACCAGAACGACTGCACCGCTTCGCCATAGCCCGCCATCATCGCCACACCCGGCATGGGCTTCGGGCGGCCGCGGGCATAACCGGCCATGAAGGCATCCAGCAAATCTCGCGCCTGCCCTTGCAGGAAAGGCCGGGCCACATTCCCAAGCGCCAGCGTTGCGGCAACGGGCATGAGCGCGGCCACGGCCTCCTGCTGCACGCCCGTGAAAGCCGAGATCTGCGATGCCACCGCCTTCTGCAGCGGATCGGAGCCATAGAACCAGGGCACGGGCGCCGCCGAGAAGGGCTCGGCCATCACGGACGGCGCTTGTCCCTGCAGGAAGCTCATGAAGGACTGGAACGCGTTGGGCGCGGCCGTCGTATGCTTCAGGCCGGTGAAGGCGGTGGGGATCAGCGCCCCCATGGCCCGGGCCACATCCGCCTCGTTGAGGCCGAACTGCTGGCGCACAGCATCGACAACCTGTGCGGGATCGAAGGAGAAGGGATGTCCTGCCATGCCGTTCATAATGCCTCGCACCGGATCGTGAGCCTTCCCCATGATCCGCGCAACGGCGGCAGACGTCAAATGGCGCGTTGCGCCTGAGCCCCGCCCGGCCCGTCCATCAACAGGGAGTTGAAGTCCGGGCCGGTCAAACGGGCCTTGTCAGTAGGCGTAATCCGCATAAGCGCGGGTCACATCGCCCTGCCATTCGCCGTGGAACTTCGCCAGCATCTGGTCTGCCGGGGAAATGCCGAGGGCAAGTGTCTCTTCCACGGTTGCCAGATGCACCCGCTCGTCCTGGCCGCCGTCATTGAGGCGGGCGCGGCGCTTCAGGCCTTCCAGCGACAGGGCCGTCATCTGGCGGGCGAGATCCAGCACCTTGCCCTTGCGGAACGGCGTCTGAAGACCATGGATGGGCACACCGTTGCGCAAGGCAAGGCGCTCTTCCGCCGTCCAGTCTTTCACCATCTGCCAGGCGTCCTCAAGGATGCCCTTGTCATAGAGCAGGCCCACCCAGAGCGCGGGCAGCGCGCAGATCTTGCGCCAGGGGCCGCCATCGGCGCCGCGCATCTCCAGATATTTCTTCAGGCGCACGTCCGGGAACAGGGTGGACAGGTGGTTGTTCCAGTCACCGATGGTCGGCAGCCCATCCGGCAGCCGGTCCTTCAGCGCCCCGTTCATGAACTGGCGGAAGGTGGTGTCCGTCGCATCGTGATAGGTATCGCCGCGCTTGACGAAATACATCGGCACGTCGATGCCCCAGTTCACGTAGGCTTCAAAGCCGAAGCCGTCCTCGAAGGCAAAAGGCATCGGCCCGGTGCGGTCGGCGTCCGTGTCCTTCCAGATTTCGGCGCGGAACGACTGGAAGCCATTCACCTTGCCTTCCGTGAAGGGCGAATTGCCGAAGATGGCGGTGGCCACCGGCTGCAGCGCCAGACTGACGCGCAGCTTCTTCACCATGTCGGCTTCGCTGGAGAAGTCGAGATTCACCTGAATGGTGCAGGTGCGGTACATCATGTCGAGGCCGAGCGAGCCGACCTTCGGCATGTAGTTGGTCATGATCGCATAGCGCGACTTGGGCATGACCGGGATCTGGTCCCGCCGCCAGTCCGGCGTGAAGCCGAGGCCCAGGAAGCCGATGCCGAGCGGTTCGGCAATCTCGCGCAGCTGCGCCAGATGCGCATGGGTCTCGCGGCAGGTCTGGTGCAGGCTGTCGAGCGGCGCACCCGACAGCTCGAACTGTCCGCCCGGCTCGATGGAAATAGCGCCGCCAGCAACCGGATCGGCAAGACCGATGATCTTGTCACGGTCCGAGATGCGCTCCCAGCCCAGCATGGTCTCCATGCCCGTCAGCAGGGCCTCGATGCCGCGCGGCCCCTCATAGGGAACCGGAGAGAAGTCCGCCTTGTAGAAGGGAAACTTCTCGTGCTCGGTGCCAAGGCGGAAGCCGTCTTCCGGCTTGCAGCCCGACTCCAGATGTTCAGCGAGTTCACGGGCGCCCGAAATCGGGGTGGAATCAACGGTATCGCGGGCCATGCGTCGTCTTTCAAACTTGAGATCGGCGCGCACATTACCGGGGGCCTGCGCGCCACACAATCAAACTTGTTTGATGAATGGGGTTACCAATCGCCAATTACCGATTGAACAATCGCCAGCGCGGCCACTGCGGCCGTGTCGGCGCGCAGAATCCGCGGTCCAAGCGGAATGGCGGTGACGAAGGGAAGGCTCTTGAGCTGCGCGCGTTCGGCTGCCGAAAAGCCGCCTTCCGGGCCGATCAGGACAGCTGGCGGCACAGCGGCACCCCCTTCGTCCCTGAGGACGGCGAGCAATTGCAGCGGGTTGGCACCATCATCGCTTTCGTCGCAGAAGATGATGCGCCGCTCCCCTTCCCGCGCCGTCCAGTCCGCCAGCACGGCAGCCAGAGCCCGGGGCTCCTCGACCGTGGCAAGGCCTAGGATGCCGCATTGCTCGGCAGCCTCGATCACATTGGCGGTCATGCGTTCGGTGTTGACGCGGGCCGCCTGGGTGTGCGCGGTGATGACCGGCACCAGCCGCGCCGCTCCCATCTCCACCGCCTTCTGCACCATGTAGTCGAGGCGGGCGTGCTTCAACGGCGCGAAGAGATAAACGAGGCCGTCAGAGGACGGCTGCGGCCGCGTCTGCTCATGCGGGCAAAGCAGGACGCTCTTGCGGCTGGGCAGCTTCAGGCGCGCGCGCCATTCGCCGTCCCGGCCGTTGAACAGCAAAACCTCATCGCCCTCTGCGAGCCGCAGTACGTTCAGAAGGTAATTGGCCTGGGTCTTGTCTGCGGCAATTTCTGCATCCGGGGCAAGCGCAGCCTCCACAAACAGGCGCTGCATGCGGAATTCGTATTTGGCCATGGCGTCATCCTGATTGGGCAGGGGTCTGGTGGCTTGCAGGACAAGCGGGAACGCCGCCCCTTTGTGGGGGGCGGCGTTCCATCATTCAAGCCTTGAGGCTCAGATCAGGCCGTTGCCGGGTCTTCGCCTGCGCCATGGGCATTGCCATGGCCTGCCGGCTTGTGGTGACCGGCTGCCGGCACCTCATCGTCCTCGTCCGTCTTCTTGTGGTCGCCGTGGCCGATGTACATGTAGAACATCGGCACGACGAACAGGGTGAAGAGCGTGCCGACCGCAAGGCCCGTGCTGATCACCAGACCGATCGAGTAGCGGGCCGCAGCGCCGGCACCTTCCGACATGACGAGCGGAAGGACGCCCAGCACCATGGCGCCTGTGGTCATGAGGATCGGGCGCAGACGCTCACGCGCTGCTTCGATCATCGCATCCTGCTTGCTCAGGCCGTGCTGCTCACGCTGGGCATTGGCAAACTCGACCATGAGAATGCCGTGCTTGGTGATCAGGCCCACAAGCGTGATCATGCCCACCTGCGTGTAGATGTTGAGCGTTCCCGCCCCCATGAACAGCGGCACCACGGCACCGAAAATCGACAGCGGCACCGACATCATGATGATGAAGGGATCGCGGAAGCTTTCGAACTGGGCCGCCAGCACGAGATAGATCACGATGATGGCGAGGCCAAAGGCCATGATGATGGTGTTGCCTTCGTTCACCTCAAGGCGCGACTGGCCGGCATAGTCCTCGAAGAAGCCTTCCGGCATTTCCTCGCGGGCAATCTGCTGCAGGGTCGCAAGGCCGTCACCCGTGGTCACGCCCGGCATCGGCAGGGCAGAGAGCGTTGCCGAATAGAGCTGGTTGAACTGCTCTTCGGCCACGGCCGTTGCATTGGTCTCGATCTTCACCACGGAGGACAGCGGCACCATCGCCCCGCTCGCCGAGCGGACATAGAGTTCGCCCAGCCGTTCCGGGTTCATGCGGAACTGCTTTTCCACCTGCGGGATGATTTCGTAAGCGCGGCCATCACGGTCGAACTTGGCAACCTGGGCATCACCCACAAGGATGTTGAGGGTCTGACCAATGGTCGAAACCGGCACACCCAGAGCAGCTGCACGGTCGCGGTCGATGGTGACCGTGGTCCGGGGCTTTTCGAAGGACATCGAGTTCTGCACCACGATGAACTGGCCCGAGGCGATGGCACGCTGCTTCACCTGTTCCGCCACTTCATAGACCTGTTCGGCGGTGCCGGTGGTCTGAAGGACGTACTGGATCGGCAGGCCACCGCCGCCGCCCGGAAGCGATTCCGGCGCGAAGACGAAGGCTTCCACACCCGCAGACTTCTGCAGGCCCGCCTGGACGATCTGCTGGATCTCCTTCTGCGACTGTTCACGCTCACCCCAGGGCTTCAGCACCCAGATCGCAAACGCGCTGTTGGTGCCGCCGAAACCGACGATCTGGAACCGCGTGTCCACACCCGGCGCATCATCGGTCAGTTCATAGAACTGGTTCGTGTAGAGCTCGGTGTAGTCGGAGGTTGCGTATTGCGGAGCCGTCACAAGCGAGAACAGCGCGCCCTGATCTTCTTCCGGAGCAAGCTCGGAGGAGATCTTGACGAACATGAAGCCCGTCAGGCCCATCAGACCGATGACAACGAGCAGCGTCACCGGCTTGTAGTTGAACGTCGCCTTGAGGCGGCGTCCATACCAGACGGTGAGCCGCGAGAAGATCCGGTCCACGAACTTCTGGAAGCGGCTCTGGTCCGCCGTCAGCAGGCGCGAGGACATCATTGGCGACAGCGTTACCGCGACGAAGCCTGAGATGAACACGGCACCGGCCAGCGTGAAGGCAAATTCGCGGAACAGCGCCCCGGTCAGCCCCTGGGCAAAGCCGATGGGAGCATACACGGCGCCCAGCGTGATCGTCATGGCCACCACCGGCCCGAAGATTTCCTTCATGCCGATGATTGCCGCCGGAATGGGCTTGAGGCCCTCCTCCAGATGCCGGTGGATGTTCTCCACCACCACGATGGCGTCATCCACCACGAGGCCGATGGCGAGCACCATGGCCAGCAGCGTCAGGGTGTTGAGCGAATAACCCAGCGCCCAGAGGAAGAAACACACACCGATGAGCGACAAGGGGATGGTCACAATCGGAATGATCACCGAGCGGAAGGACCCGAGGAACAGCAGGATCACCAGAATCACGATGACCACGGCTTCGCCGATGGTCTTGAACACTTCGGTGATCGAGGCGCTGATGAACTGGGTCGAGTCATAGGTGATCACGACCGACATGCCCTCAGGCAGGTTTTCCTGCAGCTTCGGCAGTGCATCGCGGATGCCCTGTGCCGTATCCAGCGGGTTGGCGGAGGGTGTCGGCATGATGCCGAGGAACACACCGCCCTGACCGTTGAAGGACACGCGCACATCCGTGCTCTTCGAGCCGAGTTCCGTGCGGGCCACGTCACGCAGGCGCACCACATCGATGCCATCGGAGCGGATTGGCAGGGCGCCGAAGGCTTCCGGCGTCTGCAGCGTGGTCCTGGTCTCGATCTGATAGGCGACGTATTCGTTTTCCGTCTTGCCGGGAGCCGACAGGAAGTTTGCGCTCTGGATGGCCGAAAGCACCTCCGCTGCCGTCACATTGCGGGCGGCGAGCTTGATGGGATCGATCCAGATACGCATCGAGAAGGTCTGCTCACCCAGGATCTGTGCATCCGCCACGCCCTCGACAATCGAAAGCTGCGGCTGGATCACGCGGGAGGTGAACTCGGTGATTTCCTGCGGCGACATCACGTCCGACAGCACCGTCAGATACATGATGGCGAAGGACTGGCCGGTACCCTTCTGGATCACCGGATCCAGGGCTTCCGTGGGAAGCTGGCCACGGACCTGCTGCACCTTGGAGATGACCTCCGTCAGTGCCTTGTCCGGGTCAGAATTCAGCTTCATGTTGACCGTGACGGTCGACACGCCGAGGGTACTTTTGGACGACACATAGTCCACGTTTTCCGCCGAGGCGACAGCCTTGGCGATGGGCGTGGTGATGAAGCCCTGAATGAGGTCCGCACTGGCACCGACGAAGGCCGTCGTCACGGTGATCACCGTTTCGTCGATCTTCGGGTACTGGCGGATGGACATGTTCAGGATGCCCTGCGCGCCCATCAGCAGGATCAACACGTTGACCACTACCGCCAGCACTGGCCGCCTGATGAAAATTTCGGAGAAATTCATTCTTACTCTCCGGTCGTCATGCCCGTGGCATTGGGCATGATCGTATTGTCGATGGTCACGCTGTTGCCGGCGGCAAGCTTGTTCTGCCCGGCATTGACGATCACATCGCCGGCGGAAACGCCCTTGCTGACCTCGATCTGGGTGCCGAAGCGGCGGCCTGCGGTGACGAACACCTGCTCGACGATCTGCTTCTTCGGCGCATCAGCGGCGGCGCCTTCCTCGGGCTTGGCATCGACGACGCGGAAGACGTAGGTGCCATAGAGGCTCTGCACCACCGCCGTCTGCGGCAGGGCGATGACGTTCTCCTCGGCCGGCAGGACGACGTCGACAAAGGCGAACTGGCCGGGGCGCAGCAGGCCTTCCGAGTTGTCCACTTCCGCCTGCAGCGAGACGAGGCGCGACTGCGGATCGACCTTGGGGTCGATGCCGGTGATCTTGCCGCGATGGCTGAACTCGCCTTCCGTCAGACCTGCCTTGATTTCCTGGCCGATGCTGACGAGCGGCAGCTGCTGCTCGGGGATGGTGAAATCGACCTTCATGACCTTGAGGTCCTGCAGGGTGGCGATGACCGTGCCGGGCTGCAGATACTGGCCTTCGTCCACCCGGGCGATACCGATGGTGCCGGAGAAGGGCGCGACAATCTTCTTGAGGTTGATCGCGGCCTGAACGCGCTCCAGCTGCGAGCGGGAGGCATCCAGCGCCGCCGTCGCATTGTCGAGATCCGAGGTCGAGCTGAAGCCGCGGGTGTTCAGCGCAGAGGCACGGCTGAGCGCCTGCGCATCACGTGCCTCGTTCGCCTTGGCGGCGATCATGTCGGCCTGTTCGGTTTCGTCATCAAGCTGCACCAGCAGCTCGCCCTTTTCCACGTCCTGGTTGGACACGAATAGGATTTCCTTGATGATACCGGAGGTTCTGGCCGGGACATCCACGCCCTGACGCGCGCGGATGGTGCCGATGGACTGGATCACGGGCTCGACCCGCTCCGGCTCCACGGTCAGCGCCGAGATGGTGATCGGCGGGCGCGGCTGTGCGAAGAACGCCTGGATCATCCCCGCGCGGAAGTTGTCGAACCACCAGGCGCCGTATCCAAGGCCACCTACGATCGCAATGGCAATAAGCCCGATAATGAAACGTTTCATCTGTTTCCCGGTCATGCGGCGAACCGGCCGCTTTCTAATGCGACTGCCCCCCACAGTTTCCTGCCGGGCTTTGCCGCGGATAGTATCGCTGGAGCGAAGGATTTTCGATCACTCTTTATAGGGGTAATCACCAATCTGCGCTCATTGGCTTGCAAACTTTACCGTCCGGACGGTAAAGTCAAGATGACGCAATGCGGAAAATGACAAGCAGCGGCGGTGAATGTGACTGAAGTGCAACAGGGTTCAAGACAGGCAAAGCGGGAAGCGACACGGGAGCGGCTCATTGATGCAGCCGTGGAACTCGTCTACGCAGAAAGTGCCCGAAAACTGTCGCTTGAGGCCGTTGCCGAAAGAGCTGGCGTCTCCAAAGGCGGGCTGCTCTATCACTTCAAGTCCAAGTCCGATCTGCTGCGCGCCATGGTCGAGCGGCATATGGCGATGGTCAGCAAATCGGTCAGCGAGGCTTTTGAGGAAACCTTGCGCGACAGCAAGCCCAATGCCCTGATGCGGGCCTATCTGATTGCCGTGGCGCGGGACGTCTGCCCCTTGAGCGAACCGCCTGCCGGAATGCTTGCCGCCATTGCCGAGGAGCCGGAGCTGCTGGCCCCGGTCAAGGCGCATCACGTCAGCCTTGTCCGCGAAATCCGCGCGACCTGCGAAACGCCCGAGCTTGCGGAGATTGCCTTCCTGGCGATCGAAGGCGTCTGGCAACTGATGATGTTTTCCGTCTGCCCGTTCTCGGAGGAAGAGATACTTCAGCGGCTCGACCGCCTTTCCGAGCTGCTGGCCAATCCTCCGGCCGCATTCACAGGCAATCGGGAGCAGGACGCCCCGCGCTCTTGACCCCGGCTGCCCGTCCGTCCACCTTGGCGCCAACAGGCAGGACGAGTGGCGTGACCGAAGCATCCCCGAATTCCAACATCGCCGAATTCACGGTTTCCGATATCTCCTTTTCCATCAAGCGCACGCTTGAGGATGCTTTCGGCTATGTGCGGGTGCGCGGCGAACTGGGGCGCATCTCGCGGCCCGGCTCCGGTCATATCTATCTCGACCTCAAGGATGACCGGTCGGTGCTGTCCGCCGTCATCTGGAAGGGTGCCGTTTCCAAGCTGAAGATCCAGCCGGAACAGGGGCTGGAGGTGATCGCCACCGGCAAGGTCACCACCTTCCCCGGCCAGTCGAAATACCAGATGGTCATTGATGCGCTGGAACCGGCGGGTGCCGGGGCGCTGATGGCGCTGCTGGAAGAGCGCAAGCGCAAGCTCGCAGCCGAAGGCCTGTTCGCACCCGAGCGCAAGAAGCCGCTGCCCACCCTGCCGCGTGTCATCGGCGTCGTCACCTCGCCCACCGGCGCGGTGATCCGCGACATCCTGCACCGCATCTCCGACCGCTTCCCGCTGCATGTGCTGGTCTGGCCCGTGCGCGTGCAGGGCGAAACCTGCGGGGCGGAAGTCGCCAACGGCATCCGCGGCTTCAACGCCCTGCCCGAGGGCGGGGCCATTCCCAGGCCGGATCTCATCATCGTTGCCCGTGGCGGCGGCAGCCTTGAGGATCTGTGGGGCTTCAACGACGAAGCGGTTGTCCGGGCTGCTGCCGAAAGCGCCATCCCGCTGATCTCTGCCGTGGGCCACGAGACCGACTGGACGCTGATCGATCTGGCCGCAGATCTGCGCGCCCCGACGCCTACGGGCGCGGCCGAAATCGCCGTGCCGGTGAAGGCGGAGCTGATGGCCTCGCTCAATGATCTGAACCGCCGCCTTTCCGCCGGGCTCTTGCGGCTGGTGGCCAGCCGCCGGACGGAGCTGCGCGCTGCTGCCGCCGCCCTGCCCGCCCCGCGTGACCTTCTGGCCCTGCCGCGCCAGCGCTTCGACTTTGCTGCAGGCAATCTGGAGCGCGGGCTGTCCGTCAACACCCGCGCCCACCGCACCCGGCTGATGCGCGCCGAGGCTCTGCTCACGCCGCTGACGCTGGCCCGCCGCACCACGCAGGCCCGCGACCGGCTGACCGGTCTGGAAGAGCGGCTGGCCCGTGCCCTCACCGTTGCCATTGCCAGCCAGTCGCAGCGGCTCAACGCCGTCTCCGGCCGCCTGACGCCCGCTCCGCTGATCCGACAGATCCGGCTGGGGCAGGAGCGGCTCGGCACGCTCTCCACCCGGCTGGGCCGCACCGGCCAGCAGCTGACACAGGAGCGCCGCGCCCGGCTCGACAGTCTGTCCAAGCTGCTGAAGTCCCTGTCCTACAAGGATGTGCTGTCACGCGGCTATGCGCTGGTGCGCGCTGCCGATGGCCAGCCACTGCGCAACCCCGCCGATGCCCCCGCCGGCACCTTGCTCTCCATCGAACTGGCAGGCGGGCAGCTTGCTGCCGAAGTGGTGGAAGGTGACGGCCCCGCATCTTCTTCCGCCAGCAGCAGCACCGTGCCGCCTGCAAAGAAGCCCCGCGCCGCCAAAGCCGCCGCGTCGAAGCCGGATGCACCGGCTTCCAGCCAGGGCAGTCTGTTCTGAGGGCAAAGATCCCGGGTGAATTTCGCAGGGCTGTCCGCCCTTTGGAGGGCTCCCGGCCAATGGACAGGCTCTGCCCCCTTCGCTAGCGTGCCCGCAGGATCCGGCCTCATTGCGGGAGCAGAAAAGCCATGCATTTCGACCTGACCGAGGAACAGAGCCTCATCGCCGAAACCGCCCGCAAACTGGCGGCAGACCGGCTGGCGCCGCTGGCCGAAACGCTGGACCACGGCGGCGGACGCGAGGCGTTTCTGGAGAACCTGAAGGTTCTGGCCGAAAACGGCTTCATGGGCCTCAATGTACGGGGCGATTACGGCGGCACGGAAGCCGGTACGCTGGCCTTTGCGCTCTCCGTCGAAGCTCTGGGCCAGGCCTGCGCTTCCACCGGCGTCACCGTGTCGGTGTCCAACATGGTGGGCGAAGTCATCCAGGCCGTCGGCAACGAAGCCCAGCGCGCCGCCTATCTGCCGAAGCTGACCGATGGCACCTATGCGGCCGGCGGCTTCTGCCTGACGGAAGCTGGCGCCGGCTCAGACCCGGCCGGCATGAAGACCCGCGCCGTGAAGGACGGGGACAGCTACATCCTCAACGGCGCCAAGCTCTACATCACCTCCGCCGAATATGCGGGCGTCTTCGTCGTCTGGGCCGTCACCGATCCTGCCGCACCTAAGGGCAAGGGCATTTCCTGCTTCCTCGTTGAGGCCGGGACGCCGGGGCTCATCATCGGCAAGGCGGAAAAGAAGATGGGCCAAACGGGCTCAGCCACCAACGAGGTATTGTTTCAGGACTGCCGCGTGCCCGTCTCTGCCCTGATGGGGCAGGAGAACCAGGGCTTCCGCGTTGCGGTGGGAGAACTGGCGGGCGGGCGCATCGGCATCGCCGCCCTGTCGCTCGGCATTGCGCGTGCCGCCATGAGCGCGGCCAAGGCCTATGTGAAGGAGCGCCAGCAGTTCGGCGCACCCCTGTCGGACATGCAGGGCATCCAGTGGATGATCGCCGACCGGGAAACCGAACTGGAAGCTGCCCGCCTTCTCATCATGCAGGCCGCATGGCTGAAGGATCAGGGCCGCCCCTTCGCCCGCGAAGCCTCCATGGCCAAGCTCTTTGCCTCGGAAGCCGCCCAGAAGGCCACCTACACCGCCCTGCAGCTCCATGGCGGCGCCGGCTACATCAAGGACTACCCGCTGGAGCGCTACGCCCGCGATGCCCGAATCACGACGATCTACGAAGGCACCAGCGAAATTCAGCGCCTCATCATCGCTCGGGAAACACTGAAGGGGATTTGAGGGGCAGAGATTGGCGGAAAGGCACGCGCCTCTCGTCCTCTCTCCGTCTTGCCATGGCTTGACCATGGCATCCACCCCGTTTCCCATCAGCCTGCAAGGCCTGTGACGGGATGAATATCCGTCCCCGCCGGACTCCCTGGATAGGCAAGGGCATGGATGCCATGGTCAAGCCATGGCAGGACGAAAATGGGGAGGCTTGCAGCCCACCACAGGCCCACCGGAATGCGGCCGGCCGGTGTCACGAAACACAGGCCAGCCCCACTCATTCACCTTACAGCACACGTCCCGGATTGAGGGTGTTCTTCGGGTCGAAGGCGGTTTTGATGCGCTGCATCAGGTCGAGCTCCAGCTCGCTCTTCACCTGCTTCATCAGATCGCGCTTCAGGCGGCCGATGCCGTGTTCGGCAGAGATCGAGCCGTTGAACTCGTGCACGATGCCGTGGACCAGTTCGTTCATCTCGTCCCAGCGCGCGATATAGGCTTCCTTGTCCGCGCCGATGGGCTGACTGACGTTGAAGTGGATGTTGCCATCGCCCAGATGGCCGAAGGGCACCGGGCGGCAGCCGGGCACCATGGCCTCCACGGCGGCAATCGCCTTGCGGAGGAAAGCCGGGATCGCAGCAACCGGCACGGACACGTCATGTTTGATCGAGCCGCCCTCCGCGCGCTGCACTTCCGACATGCCGTGGCGGATGTGCCAGAAGTCGTTCACCTGCTGCAGGCTTTCTGCGAAGGCCGCATCCTCGACGACGCCCTTCTCGAAGGCTTCGCCCAGAATGGACTCCAGCAGGTCGCGCACGGGGAAGGCTTCGGTGCCGGAGGAAAGTTCCATCAGCACATACCAGGGATGGCTGCCGGACAGCGGATCGCGGGCGCCATTGAGATGGCGCAGGCAGAACTCCAGGCCGACGCGCGGCATGATTTCAAAGCCGGTGAGAATCGGTCCGGCCTGCCCCTTGGCGAGCGAAAAGAGCTGCAACGCGTCTTCCGGGCTCGCCAGACCAACGAAGGCGGCTTCCAGCTTCTTCGGCTTGGGGAAAAGCTTCAGCGTGGCGGCCGTGATGACCCCCAGAGTGCCTTCGGCGCCGATAAATAATTGTTTCAGATCATAACCGGTGTTGTCCTTGCGCAGGGCGCGCAGGCCATTCCAGATGTCGCCGTTTGCCATCACCACTTCGAGGCCGAGAACCAGATCGCGGCTGTTGCCATAGGCCAGAACCGCGGTGCCGCCGGCGTTGGTGGAGAGGTTGCCGCCGACCTGGCAGGAGCCCTGCGCGCCGAGCGAAAGCGGGAACAGCCGGTCGACCTTTTCCGCCTCGCGCTGCAGCGCTTCCAGCACCACGCCGGACTCCACCGTGATGGTGAAACCGTCCGGATCGACGTTGCGCACCTTGTTGAGCCGGCCGAGCGAAAGGACGATCTCATCCCCGGATTCCTGCGGGATCTGGCCACCGACGAGGCCGGTGTTGCCGCCCTGCGGCACGATCTTGAGCCCCTGCTCATCGGCATAGCGCAGCACCGCGCTGACCTCTGCCGTCGAACCGGGACGCAGCACCATGGGCGTCACGCCCTGATAAAGATCGCGCCACTCCACGAGGTAGGGCGCCTTGTCTGAGGCAGCAGTCAGAACATTGGCAGCGCCGATGATTTCGGCAAAGCGGGCGGCGTGGGCAGTATCGGCCATGACGGGCTCCCTGAAGGTCCGGCCCCGGCAGGGGCAAAACTGACGACAGCGCGCCGCTATCATATCGCAGGCCGCCGGTCCAGCCGGAGCTTTGCCACAGGCGCGGCAGCAGACTTGAAGCGGGGAACCGCGTGTGCCATAGGAAGCCAGCCCGCCGGGCAGACGGTTAAGGAAGTCATCTGGAGAAAAACATGGCGGAAACGCACGGACTGATGAAAGGCAAACGCGGCCTCGTGATGGGCGTTGCCAACAACCGGTCGATTGCCTGGGGTATCGCCAAGGCCCTCTCGGATGCAGGCGCTGAAATCGCCCTCACCTACCAGGGCGAGGCCCTTAAGAAGCGCGTCGAGCCGCTGGCCGAACAGCTGGGCGCCATCGTCGCCGGCCATTGCGACGTCACCGACGCTGCCAGCATTGACGACGTGTTCGCCCATCTGGAAAAGACCTGGGGCAAGCTCGACTTCCTCGTCCACGCCATCGCCTTCTCCGACAAGGAAGAGCTGACCGGCCGCTATGTGGACACCACGCCGGGCAACTTCGCCCGCACCATGGACATTTCGGTCTATTCGCTCACCGCTGTCACCCAGCGCGCCGAAAAGCTGATGACCGATGGCGGCTCCGTGCTGACGCTGACCTATTACGGCGCCGAAAAGGTGATGCCGCACTACAACGTCATGGGCGTTGCCAAGGCGGCTCTGGAAGCCAGCGTCAAGTATCTGGCGGCAGACCTCGGCCCGCAGAACATCCGCGTCAACGCGATCTCCGCCGGTCCGATCAAGACGCTCGCCGCCTCCGGCATCGGCGACTTCCGCTACATTCTGAAGTGGAACGAATACAACGCCCCGCTGCGCCGCACGGTCACCATCGAGGAAGTGGGCGATGCGGCCATGTTCCTCCTGTCCGACCTTGGCCGTGGCATCACCGGCGAAGTGCAGCATGTGGACTGCGGCTACCACGTCGTCGGCATGAAGGCCGTGGACGCACCGGATATTTCGGTGGTCAAGGAGTGATCTTCAGGTCCGGGACCTGAAGCAGGATTGAAAGGGCACCCCACCGGGTGCCCTTTTTGCATTTGGACTACCCGCATTCCGGTCTCGCAAAATTTACCGGGCCGCTTCCGCCGGGCACATGCCTCGTTTACAAAGCCATGGCATTCTCGCACAGCAGCATCCAGTGCCCCGCCCGCTGCGTATCTTCCCGAAAGAGACCTTATGGCCGACCTCACCGAGACCGGAACGCTCCGCATGAAGCTGCAAGTTTCCACACTGCTCATCTTCATCCGTCACGGCCAGACCGACTGGAACGCGGAAGGCCGGATGCAGGGCCAGAAAGACATTCCACTCAATGACACAGGCCGTAGTCAGGCCCGCCGCAACGGCAAGGCATTGGCCTCGTTCCTGGCGCATGGGGGCATTGATCCGGCGGAACTGCGCTTCATCGCCTCGCCCCTCGGCCGCACCCGCGAGACCATGGATCTGATGCGCGAGGCCATGGGCCTGCCCGCCGGAGGCTATGAGCTGGAGCCCCGCGTCAAGGAAATCACCTTCGGAGATTGGGAAGGGCGCACCCTTGAGGAACTGGCGGCGAGCGATCCCGAGCTTGTTGCGCAGCGCCGGTCCGACAAGTGGGGCTTCGTGCCGCCGCAGGGCGAAAGCTACGCCATGCTATCGCAGCGAATCAGCGGCTGGCTGGCCGAGCAGACGGCGCCCTCGGTCTCCGTCATCCATGGCGGCGTGATCCGCGTGCTGCGCGGCCTGCTGGAAGACCTGCAGCCATCCGAAATCCCGAGGCTCGATGTGCCTCAGGATGTTGTCTATCTGTGGAAAGACGGAAAGCTCAGCCTGATCTGAGAGGCTGCCCTCAGCTTTCGATCTGCAGATCGTAGAGCTTCCGCTGGCCGCCCTCGACGTCATAGAAGACGCGCACCTTCTGGCCCGGCTTGATGTCATCGACGAAGAAATCCACCGGGAAGGTGTAGGTCGTCCCGTCGGTCATGGTGATGGTGGCGGTGTCCACGTTGATCTGGGCGATCTCCCCGGTCGCTTCGTCAGCGAGAGCTGCCGAACTTACCAGCCCAAACAGGCCAAGGGCGATCAAACCTGCACGCACATGCTTCATTCTCTTCTCCGGTCTCTCGGCGGGTGCCGGCCGCTCATGGCAGGTTCGCCATGGGTAGGGCATCCGAAGGTTTGGCCGTCCAGTCCTTGCCCGCATTCCATGACCTGCCTATGTCAGCATGCGAAGCACCGGCACGACTTTAAGCAAACCTGTAAGGGAAACTGAAGGCGTTTTCTTGGCAGGATCGGGATATCACCGGAGGAAGGCATGGCACCATCATGAAAATCGGCGCAGAGACCGGCAGTCCCGCGAGTTTTTATGCCCTCCTGCCGGCCTTCACGGAGTTTGCCGGTGTCGCCGATGCAGGCGGCTATGCCCCGGTTCCCGATGACTGGATCGTCTGCATCGCCGACATCCTGCAGTCCACCGCAGCCATTGCCGCCGGGCGCTACAAGGATGTGAACATGGTGGGTGTGGCGGTGATTTCCGCCCTCACCAACAAGCTCGGCGTCGATCAGGTGCCCTTCGTCTTCGGCGGCGATGGTGCCACCGTGCTGGTGCCGCCGGAAGCGCGCGGCGTTGCAGCCGAGGCGCTGGCCGGTGTCGCCCGGCTGGCCGGACAGGTCTTTGCGCTGGATCTGCGCACGGCGCTCATCCCCGTCAGCGTGTTGCGCGCCCGTGGCACGGATGTGCTGGTGCGCAAGTTCGAGCTGAGCCCCGGCAATTATCTGGCCATGTTCTCCGGCGACGGGCTGCAGCTTGCGGAAACCATCCTGAAGGATCCGGACGCGGTGCGCCCCTTCCTCTCCGGCGTCGAGGCCCCTGCCGATCCCGATCTCACCGGCTTTTCCTGCCGCTGGGAGCCCCTGCCCTCCCGCCATGGGCAGATGGTCAGCCTGATGGTGCGGCCAGCCACGACGAGCGATCCGGCAGCGCTCAAGACCCTGATGAGCGGCCTGCGCCAGGCAACGGGCAGCGACCCGCAGGCAGCGCAGATGCCGGAGGCCCCCGTCACGCCGCAAGCCCTGTCCCTGCGAACAGCTCCGGACACCCTGACCCGGGAAGCCAGACTGCTCGGCGGCGGCAAGCTCCGCCTGAAAGAGGTGCTGAAGATCATTCTCGGCGTGGCCGCCGTGCGCTTTTCCCGCTGGACCGGCTGGGCCATCGGGCCGCTTAAACCTTCAGAATACATGCAGGACATGCTGACCAACACCGACTACCGCAAGTTCGATGACACGCTGCGGCTGGTGCTGGACCTGAACGAGCAGCAGATCAACGGCCTCAAGGCGTTTCTGCAGGCGGAGTTCGCTGCCGGGCGCATCATCTATGGCCTGCATCAGTCAGACACCGCGCTGATGACCTGCCTTGTCTCCGACATGGCCGGGCGCCAGCACGTGCATTTCGTGGATGGCGCCGATGGCGGGCTCTCCGTTGCCGCAAGGGCCTTCAAGGAGCGGCAGCAGCAGCTTCAGGACGCGCAGGCCATTTGACCGCGGGGCATTTCCCACCTAAGACACTGGCCCCAGAACTGTTACGATCAGCCACAGGCTTTCCATGTCGCACAATTCCTTCGGCCACCTCTTCCGTTTCACCACCTGGGGCGAAAGCCATGGGCCGGCGATCGGCTGCGTCGTGGATGGCTGCCCGCCGCTGATCCCGCTGACGGAAGCCGACATTCAGGGCTTCATGGACAAGCGCAAGCCCGGCCAGAACCGCTTCACCACCCAGCGCCGCGAGCCGGACGAGGTGAAGATCCTCTCCGGCGTGATGGTGGATGAGGATGGCGTGCAGAAGACCACCGGCACGCCGATTTCCCTCTATGTGGAAAACACGGACCAGCGCTCCAAGGACTATTCCGAGATCAAGGACCGCTACCGTCCCGGCCACGCCGATTACACCTATGATGCTAAATACGGCATCCGTGACTACCGTGGCGGCGGCCGCTCTTCGGCCCGCGAAACCGCCATGCGCGTTGCCGCCGGCGCCGTTGCCCGCAAGATCATCCCGAATGTCACCATCCGCGCCGCGCTGGTGCAGATGGGCCCGCACAAGATCGACCGCAACAACTGGGACTGGGCGGAAGTGGACAACAACCCCTTCTTCTGCCCCGACGCGAAGATGGCAGCGTTTTACGCGGATTATCTCGACGGCATCCGCAAGGCCGGCTCTTCCGTTGGCGCGGTGATAGAGGTGGTGGCCGAAGGCGTGCCTGCAGGCCTTGGCGCCCCGCTCTATGGCAAGCTGGACCAGGACATCGCCAGCGCGCTCATGTCCATCAACGCGGTGAAGGCCGTGGAGATCGGCAACGGCTTTGATGCGGCGAGCCTGACGGGCGAGGAGAACGCTGACGAAATGCGCGCCGGCAATGCCCGCCCGCTGTTCCTCTCCAATCACGCTGGCGGCATTCTGGGCGGCATTTCCTCGGGCGAGCCGATCGTGGCGCGCTTTGCGGTGAAGCCCACCTCCTCCATCCTCACCACGCGCCAGTCGGTGACGCGGCAGGGGGACGAAGTGGATGTGATGACCAAGGGCCGCCACGACCCCTGCGTCGGCATCCGCGCCGTGCCCGTGGGCGAGGCAATGATGGCCTGCGTGCTGGCGGACCATTTCCTGCGCCATCGCGGACAGGTTGGATAATCTTTCAGCGACACTGAAAACAGGATGTTCTTTTCCTTGCGGCTGAAAGCGCGATGCGCTAGCGTCAGCGCATGAGACTAGATCATTGGCTTGCAGCAAACGGAGAAAGCCGCAGCGCATTTGCGCGGCGGGCTGGCCTGTCACCGGCTTCGGTGACGGCTCTGTGCAACGATCCCGGCGCCTGGGTATCGCGTGACATGGCACGCAAGATTGCCGAGGCAACCGGCGGCGGCGTCACGCCCAATGACTTTCTCGGCCTTTCCATCACCAAGGAGCATCCCGTGTCCCAGGCCCGTGTAGCCGAAGCGATCCGTGCCTTTGAGCGCGGCGAAATGGTTGTCGTCACCGATGACGACGACCGCGAGAACGAAGGCGATCTGATCGTTGCCGCCACCAAGGTGACGCCGGAGCAGATGGCCTTCATCGTGCGCCACACCTCCGGCATCGTCTGCGCGCCGATGACCCTGGCCGCCGCCAAGCGCCTGCGCCTTGACCCGATGGTCTCGAACAATGACGCGCCGCTGTCGACCGCCTTCACCATTTCCGTCGACTACCGCCACGGCCTGACCACAGGCATTTCGGCGGATGAGCGCTGCGCCACGGTGCGCGGACTGGCGAACCCGAATGCCGGACCGTCCGATTTCGTCCGCCCCGGCCACATCTTCCCGCTGATCGCCAAGGAAGGCGGCGTGCTGATCCGCTCCGGCCATACGGAAGCCGCCGTGGACCTGTGCCGCCTGGCCGGGCTCGAGCAGGTGGGCGTCATTTCGGAACTGGTCAACGATGACGGCACCGTCAAGCGCGGCACGCAGGTGGCCGAATTTGCCGCCGAGCACGACCTCAAGATGGTGTCCGTGTCGGATCTCATCGCCTGGCGCCAGCGCACGGAAAAGCTGATCGAGCGCGTCAACGAGCAGCCGATCCAGACCGTGGCAGGCCCCGCCTATGCGGTCACCTATTCCACGCCCTATGACCCGATGCACCATGTCGCCATCGTCTATGGCGACATCCTCGACGGGCGCAGCGTGCCTGTGCGCCTGCAACTGGAGTCGGTTCTGGACGATGTGTTCGGCGCTGCCCAGCCGCTCGACGCGGTGATGAAGAGCTTTGCGGACCGGGGGCGCGGTGTCATCGTGTTCCTGCGCGAGGGCTCGGTAGGCGTTGCCCGCCAGTCCCGCCGCCAGCGCACGGATCTGGAAGCTGCCGAGTTTGAAGAGCACGGTTCGGCGCAGGTGCGGCAGGAACAGTGGCGCGAGGTTGGCATCGGCGCGCAGATCCTCAAGGATCTCGGCGTCACCTCCATCCGCCTCCTCTCCTCCCGCGAGCGCCACTACGTCGGCCTCGAAGGCTTCGACATCAAGATCGAAGCCACGGAAATACTGGAAGCCTGAGGCTTTTCGGAAGACACATCAGAACGCCGCAGCTTAGCCCTGCGGCGTTTTTTGTTGCGAGGTGAGGCCTTGCCTCTCAACACGCTCACGCTGTCGTCCCGGACGCAGCGAAGCGGAGATCCGGGAACCACTCACTCGCAGAGCGGTCAGGTTGTTGCGAAGCGCAAAGGCGCTCGGCGGAGCAGAAGCAGCAATGCCGCTACTATACCAAGGCTCTGAGATGCTGACGCATCACGCCTTGAAAATGCTCAAGCGCCGCACGGGCTTAACCAACGCTCGATGAGTCAATCTCATCGAGCGTTGGCCTTGCCCGGACGGGCAACACGGCAATTCTCTGGAAATGAGTAGACCCCGGATCGCGCTGCGCTTGTCCGGGGCGACGCAGGAGTGGGAGGCAGCGCACTGAAAATGCGGAACGCCGCCGCAAGGGCGCTTCATACACATGATCAATGGAAAACAAGTGGTACAGACGGGTGGATTCGAACCACCGACCTTCGGAGCCACAATCCGACGCTCTAACCAACTGAGCTACGTCTGCACGGGCTGAGAGGGCAAGCCTCCCGCATCAGCGCTTCCGAAAGTTCGAGGCCCTTGGCCAGCAAAACAACGGCGCGGACCGTCAGCGCTGCGGTCCGTCTTTGCAAGCGGTCTTCTAATCGAGCTTTCCTGCGGCGGCAAGCAAAAAAGCAGCGTCATCAACATGGAGGCGCCTGCCCTGTGGGCAAGCCGGACAAGCCGCAGACCTGCGGAGCTCCATTTCCCTACACAACCGCTACCTCTCCTGCGTCATCCCGGATCTCCGCTTCGCTGTCGTCCGGGAAGACGAAGGAGAGGTATTCAACACCATCGCTCAGTTGCAAGGTCAGGTCACTCTGCCAGCACGCGCTGGGGCGGGAAGATGACTTCCACCAGCGTGCCCTGGTCCGGCACGCTGTCGATGCGGAAGGCGGCGCGGTTGGCCTCCACCAGCGCCTTGGTCAGCGGCAGGCCAAGGCCGGTGCCGCTGCCGGGGCGGGCGGTGTGAAGCTGGCGGAAGGGCTCCAGCGCGGCGGCCAGATCCTTGGCATTCATGCCCGTGCCCGTATCGCGCACCCGCAGCGCCACCTCGCCCGTGGGCTCCAGCGCCGAGGACACGATCACCTGCCCGCCGGAGCGGTTGAACTTGATGGCGTTGGACAGAAGGTTCAGCACGATCTGGCGCAGGGAGCGCAGGTCCGCCACCACATTGGGCACCGTGACCGGCAGGCTGGCGCGGATGATCACCCGCTCCCGGTTCGCCTGCGGCTGCATCAGGGCCACGCATTCGCGCACGATCTCGTTGACGGAGACGGCGGCGAAGGTCAGGTCCATCTTGCCCGCCTCGATCTTCGACAGGTCGAGAAGATCGTTGATCAGGCTCATGATGTGCGAGCCGGACGTGCGGATATCCTTCAGATATTCCTTGTAGCGCTCGTTGCCGATGGCGCCGAAACGCTCCTCCATCATCACTTCCGAGAAGCCGATTATGGCATTGAGCGGAGTGCGGATCTCGTGACTGATCTTGGCAAGGAAATCCGACTTCTGCGAGCTGGCGGTTTCCGCCTGGCGCTTGGCCTTGGTCAGTTCTTCCTCAGCCGCCTTCCACTGGGTGATGTCGCGCAGCACCGCACAGAACTTCAGCGTATCATTGCCCTGCCCCAGCCGGCCGATGGTCATGAACAGCGGAATGAGCCCGCCGGAGGACACCCGGCCAATCACCTCGCGCCCGTCGTTGAGCACGCTGGCCACGCCGTTGCGGGACAGGCCATCAAGATAATCCAGGGCCGAGCGGTGGCTCTCAGGGGCGAGAAATTCGGTCAGCGGCGCACCGGTGATATCGACGCGCGCGGCCCCGAACAGCGCTTCGGCAGAGCCATTCGCCTTGAGAATGGTGCCGAACCGGTCCAGCAGCAAGACGCCGTCCGTCGCCGTTTCGAGGATCGTGTCCATCTCGGCAATCTGCTCGCGGGCACGGGCAAGCTCCCGCTCCACATGCGCCGGAATGGCAGAGGGCTGGGCGGCCACGGCAGCAGCAGGCGCCGGAGACGCCTCGCCGGCCGGCGGCTGGCGGCATTCGATGATGGAAACCATCAGCCCGCGCCCGCCATTCCACGGCACGGTGTGCATGCGGGCAAAGACCGGCTTCAGCCGGCCATCGGCCAGCCGCAGCTTCATGGTCTCATCCAGCGTGCCTTCCAGCCGGTCACCCGGCAGATGATCGGGACCGGCAAACAGCGCCTCGAAGCCGCCTGCCTCGTCCAGAGCTTCCAGATTGGGATAGCCGAGCAGCGCCAGCAGCGTCTCGTTGGTGTAGAGCACCTCGCGGTCGCGGACGATGGCAATGCCGATGGGCAGCCGGTCCAGAAGGCGCGGATCGACGGGGGCGGCAGGCGGGGCGACCGGACGCAGCCGGGCAGCGGCCTCCGCAATCTCCTCTTCCGTATCGTCATCAAGGCCGAAGTCACCTTCAAGCCTTGCGCCCAGCGCTTCGGCAATCTTGCGGAAGGCCGCCCGCTCCGGCTTGGTCAGGCGCGAGGCATCCACCGGCACCACGCGGGTGGGCTTGCCGGTGAAAGGCACGACGCGGCTGTCGGGACGCGGCTGGGCGGCAGGTTCAGGCTGAGGTTCGGCAACGGCAGCCGCTTCACCTTCCGGTTCTGGCTGCGCCACCGGCTCTGCGGTGGCAATCTGCATCGCCTGTTCCAGCGCTGCAAAATCATCCGCCGCAGGGGCTGCCTCTGCAGCCTCGCCGGCAACGCTGTCACCGGCCTCGTCAGCCACCGGCGCCGGAGCTTCGTCCTGCCGGACGTCAGCGTCCTCTTCAAGGGCAGGTTCGTCCTGAGCTTCGGCAGCTCCGGTTTCAGAAGCCGCTTCAGCGTCAACCTCCGCCTCAACGACGGTCACGTCTTCAGCGGCGTCAGCGGCCTCTTCCCCGGCTGCGAAACCGGTGTCCGGCAGAGCCAAAGCCTCCGGGGCTGCGTCCTGCACCGTTGCTTCCGGCTGCGGGACGGCCTCTTCCGGCGCGGCCTCGGCGGCCGTCTCTTCCGAGAGGGGGTCTTCCACTTTCTGGCGGTAGGCACGCGGCTCCGCACTGGCCGCTGCATTGGCGGCTTCACGGGCCGCAGCCCGGCGCTCGACAGCGGCATCAAACTCACGGGCGAGCGTACGCACCGCCTTCTCGATTTCCTTCGGCTTCAGCGGCTGATCACCGGTGATACCGACCTTCGGCGCATCGCCAAAAAGATCCGCTTCACGCGGCGCATCCGCCTTGCGGGCCGCGGTCGTTGCCTTGATATCCTCGATCCAGCTGTGTGCCGCAGATGCTGACGCTACGGCCAGCGGACGCGCATCTTCTTCAGGCGCATCATCCTCTTCGGGCTGATCAGTCTCCGGCGCCATCTCCTCAGCGGCGGAAACGGCTTCAGGTTCGGACGCAGCTTCAGGCTCGGGCTCTATGGCCTCGTCAGCAACGGGACCGGCATCTTCCGCCTCGTCTTCGGCCCCGGCCTCATCAGTCAATTCCGGCACGCGCGCAAGAATGACTTCCGGCAGAGCCTCGACAGCTTCCACCTCAGACGTCAGGTCAGCAACTGGAGCCGTTTCAACGGCGGGTTCTGCGGCGGCAGGCTCTACGGCGGCAGGCTCTGGGCTTTCAGCGGCTTCCGTTGCCAGCGGCATGGCCTGCGCAGGTGCCTCCGCCTGAGGCTCTGCGTCGCCAAGGCGCACCACGCCAAAGCCGCGATAGCCTTCAAAAACGCGCCGGCGGTCAAAGGCAGGCAGTGCCGCCATATCCACCGGCACCCGCAGACGCCCGCCATCGACGGGCCAGTCCAGCGTCTTGCCGCTCCAGGTGTCGCGTCGCAGCAGGGCACGGGCAATGCTGCCGCGCGGATCAAGGCCAAAGCGTTCGGCAACCTCGGACCAGGTCATGCCGGTGATGGCGCCTGCATCCGGGCCAAGCGCATCGGTGAACTCCGGCGAGACAAAGGTAAAACGCTGGTCCACATCCATCTTCCAGGCAAAACGGACGGAGCGCTCCCGGTGCTCGAAACGCGCGGGCGTTTCAGCTGCCGGGGCATCTTCGACGGGCGTTTCAGCGGCTTCCGTGACGGGCGGCCCGGAAACAGTCACCGGCTCTTCAACGGGCTGCGGAGCGGCAGCCTCTGCAGCCTCTGCAGCCTCTTCGGGCGCTGTTTCCCCGCTCCGGGCATTCTCTTCTGCGGTCAGCTCAACGGCCTCAGACCCGCCAGCCTCAACTGTGGCAGCTGCCGTCTCAACCTCATCCGGGGCATCAAGATCCAGTGGCTGGTCATCAACCAGCATCAGGCTGCGGCCATCGGCAAGCGGCAGGCGCAGGGCATCGTGAAAGGCGCCCGCAATCATCAAGGTGCCAGTGTCCGGCTCGAACCCCGCCGCCTCTCCGGCCGTCAGCCTCGCGCCAAGCACCCCGGCAGCAGCCAGAACAGTGCCGTTTGCGTCCAGCATGAAGGCGCTGTGCTCCGGCCCCTGCAACAGGCTGGCATAGGCCGCCAGCGCATCGCCCGGCGCCTCGGCCCCATCGACGGCAGCAATCAGGGCGCCGTAGCTGCCGTCCGGCAGTTCCAGCCGCTGGCACTGGCAGGTGAGCAGAATGGCGCGCAGGCCCTTGTAGAAGCGCAGCCGCTCCAGCACCGGCTTGCCAACCGGGCCATCAGCCGCGATCCGCGCCAGATGCGGGCGCGCCTGGGAACGCTCAAGTCCCGGCACCTGCCCCAGGTCTTCGGCGGAAGAGGCATCAAAGAAGGCCGCGCCTGCGGCATTGGCCCACAGAATGCTGTCCGCCGCTGCGTTCCAGATCCATGCTGGACGGCCGGAGCCTGCCAGCCGTGCCACCGGGGCCAGGCTGCCGAGCTCCAGAAAGGTCGTCAGGTGCTCGTCCATGGGTCAACTCCACTACGCCGGAAAGGAACCTGCGAACCCGGACGGTCTCAGGCCAGCAAAAACATGCGTGGTCAGCCGGGGCCTTTCGGTAAATATCTAGTTAAATACCGTCAAAGCCAGCCAGCGTCCACGCCAGAGCCCCCAATCGCAGGAACGGCCTTGCCTTGTGGTTAATCCGGAGGCGTCATCCGGCTGCGTCCACGGCCTTGTTATCTCAGGGTAAACAAGACCATAACACCGGTGTTCCAATTTGAACGCTCTGCCCGGCGGCCGTGCAACGCAGGACAGCTGACACTACACGCTCTGCGGGAAATTCCGTATTTTTCAAACCCGTGGGACGCGAGACTTGCCTAACGGCGCCCCCGCGTGTTTTGATCCTTCCACGGGGACATCGTGCAGTGCAGATGGAAACCAGTCCGCAGACCTCAGGGAGTTGCGGCACTGCGGCATCAGGCACTTGCGCCCCGCCGAGTGAAACACAGGGGAGTGATACCACATGGCTGCGGACAAGAACACGTTCGAGATTCCCGATCAGATGCGCGACTTTGCCGAGAAGAGCGTTGATCAGGCCCGCAAGGCCTTTGACGACTTCATCTCCCTGACCCACAAGACGGTTTCGAATGTTGAAGGCTCCGCCACAGTGGTGCAGTCCGGCGCATCCGACATCAACCGCAAGACCCTCAGCTACGCCGAAGAGCACGTGGATGCGGCCTTCCGCTTCGCCCAGCAGATGGTGCGGGCCAAGGACGTGGAAGAAATGATGAAGCTGCAGCAGGACTATCTGCGCCGCCAGATGGAACAGCTTGGCGAACAGGCGCGTGACCTCAGCGACACAGCCACCCGCGCCGCTCAGGACGCCGCCAAGGCCGTGAAGGAATAACAACACACCGCCCGCGCCTTTCAGCACGGAACCAGCCGGTTTCCGGATTGAAGGCCTGGGCGCTCCCGCTGCGGAACTCTTTGGCTCTTGCCGGGTTCCTTGCACAGAAGATCCCGTACCAGCTCTTGCAGCGATGCAGGAGACGCTATGGCTTACCGGATTTTTGTGCAGTGCAAAATAATATTGCAATGCAGCAAAACCTCACCTATATTAAGCATGCGGATGACGAGGGCGGGGCCATACGGGCCTGCCGCCCTCATGCCGGGTGCGATTGTCACGTGATCGACTCCGGCCCAAGCAGGAGATGACACATGAGCGAAATGTTGACGCCGGAGACCCCGGCCAAGGCTGCGCCGAAGGCGCGTGCCACCAAGACCACCAAGCCGGCCACTGCCGCTTCCCCCTTTGCTGAATTCGAGGCTTTTGCCATGCCCAAGATCGAAGTTCCCGCCATGGTCCGTGAAATGACCGAAAAAGGCATCGAACAGGCCCGCGACGCCTACACCAAGGTGAAGTCCGCCGCAGAAGAGGCGACCGACCTGCTCGAAGACACCTTCGAGACCTCCCGTCAGGGCGTTGTCGAGTTCAACATGAAGGCTCTCGACGCTGCCAAGACCAACACCGACGCCACCTTCTCCTTCATCAAGGACCTGATGTCGGTGAAGACCGTTGCTGAAGCCATCGAGCTGCAGTCCACCTTCGCCCGCCAGCAGTTCGACACGCTGAGCGCCCAGGCCAAGGACATGCAGGAATTCGCGACCAAGCTGACCACCGACGTTACCGCGCCGGTCAAGGAAGCTGTCGAGAAGTCCTTCAAGGACCTGAAGGCAGCCTGAGGCAGCCTCGCGCGATGGCCTGACGCTTTCAGGCCAGGCTGAATTCAAGCCCCGGACGCTTCTGCGTCCGGGGTTTTTCTTTTCACGCTTTCGTGATCCGCCTTCCGCACCTGCGGCAAAGGGTCTGCAACCTGCTCTCAGGGCCTGCCCGGAAATCCACGGGACACAGGCCTATGGCGGCAGCAGATATCGCTGCGGCACCTGCATTTTCCAAAGGTTAGAGGGACGGGAAGCCTGAACGCCTCCCGCGCGCATCCAACCGCGGGTTGAATGCATGACAAAGGCAGCCTTGCCGCTCCGAAGAAAAGGGGAGTTTCAGCGTCCACTTTTAGAATCATTCTAACTTATTGATTTAATAGACTTGTTGACATACAGGAGTTTAAAACTCATATTTCGCGCGCCTCAGGTGGCCGCCTGAGACAAGTTATGCGGAATGTCATTTCTGCAGACCGGAGGATTACAATGAGACTGACGAAGATGAATTCCCTTGCCCGCACCAGCCTGCTGGCAGCACTTCTTGCTGCAACCGCTTCCACGGCTGCTGTCGCCGATGGCGAGGTGAACATCTATTCCTATCGCCAGCCCACGCTTATTCAGCCGCTGCTCGATGCCTTTACGGCAGAAACCGGCATCAAGACCAATGTCATCTTCGCCAGCGAAGGCCTGGAAGAGCGCATTGCGGCCGAGGGTGCAAACTCCCCCGCCGACGTGCTGCTGACCGTTGACATTGGCCGCCTTGATGGCGCCAAGCAGGCAGGCATCACCCAGCCGGTCGTTTCGGAACTGGTTGCCAACGATATCCCGGCTGCATTCCGTGATCCGGAAGGCCACTGGATCGGCCTGACGTCGCGCGCCCGTATCGTTTATGCCTCGAAGGACCGTGTCGAACAGGACACGATCACCTATGAGGAACTCGCCGACCCGAAGTGGAAGGGCAAGATCTGCACCCGTTCGGGCCAGCACGTCTACACCATTGGCCTCGTCGCTTCGATGATCGCCAACAAGGGCGCTGAAGAGACCGAGAAGTGGCTTGTTGGCCTGCGCGACAATCTCGCCCGCAAGCCGGCCGGCAACGACCGGTCCCAGGTTCAGGGCATCATGAATGGCGAGTGCGATCTGGCGCTTGGCAACACCTATTACATGGGTGCCATGATGAACAACGAGAAGGAGCCGGAACAGAAGGAATGGGCAGCCTCTGCCAAGATCCTGTTCCCGAATGCCGCTGACCGCGGCGCACATGTCAACATCTCCGGCGTCGTGATGGCCAAGCATGCGCCGAACAAGGACAATGCGGTCAAGCTGATCGAGTTCCTGACCACCGGCCAGGCCCAGAAGATCTACGCCGAAGCGAACTTCGAATATCCGGTCACCCCGGGTGTGGAGCCGTCCGATCTGGTCAAGTCCTGGGGCGAATTGAAGGCTGACAGCCTGCCGCTCTCGGAAGTGGCGAAGTTCCGCAAGGAAGCCAGCGAACTGGTCGACAAGGTTGCCTTCGACGAAGGCCCGAAGTCCTGACCGCCTGACCTGGGCTGATCAAGAGGGGTGCCGGAAGATTATTTCCGGCACCCTGCTTGCATTTGCCGTCCCGTGATGTGCTATGACGCGGCGTGAAGATGCCGGTCCATCCAGAAGAGCCCCGACAAGAGCGCGCATGAACGCAGCCCCCAGAAAAGACCGGATCTGGCTGATCTCAGCCATTCTTTCCGCTGTCCTGATCCTCATGCCTGTCGCGGCGCTGTTCCTGATGGCGCTGGAGTCTTCCGGTGGCAACTGGAGCCATCTGTTCTCCACTGTCCTGCCGCGCGCCCTGCAGACGACCGCCCTGCTGCTGCTGGGCGTGGGCGTCCTGACCGGCGTGACGGGCGTCATCACCGCATGGCTTGTCACCATGTGCCGATTTCCCGGACGGCGCCTGTTTGACTGGGCGCTGCTGATCCCGCTGGCTGTGCCGACCTACATCATCGCCTTTGCCTATGTGGACGTGATGGCCTATTCCGGCCCCGTGCAGAGCACGGTCAGGGCCATCTTCGGCTTCCGGACGGCACGGGACTACTGGTTCCCGGAGATCCGCTCGCTGGGCGGCGCCATCTTCGTGATGAGCGCGGTGCTCTACCCTTATGTCTATCTCTCGGCCCGGGCGAGCTTTCTGCTGCAATCCGCCAGCGCACTGGACGTGGGGCGCACGCTGGGAGCCGGGCCGCTGCGGCTTTTCCTGCGTGTTGCCCTGCCGCTGTCGCGTCCGGCCATTGCCGCCGGCATCGCCCTTGCCCTGATGGAATGCCTCAACGACATCGGCGCCGTCACCTTCTTCGGCGTGCGGACGCTGACCTTCTCTATCTACGACACCTGGCTGAACCGCTCGAACCTTGCCGGAGCCGCGCAGCTTGCCTGCGCCATGCTGATCATCGTCGTGATTCTGCTGGCGCTTGAGCGGCGCGCCCGGCGGCATCTGCGCTTCGACAGCAGCCGGGGCAAGCACCACGCCCCGGCGCGTTACCAGCTCACCGGCCCACGCGCGCTGCTGGCCATAGCCGTCTGCGCCCTTCCGATTGTGCTCGGCTTCATCGTCCCGGCGAGCATGCTGGCCGGCCAGGCGTTCCGCCGCCTTGAACAGGCACAGGATCCGGCATTCCTGCTGGCGGTGCGCAACAGCGTGGTGATGGCGCTCATCGCCTCCAGCCTCATCACCGGCCTTGCCATCACGCTTGTCTATGCAGCCAGGCTGCACAAGTCGAAGCTGCTGTACATGAGCGGCCGCATCGCTTCAATCGGGTATGCGGTGCCGGGCACCGTGCTTGCCGTAGGCATCCTCATTCCGCTCGCCAGCCTCGATAACGCCATTGACGCTATGATGAAGCAGATGTTCGGCTTCGGCACGGGCCTGCTGCTGATCGGGTCCGGGACCGCACTCGTCTACGCCTATCTCTGCCGTTTTCTCGCGGTGGCGCATGGACAGGTGGAAGGCGGCTTCGGCAAGATTTCGCCCAACCTCGACATGGCAGCGCGCACGCTGGGGCGCGGTTCAACGCGCATTCTGGGCGAAGTACACATGCCGCTGCTGCGCCCGGTGCTGCTGTCGGCGCTGCTCATCACCTTTGTTGACTGCATGAAGGAACTGCCCGCAACGATCCTGCTGCGGCCGTTCAACTTCAACACCCTGGCGACGAGCGTCTACGAAGCGGCATCGCGCGAGGCCTTCGAGGAGGCAGCCCTGCCGGCTCTGGCGATCGTTGTAACAGGGCTTGTTCCGGTGATCCTGCTGGCCAGCACCAGCGCGCGCAGCTTCCGGCAGAGCGTCAGCAAGCGGGGGCTTGCAGCGGCGCCTTGAGGAGAGGGCCCATCCGTCAGGCCGCGTGAATGGCAGTCCCGCCGGCGTTTTCCATCGGCACAGTGGAGGACGAGGCCAGGGCGGGCAGATCTTCACACCCCTCCCCCTCATGCGCGGCCCGCCACTTGATGAAGGTCTCAGCCGCCATCGGCTTGCCGAGCAGATAGCCCTGCACGGTCTTGCAGCCGGACAGGCGCAGGAAGTCGAGCTGGAACTCGGTCTCAACCCCTTCTGCCACCACGTCATAGTCAAGGCTCTGTGCCATGGCCAGAATGGTCTGGACGATGGCGCGATTGCTCTTGTCCTCGCCAAGGCCGGCCACGAAGGAGCGGTCGATCTTGAAGGTGTCGAAGGGCATGCGCTGAAGATGGGCAAGGCTGGAATAGCCGGTGCCGAAGTCATCAATGGCAAAGCGGATTCCGGCCATGCGCAGGCGCTCTGTAGCACTGCGCACCCGCTCCGGATCGGCCATGGCGACGCTCTCCGTAACTTCCAGCTCCAGAAGCGAAGGCGGGAAGCCCGTCCGGTCCAGAATCTCCAGCACGCGTGAGGGGAACTCCGGCCATTCCAGCTGACGCATCGAGACATTGACCGCCAGGGACAACCCTTTGCCCTGATCAATCCACTCCCGCCCCTGACGGCAAGCCAGCTCAAGTATCCTGTCGCCGAGGCGCAGGATCAATCCGGTTTCCTCGGCAATGGCGATGAAAGCTGCCGGTGTCAGCAGCCCGCGCTCCGGGTGGTTCCAGCGCGCAAGAGCTTCCGCCCCCGTGACCTCGCCGGTCGCCGCTGAGACTTTCGGCTGGAAGAACACGGTAATCTGCCCGGCTGCGAGCGCCATTGGCAATTCGGCTTCCAGAGCGAGCCGTTCCTGCGCTTTCACATCTGCAGCGATCTGGCCAAAAGTGAAACAGCTGCTCCCCCCTGCGTTCTTGGCAGCGTACATGGCAATGTCAGCATTCTTGAGAATTGCGCTGAAATCGCGCCCGTTGGACGGGAAGTTTGCTATCCCGATGCTCGCGCCGATGGACAGCTGCAGCCCGTTCACATCGCAAGGCTCTTCCACGGCTTTCAGGATTTCAGCTGCCAGCGCCAGAATCTCGTCCCGCCTGTCCTCCCCGGCAGGATAGATCAGCGCAAACTCGTCACCGCCCAGCCGCGCCAGATAGCGGATCTGCATGCCGTAGCCCGCCGTAAACCCGGTCTCGGAACGGCCGAAAGTCTGCAGCACCGCTTCAAAGCGGGAGGCCACTTCGCGCAGGAGAATATCGCCGCACTCATGACCGTAGCTGTCATTGATGCGCTTGAACCGGTCAAGGTCGATGAACATCACCGTCAGCGGCCGCGGGCTGCCATCGGCCTGCCGCATGTAGCGGGCGAAATGCTGGCGGAAAGCTTCCCGGTTGGGCAGGCCGGTGACGGAATCGGTGAAGGCCAGCTTGTTGATCTGCTCCATGTTGGAGCTGATCTCACTGACCATGTCCCTGTAAGCGCGGGCCAGAACGCCGATCTCGTCGGTGCGCTCGACCGGGAACTTCACATCGAACTCACCTGCACTCACCTGATGGGCGATGGAAGTCAGACGCTTGATCGGCTTCAGGAAGCCATTGCCGAAATGCAGCAGCACGGGAACGGCAACAGCCAGGAGGCAGACCGACACAATGGCATTGCGCAGCCAGATGCTGTGCAATTGACTGGTGATCGCCGTCCGCTCTGCCGAAACCAGCACGGCGCCTGCCACCGTGCTGCCATCGGCGGACCAGACCGGCATGGCAACCGAAATGCGCCCTGTCTCGACAAGTGTCTGATCCTCCTTGGCGGAATAGGCCGCCAGAAGCAGCGGACTGATCTCCTGCTGCTCGAAGATCCCGGTCTTCGGGTCAGAATCGACAAGGATCGTCCGGCGCGGGTCCCAGACATAGGCCTGCTGCACCAGACCGCTGGCTGCGATGCTTTCAAGCTCCTGGGAGAGGATCAGATAATGGTGGTTGGCCAGTTGCGGCACGGCGAGCCGGCTGACGGTGGCCCCGATCGAGTGCACGTGAGCAACGGACTTGGCCTGCTCGTCCTGATAGTCAAGGACGCTGGCCGTCACCAGTGTAATTGCGGTCAGACACGCAAACAGCAGCACCACGAACAGCGTAAACCGCATTCGCAGCCCAAACCGCTGGCCCGTTCGCCGCTTCCACGCCATGCCCAGTGCGAGTGCCATCGTTCCCCGGCCAATCCCGTCGCATTACCCAACCCCACAAGTCGCATGATCTCACGAAAAGTTATCATTGCGATTGACGGCCTAGAGAAAAATGCGGACCGGCAGGAAACCATGACACGTGCTTATTCACCTAAGTAAATCCCCCCGGAACCAGTGACCGCCTGACATTCCAAGGACAAAACTGCGCCCGGACGCTGCCGCAGCGCGTTAACGCCTTACCCGGCGGCGGGCGGAAATACCGGGTTCCCGGCCCAAAATGATACAGATCAGCAAATACACGGATAGCGGGCAACCGCACCCTTGTAACGATCTTCCCGGACCTCTAGGCTGATGGCACACCCGGGATGGAAAGATCAGGCCCATGCGAACAAGACTCCTCAAAAGTGTGGCATTGGCGCTGTTGCTTGGCATAGGCCCAGGCGCCGCACAGCAGGCCTCCGATACCGTGGCGCCGGAACGGGCGACGGGTACGGCAGCGGCAGCGCGCATCGAGGCAAAGCAATTCATGGTGGCAGCGGCCAATCCGCTGGCCGTGCAGGTCGGCCGGGACGTGCTCGCCTCCGGCGGCAATGCCATCGACGCCATGGTGGCTGTCCAGACGGTGCTGGGACTGGTGGAGCCGCAGAGCTCCGGTCTCGGCGGTGGTGCCTTTCTCGTCTACTTCGATGCGGCAACCGGCCAGCTCACGACCTTTGACGGCCGCGAGACAGCCCCGGCAGAGGCAACCCCGAAGCTCTTTCTCGACGCTGAGGGCCAGCCGCTGAAATTCATGGAGGCGGTCATCGGAGGGCGCTCCGTCGGCACGCCGGGCACCGTGCGGCTGCTGGAAGACGTGCACCGCCAGCACGGGCGTGCAGAGTGGGCCAGCCTGTTGCAGCCGGCCGCAAAGCTGGCAACGGAAGGCTTTGCCGTATCGCCGCGCCTTGCCGTGCTGATTGCAGCAGATGGTGACCGGCTGAAAAGCAATGAGGCGGCGCGCAACTACTTCTTCGACGCCACCGGCGCCCCGCTGCAGGTGGGCGCCATCCTGAAGAACCCGGCCTATGCCGAAACCCTCGATGCCATTGCCAGCGGCGGGGCGGATGCCTTCTACAAGGGTCCCATTGCCGAGGGGATCGTGCAGACCGTGCGCGGGGCGCAAGGCAATCCCGGCGTCCTGTCTTTGAGCGATCTTGCCAATTACCGTATCAGGCAGCGTGACCCGGTCTGCTTCAGCTACCGGGCGCTGGATGTCTGCGGCATGGGGCCTCCGTCT
Source organism: Pannonibacter sp. I15F10I1 (assembly GCF_900185665.1). Taxonomy (NCBI): domain Bacteria; kingdom Pseudomonadati; phylum Pseudomonadota; class Alphaproteobacteria; order Hyphomicrobiales; family Stappiaceae; genus Pannonibacter; species Pannonibacter sp. I15F10I1. Next base: position 145,815 of record NZ_FYAN01000029.1, read on the forward strand.
TCAGGGGCCGTGGCCGTCAGCCAGATCCTTGGTACCATCGAAAACTTCGATATCCGGGGCCTTGGACCGCAGAATCCTGAGAGCTGGCGGCTCATCGGTGATGCGCAGCGTCTCGCCTTTGCCGACCGCGAGCGCTATCTCGCCGATCCGGATTTCGTGCCTGCTCCCATCAAGGGACTGATCGCCAAGGATTATCTCGCCAAACGCGCCGCGCTGCTGGATGACGGCAAGTCGCTGCCGGCCGATGCCGTGAAGCCGGGCGAGCCGGAGTGGGACCACGCCTTCAACTATGGCACTGGCGAAGCTCTGGACATGCCTGCGACCAGCCATTTCGTCATCACCGACAGGGACGGCAACACCGTCTCCATGACGACGACCATTGAAAGCGGTTTCGGTTCGCGGCTGATGACAGGCGGCTTCCTGCTCAACAACGAGTTGACAGACTTCTCCTTCAAGACCCATGACGGCAGCCTGCCGGTGGCCAACCGTGTGGAGCCCGGCAAGCGGCCGCGCTCCTCCATGTCGCCCACCATCGTGATGAAGGACGGCAAGCCGCTGCTGGCCATCGGCTCGCCCGGCGGCAGCCAGATCATCGGCTATGTGGCGCAGGCGCTGATTGCCTATATCGATTGGCAGATGCCGGTGGAAGAGATCGTCGCCCAGCCCCACCTCATCAACCGCTTCGGCACCTATGACCTGGAAGCCGGCACGGCAGCCGAACAGTTCGCCGAACCGCTGAAAGCGATGGGGTATGAGGTGAAGCTCAGCGAAATGAACTCGGGCCTGCACGTGATCGAGTTCACACCCGATGGACTGGCCGGCAGTGCCGATCCCCGCCGCGAAGGCACCGCCATGGGCGAGTGACCGCTGAACGTCAGCTGAAAAGACGAAGGGGGCAGCCACCGCTGCCCCCTTTATCTGTTTCCGGTCTGGTGCGGTCCGGCTCAGGCCGCAATCAGCCTGGCTTCTGTAGCAGCCTTGACCTCATCAAGGGTCACGCCGGAGGCCAGCTCCACCAGATGCAGGCCGTCGTCCTTCACGTCAAAGACGCCAAGGTTGGTGATGATGCGGTCAACGCAGGCAACACCGGTCAGCGGCAGGCTGCAGGCCTTGAGCAGCTTGCTTTCGCCAGCCTTGGAGGTGTGGTCCATCAGCACGATGACGCGCTTGACGCCCGCCACCAGATCCATGGCGCCGCCCATGCCCTTGACCATCTTGCCGGGGATCATCCAGTTGGCCAGATCGCCCTTCTCCGACACTTCCATGGCGCCGAGGATCGACAGGTCGATATGGCCGCCGCGGATCATGCCGAAGCTGTCGGCGGAGGAGAAGTAGCTCGTGTGCGGCAGCTCGGTGATCGTCTGCTTGCCGGCATTGATCAGGTCAGCATCGACCTCATCATCCGTGGGGAACGGCCCCATGCCGAGCATGCCGTTTTCCGACTGCAGGGTCACATGCACACCATCGGGAATGTAGTTCGAAACCAGCGTCGGGATGCCGATGCCGAGGTTGACGTAGAAGCCGTCTTCCAGTTCCTGCGCGGCCCTCTGGGCCATTTCTTCGCGAGTCCAGGCCATGTTCCAACTCCCCTCAGGCTGCACGCGTGGTGCGCTTTTCGATGCGCTTTTCAAAAGTGCCGGCGACGATGCGGTCCACGAAGATGCCGGGGGTGTGGATCTGGTCCGGATCCAGTTCACCCACCTCGACGATCTCCTCGACCTCCACCACCGTCTTCCTGCCGGCTGTCGCCATCATCGGATTGAAGTTGCGCGCGGTCTTGCGGTAGATCAGGTTGCCTTCCTTGTCGGCCTTCCAGGCCTTGACGAGGGAAACATCGGCGATGAGGCCGGTTTCCAGAATGTAGGTCTCGCCGTTGAAGTCCTTGTGCTCCTTGCCCTCGGCAATCAGCGTGCCGACGCCGGTCTTGGTGTAGAAGCCGGGGATGCCAGCCCCGCCTGCACGGATGCGCTCGGCCAGCGTGCCCTGCGGGTTGAACTCCAGTTCCAGTTCGCCATTGAGATACTGACGCTCGAAGGTGGCATTCTCGCCCACGTAGGAGGAGATCATCTTGCGGATCTGGCGGGTCTGCAACAGCAGGCCAAGGCCGAAGTCATCCACACCCGCATTGTTGGAAATGGCGGTGATGTCCTTCGTGCCGCTGTCGCGCAGCGCCGTGATGAGATTTTCCGGGATACCGCAGAGGCCGAAACCGCCGGCCATGATGGTCATTCCGTCAAACACAAGCCCCTCGAGGGCGGCCTTTGCGTTCGGGTACACCTTGTTCATCGTTGTCTCCTCAAGTCCGGCCATGGCCCTCAAGCCCTGCCCGGCACAGCATGCGCGCGCTCGCGGCAGTCCTCCCGCAGCCCCGGCCGCACCGGACAGCCCGGTCCGGCCCTCTGGCCAGGTTGCAACGCAACAAGACTAAGATTTTCGGCAGGCGTCAACTGCCAGAAAGGCGGGAACGGCGTTTCAAACGCTTCAGGTAAAAAACTAAACGGTTCACTCTTCAGCCGCGGTCAGGAGCCGGCGCTCCGAACGCAGCCGCCGGGCGATGCGTTTAAGCCGGCGAAGAGCGAGATAGGCGCTGCCTGCCGCGGTGAGCGCCCGTTCAAAAGACAGTGTCTCGACAGGATCGCCGCCGAAGCGCTGCTTGTAGAACTGGACGCCCGCGCCAAAGCACAGTTCGTTGTAGCCGGAGGCTTCCGCCCATTCGATCAGCTTGGCAAAGAGCACAAGCCCCGGCGAGAACCGGTGCCATTTCGCATCCCCCATGGAGATGAGCGTCGCGCTGACCATGCTGTTGTGGCACAGCACGCAGATGGCCCCGGCGATTTCACCGTCCTGTGCCTGCAGGGCAAAGACCTCAACAGGCCCTTCCAGCAGGTCATCATAATAGCGCCCTTGCGAGGCGTCCTGCTCCAGCAGATTGGCCCAGCCCTTTTCCGCAAAGCGCTGCGCCCTCTGGCGGCGCAATTGCCGCAGGAAGGCAGCCTTCTGCGCCACACCATCGGCCTGTACGAAGCTTACACCCTCCGCCTGCAGCTTGCGGTACTTGCCCCGCGCCTCCTTGTAGACCGACCGCTTGCGCCAGCCGCCGGCGCCATAGCCGCCCTCAAGATCCAGAACATATGTCGGCTCGGCTTCCGGCTGGCGCACCACATGAAACAGCGGGTTCGGAAAGCCGCTGATGCGCGGCGGCATCTTGGCAAAGCGGATCAGATCCACATCCTGCAGCGCTTCGTCGATCAAAGGCCAGATCGCCCCACCCTCAAAAGGCTGGAACGGCGCTTCGCTGGCAAGCACGGGAGCGCAAAGATCGGCGAGGTCAAAATCGGGCATGCCGCCAATACGCAGCGGGCCGCGGCGGGTGACCATCAGAGGCACAAGCATCCGGGTACGGCCGGTCGCAGCATCGCGCACTTCCAGAAGGCGCATCCGGGCGCCCGCCGTTGCAGCGACATGGCAGTTGAGCGCATCAAGGACATCCGGCCGCTGGAATGCTGTTGCCACCGCATTGCCTGGCAGCGCGGCCCAGAGACGCCCAAGCAGGGGCCGTGTCACCTCCCGGTGGAGGACGCCGCGAAGGCCGCTTACAGCCTCGACTGCAGCCGAACCCAGAACCTGCGGTTCCGCAGAAACGCTTTCCACCGGAGACTCCTGATACGCAAACACATGAAACAGGCCGGCCCCCTAACAAGGGTCCAAGTGCGCATCAGTCTAACGGGGAAATCTAAAGCAACCCTTCATGCGCAGGGCAGGACGTAGAAGATCAATGACGCCACACCTTCACCGCTGAAATGAGAAGGATGGCGGCCAGGAGCGGGAGAAGGACATAATCAGGAATAATGCCGAGAAGCTGCGCTCCAGCAAATGTGCCCAGGATAGAACCAGCAGCCATGATCAGGACGAATTTTCCGTTCCGCCGTACGACTGAGAAGCTCGCATCCTGACTGTATCTCGAAAAGCCCGCGAGCATTGTCGGCAGGCTGACCGCCAAGGAAAGACTGCCGGCCAGCTTGATATCGGCACCGAAGAGAAGAACAAGTACAGGAATCAGCAGCTCGCCGCCTGCCACCCCGAGCAGTGAAGCAACGATTCCAATCAGGAAACCTGCCAGAATCCCGGCCAGGATCTGCGCTGTTCCGGTCATGAGCGGCTCACCTGCCGCCGCCCCATGGCCGAAAAGAAGAACTACCGCAATCAGGACCAGCATGATGGCGATGACACGGTAGAGCGTTTGCGAGCGCAGGCGTGTAGCCCAGCCCGCTCCGTACCATGCTCCCAGCAAACTGCCTGCCAGCAGGTTCAGCACAATGGACCAGTGGCTCATGACAAGGGAAAGGGGAACCGCTGCGGTGCGGAACGGCAATGCCGATGCCACGACAACAAGGCTGATCGTCTTGTTGAGGATAACGGCCTCCAGGGCTGCAAAACGAAACAGGCCGATGAGCAATGGCAGCCGGAACTCGGCACCGCCAAGCCCGATGAGGCCACCAAGCGCGCCTATTACCGTACCTGCTCCGAATGATGCTGCCGCATTCCGCCGCCCGATGTCTCCCAGCCCGGCCATCGATATGTTCCTTCGGCTATATTGCTCGAAGTTCTATAGGGCGTCTTGCAGGCAGGTTACAAGCGGCCAAAGCGTTGCCTTGGTGATTCAAATGGCAGATCAGCCCCCGGCCGCAATCGCCCGGCGCTGATCGCTCTCGCGTTGCAGTTGGCTACGCCGCGTCAGGATCGATGTGGCGATGACGACGACCGTCACAATGCCCACAAGGATCGTACAGGCCGCGTTGATTTCCGGTGTCACGCCCAGGCGCACCTGCGAATAGATCTTCATCGGCAGCGTCGTCGCGCCGGGGCCTGTCGTAAAGCTGGCGATCACCAGATCATCCAGCGACAGGGTGAAGGCCAGCATCCAGCCGGCAATGACACCCGGCAGGATCAGTGGCAGGGTGATGACGAAGAAGGTGCGCGCCGGCGGGCAGCCGAGATCCTGCGCGGCTTCCTCCAGCGAACGGTCAAAGCCGACAAGGCGCGACTGCACCACCACCGCCACATAGCAGGCGGCGAACGTGGTGTGGGCCAGCATGATCGTCCAGAAGCCCCGCGCCTGATCGATGGCCACGAAGAGCAGCAGCAGCGACAGGCCGAGGATGACTTCCGGCATCACCAGCGGGGCGAAGATCATGCCAGAGAACAGGGTGCGGCCCGGGAACCGGCCGAAGCGCACCAGAACCAGGGCTGCCAGCGTGCCGATAATGGTGGCCAGGGTGGCGGAGAGGAAGGCCACCCGCAGGGTGACGCCAGCTGCCTCCAGAAGCTGCTGATTGTTCATCAGCTCCACGTACCACTTGGTCGAAAACCCGCCCCACACGGTCACAAGGCGCGACTCGTTGAAGGAAAAGACCACCAGAATGACGATCGGCAGGTAGAGGAAGGAGAACCCCAGAACCAGCGACGTGACGTTGAACCAGGAGGGACCGTTTTTCATGCCGCCTTCTCCGATGCCTTCTGCTGCTGCCGCTGGAACAGCACGATGGGAATGACCAGAATGAGCAGCAGCACCACCGCCACCGCGGAGGAAACCGGCCAGTCACGGTTGTTGAAGAACTCCAGCCACAGGGTCTTGCCGATCATCAGCGTCTGCGATCCGCCGAGAAGATCGGGGATGACGAACTCACCGACGGCAGGAATGAACACCAGGAAACAGCCGGCAATGACACCGGGGATCGACAGCGGGAAGGTGATCGTCCAGAAAGCCTTCCACGGCGGACAGCCCAGATCCTGCGCCGCCTCGAGCAGGCTCTCGTCCAGCTTTTCAAGGCTGGCATAAAGCGGCAGGACGAGGAACGGCAGATAGGAATAGACGATGCCGATATAGACGGCCGTATTGGTGTTCAGGATCGACAGAGGCTGGTCAATGACGCCGACCCACAGCAGCAGCTGATTGAGCAGGCCTTCATTCTTCAGAATGCCGATCCAGGCGTAGACGCGGATCAGGAACGAGGTCCAGAACGGCAGAATGACCAGCATCAGCAGGGTCGGCCGCCAGGATTTCGGGCTGCGGGCCATGCCATAGGCGATCGGGTAGCCCACCAGCAGCGTGATGAAGGTGGAAACCGCAGCAATGGTGACGCTCGACAGATAGGAGCGCCAGTAAAGATCATCCTCGATCAGCCAGACATAGTTTTCGAAGCTGAGTTCGGAGAAGGCTTCCTTGAAGCCGTCCCAGCCGGCCGACCAGTCGAACACCGGCGCATAGGGCGGGATCGAGACCGCGACATGCGACAGCGAGATCTTGAAGACAATGAAGAAGGGAACGAGGAAGAACAGCATCAGCCAGGCATAGGGAATGCTGATGACCAGCCATTTCCCCAGCTTGCCCTTGAGTTTCTCAAGACCGGTTTCTTCCATCGTCCCCGTCCCTTCCAAGAAGCCGCCTGCAGAGGGTTGCAGGATCTGCGGCGCGTGACGCCCGGCACCCCGTGCGTCAGCCTCAGTTTGTGAGGATCACCCCTGCGTCCCGTCCCCAGGACAGGACCACCTTGTCATCCCAGCCGATCGGCCGTTCGACGAGACGGGTGCGGTTGGTCACGGTCGAGCGCATGGTCATGCCCTCTCCGGCGCGCGAATGGTAGACGGACATGTCGCCCAGATAGGCGATGTCCCAGACCTCCGCACCCACCTTGTTGACCGCGCCCGGCTCCTGCGTGCCGTGCTCGATGGTGATCTTTTCGGGACGGACCGCATACCAGACCGTCTCCCCGACAGCGGCGCTGGTGTCCTGCAGCGTATCGATGAGGAAGCCGCCATGATCTCCGCTCACCGACAGCTTCGTTCCGCCTTCGCCGCGCTCGGCAACAGTGGCCTCGATCAGATTGATGTCGCCGATGAAATCGGCCACGAAGCGGCTGTTCGGCGTTTCATAGATCTCGGCCGGTGTTGCCACCTGAATGATCTCGCCCGCATCCATGACGGCGATACGGTCAGCCATGGTCATGGCCTCTTCCTGATCATGCGTGACGACCAGGAAGGTCATCTTCAGCTCCTCCTGAAGAGCCATCAGCTCGAACTGGGTTTCCTCGCGCAACTTGCGGTCCAGTGCGCCCAGCGGCTCGTCCAGCAGCAGCACCTTGGGCCGCTTGGCGAGTGAGCGGGCCAGAGCCACGCGCTGGCGCTGGCCGCCGGAGAGCTGGTGCGGCTTGCGCTTGCCGAATTTCTCCAGCTTGGTCAGGCGCAGCATTTCGGCCACGCGCGCCTCGATGTCCGCCTTGGCCATGCCGTCCTGCTTCAGGCCGAAGGCGATATTGGCCTCGACGCTCATATGCGGGAACAACGCATAGGACTGGAACATCATGTTGACGGGGCGGCGGTAGGGCGGCACGCCGGACAGGTTCTGGCCATCCAGCAGGATCTCGCCCTCGGTCGGCGTTTCGAAGCCGGCCAGCATGCGCATCATCGTCGTCTTGCCGCAGCCCGAACCACCGAGCAGGGCGAAGAACTCGCGCTCATAGATCTTGAGGCTGAGGTTATCGACGGCGGTAAAATCACCGAAGCGCTTGGTGACATTTCGGAATTCGATGAAAGGGACCGACTGGGGATTTTCCCAGGGTGCAAAGGACCGCCGTACCGGTCCGATCGGTTTCTTGGCCAAATTCCACCCCCAACGCTACCGGAAAATGTCCGGCGTCCCACCCCTTGGGATGCCTGATCAGAAGCCCGGCGCAGCCAAGGCTGCGCCGGACCAGAGCCTGTCAGCGGCCGCTCTTGACCTTGGTCCAGACGCGGTTCTGAATGCGGCTGATCTGCGCATTCTTGGTCGACACGGTGTAGAGCTTCTGGATCGTCTCTTCATCCGGGTAGATCGCGGTGTCTTCGTAGACATCCTTGTTCAGCAGCGGCTTACTGTCCTTGTTGCCATTGGCATAGAACACGTAGTTGGACGCCTTGGCGATCACCTCAGGCCGCATGATGTAGTTCAGGAACTCGTGCGCCTCGGCGACGTTCTTGGCATCCGAGGGGATCGCCATGTTGTCGAACCACATCAGCGCACCTTCCTTCGGGATGGAGTACTCGACGGTGACGCCGTTGTTGGCTTCTGCCGCACGGTCACGCGCCTGCAGGATGTCGCCCGACCAGCCGATCGCCATGCAGGCATCGCCATTGGCGAGCGCGTTGATATACTCCGACGAATGGAACTTGGTGATATAGGGCTTGATCGTCGCAAGCAGTTCGCCGGCCTTTTCAATGTCCTCGGCGCTGTCGCTGTCCGGATTGAGACCCAGATAGTTCAGGGCAGCGGGGATCATTTCTTCAGGCGTATCGAGCATGAAGATGCCGCAATCAGCGAACTTGGAGATCACTTCCGGCTTGAACACCATCTCCCAGCTGCCGGTCGGAGCGTCCGGCATGCGTTCCTTGATCTTGTCGACGTTGTAGCCGATGCCGGTGGTGCCCCACATGTAGTTGATGGCGTATTCGTTGCCCGGGTCATATTTGGTCAGGCGCTCGGAAATTTCCGGCCACATGTGCACGAGGTTCGGCAGCTTCGACTTGTCGAGCTTCTGGAACACGCCGGCCTGGATCTGACGGCCGAGGAAGGTGCCCGTCGGCACCACGATGTCGTAGCCGGTGCCGCCTGCCAGCAGCTTGGTCTCAAGCGTCTCGTTGCTGTCAAAGACGTCATAGACCACGCGGATGCCGGTTTCCTGGGTGAAGTCGGCCAGGATCGATTCGTCGATATAATCCGACCAGTTATAGACATTCACCACGCGCTGCTGGGCTGCTGCAGAGCCCGCCACAAGCGCGGCGGCCGCGACACCCGAAAGAATGGCCTTCAACATCTGTTCCGTCTCCACTGATTGCAGCGGGCCTGCGCCCGGTTTTCTCACATAGCCGCCGTGCCGGAGGCGAGGCCGCGACCGGCCAGCGTCTATGCCATTGCCATTGAGACTAGAAGCGAAATCTCAAAGGCTCAACAGCTTGATAGGTCCCGGACGATCATTTTTGCGGCACACTTCCGCCTTCCCTTTCAGCACGGTTGCACGTCACAAATATGTCTGCCGCTCCAGGCTGGAAATCTCGCGGCCAAAGGCGTTGAGTTCCTCGCGCTTGATATCCGTCAGGACCTTGTGCATGTGGTGGCCCACTGCCTCCTTCATCCGGGCGGAGGCTTCAAAGGCGTCGATCGCCTCGTCCATCCACGGCGTCAGGCGCTTGTAGCCTTTTTCATAGGCATTGCCCTCGACCGGCGGGGGCGGCATGACACCGGCACTGATGCCGTCCAGCATGCCGGAAATGACGCCGGTCAGCACCAGATAGGGGTTGGCATCGGCGCCCGCGATCCGGTGTTCGATGCGGGAGGCCGCCGGCTTGCTGGCCGGAACGCGCAGGGCCACCGAGCGGTTGTCATAGCCCCAGCAGATCGATGTCGGCGCATAGGAGCCCGGCTGCATGCGGCGGAAGCCGTTGAAGGTCGAAATGTAAAGCAGCAGCGACTGGGGCATGGTGTCGAGCAGCCCGGCGATGGCGTGCTGGAGGCGCGTCTCCCCTTCCACAGGGTCGGCAAAGATATTGCCCAGTTCGTTCTCCAGCGACACGTGCACATGCATGCCGTTGCCGGGCCAGTCCACGAAGGGCTTGGCCATGAAGGAGGCCTTGAGATTGTGCTTGCGGGCAACGCCCGCCACGAGGCGGCGCAGCAGCACCGCGTCATCTGCGGCCATCAGCGCATCGCGCCGGTGATGCAGGTTGAGCTCGAACTGGCCAGGAGCCGCTTCAGACACGGCCGCATCGGCCGGAATGTCCTGCATTTCCGCCCCGCGCCGGATTTCATCCACCAGCGTCATCAGCGATTCAAGATCCGACAGGGCATACATGTTCTGCCGGGCCGGGCCGAGATGGGTGGCGAAGACCGGCTTGGGCGGGCCGCTCCAGTCGCCTTCGCTTTCCTCGAAGAGATAGAATTCCAGCTCGAAGGCCGCCGTTGCCGACAGGCCGTGACTGGCGAGCTTGCCGTTCATCCGGTCCAGCACGTGGCGCGGATCAATGAGGAAGGGTTTGCCCTCCCGGTCATACATGTGCATCAGCACCTGCGCCGTCTTGCGGGCGGCCCAGGGCACCAGCGTCAGCGTGCGGGCAATCGGCCAGCACACGCCGTCCATATCGCCCGTCTCGATGTGAAGGCCGGTCTCCTCCACCTCACGCCCCCAGACGTCAACGCCAAACAGCGCGAAGGGCAGCGCAACGCCTTCCTCGAACACCTTGCGGATCGCCGTGCCGGGCAGCCACTTGCCGCGCAGCACGCCGTTGGTGTCCGGCAGGATCACCTCGAAAGTGTCGATGTCCGGATGCTCAGCCAGAAAGCGCTCCAGCACCTCCTCCCAACCCTCATCCTCCGGGCGCACCCAGGTCTGGCGGGGAATCGTATGCATGATGGCTCTCCTTCCGGCGTCAGCGGTGTCCGTCCGGCCTTGTGGCCCGCAGTTGCACCGTGAGGCAAATTGTGATCACGTTGCAGGAAGGCTGTCAAGCGCATCTGCCCAAGCGGCAAGCATGCCTGCCAGAAATGCAAGATCGAAAGGATCAGCCACAGTGGCAAAGACCGGAGCTTCGAACGAGCCCCCGCCAGCGGGTGCGGCAGCACAACGCCCCCAGGAAAAGGGCCAGGAAAAAAGCGCAGAGCGTGGTGTGGCGCGCGGCCATGTGGACCGCAGCATCCGCCACGCCTTGATCACGGGCCGCTTCATCCCCGGCAAGGCCGTGACCTTGCGCGGCCTTGCCGCCGAACTGGGCGTCAGCCCCATGCCGGTGCGCGAGGTGATCCAGCGGCTGGCTGCCGAAAACGCCCTGTCGATTCGCGCCAGCGGCCGGGTGCAGGTGCCGGACATGACACCCGAGCGCTTTGACGAGATCCTGCGCGCCCGCCTGCTGCTGGAGCCGGAACTGGCCCGCCGCGCCCTTCCCGCCCTCGGCAAGGCCGATGCAAAGGAGCTTGAAGACATCGACAACCGCATGGATGTCAGCATCGCCAGCGGCGACGCGGAAGGCTACATGCGGCTCAACCATGCCTTCCACTTCCGCATCTATTCCGCCGCCCGCTCCACGGTACTGCTGCCGCTGGTGGAGAGCCTGTGGCTGCAGTTCGCCCCCTTCATGCGCACCGTCTATGGCCGTCTTGGAACGGCAGTTCTGGTGGACCATCACAAGGAGGCCATAGCCGCCATCCGCCAGCGCAACGGCGAGGCGCTCGCCGCCGCCATTTCCGCCGACATCCAGGACGGAATGGACTTCATCGAACAGGCCTGAGGACCGGCTGAACAGCCGGGCGCACAGAAAACAGTTGACCGGGCGCATTTTGTGATCACAAAATCAGGACAACTGGACGGACGAGGATGCAGCTCATCAACCGGCAAGAGGAACCGGGAAACTGCATCTGCTTGACGGAACGCCATCCGGGCGCAAGATGCCTGCGCCCGGCGTTGCAATGCGGCATGCGCCAATCCGGGCTGACACCGATATGCAGGAGCCCAGCGTGAGCAAGAAGAAGAAAGCCCAGCCCGTGACGAGCCCGCGCGGCGTGGCAGATATGGCGGCGGCCCAGACCTGGCTTGCCGAGCGTGGCATCGAAGACATCGAATGCATTGCCCCGGACCTTGCCGGCGTTGCCCGCGGCAAGATGATGCCGACGGAGAAGTTCCTCTCCGGCCCGGTCATGACCATGCCGTCCTCGATCTTCGCCCAGACGATTTCCGGCGACTATCCGGAGGATGACGACCGCTTCCAGCACAATCCGATCGACGGCGACCTCTATTTCCGTCCCGACTATTCGACGCTGACCACCGTTCCGTGGGAAACCGACCCGACGGCGCAGCTGATCCATGACGCCTATACCCGTGACGGCATTCCGGTAGAGACGGCCCCGCGCAACGTGCTCAAGCGCGTGCTCGGCCTTTATGAGGAAAAGGGCTGGCAGCCGGTGATCGCGCCGGAAATCGAGTTCTATCTGGTGCGGCCCAACACCGATCCCGATTATCCGCTGGAGCCGCCGACCGGCCGCTCGGGCCGCCCGGAGGCAGGCCGCCAGTCCTATTCCATCTCGGCGCTGAACGAGTTCGACGATCTCATCGACGATATCTATGACCTGTCCGAAAAGCAGGGGCTGGAGATCGACACGCTGATCCACGAGGAAGGTGCGGCGCAGATGGAGATCAACCTGCGTCACGGCCATCCGCTGGAGCTGGCCGATCAGGTGTTCCTGTTCAAGCGCACCATCCGCGAAGCAGCGCTGCGGCATGACATGTATGCCACCTTCATGGCCAAGCCCATGTCGAACCAGCCGGGCTCGGCCATGCACATCCACCAGTCTCTGACGGACATGGAAACCGGCCGCAACATCTTCTCCAACGAGGATGGCGAGGCGACACGCGAGTTCCTGTCCTTCATTGCCGGCCACCAGCAGTACCTGCCGAACGTCACCTGCCTGATGGCCCCTTACGTGAACTCCTACCGCCGCTTCTCCCGCAACACGGCGGCGCCGGTCAACGTTTACTGGGGCTATGACAACCGCACGGTCGGCCTGCGTGTGCCCTATTCCAAGCCCGATGCCCGCCGCCTTGAAAACCGGGTGCCCGGCTCGGACGCCAATCCTTATCTTGCCATCGCCGCTTCGCTCGCCTGCGGCTATCTCGGCATCGAGGGCAGGCTGCAGCCGGACGAGCCGCGCATGTCCGATGCCAGCAACATCCAGCATTCCCTGCCGCGCGGCCTGATCGAGGCCGTGGCGCTGTTCGAGGAATGCGAGGAACTGACCGAGGTCTTCGGCGAGAAGTTCGTCGCCACCTACCGGGCGATCAAGCAGGAAGAGTTCGAAACCTTCATGTCCGTGATCAGCCCCTGGGAGCGGGAATACCTCCTGCTCAATGTCTGAAATCCCGCCGGGCAAGGGCGCAACTCCAGCCCCTGCCCGGCCTTAACGCCCGACGGAGCCTGAAATGAACGGTGTATCCAACCGCTATCCGACCGCAGAGCTGCGTGCCCTTGATGCGGCACATCATTTCCATCCCTTCACGGATACGCTCCAGCTCAATGCGGAAGGCAGCCGGGTGATCACCAATGCCAAGGGCGTGTGGCTGACCGATTCAGAAGGCAACCGCATTCTGGACGGCATGGCGGGCCTGTGGTGCGCCCAGATCGGCCATGGCCGCGAGGAAGTGGCCGAGGCGGTATACAAGCAGATGCTGGAACTGCCCTATTACAACACCTTCTTCAAGACGACCCATCCGCCGGTCATTGCCCTCTCCGAGAAGCTGGCGGAGATCTCGCCGCCGCAGTTCAACCGCACCTTCTTCTGTTCGTCCGGTTCCGAGGCCAACGACACCGTATTCCGCATGGTCCGCTTCTACTGGGACCAGATGGGCAAGCCCGAGAAGAAGGTGATCATCGGCCGCTGGAACGGCTATCACGGCTCGACGCTGGCCGGCACCAGCCTTGGCGGCATGAAGGCGATGCACGAGCAGGGCGACCTGCCGGTGCCGGGCGTGCGCCACATCGACCAGCCCTACTGGTTCGGTGAAGGCGGCGACATGTCTCCGGAGGACTTCGGCATCGCCGTCGCCCGGCAGCTGGAGCGCGCCATCGACGAGATCGGCGAGGACAAGGTGGCTGCCTTCATCGCCGAGCCCATTCAGGGCGCCGGCGGCGTCATCATTCCGCCCTCGACCTACTGGCCGGAAATCTCCCGCATCCTCAAGGAACGCGACATTCTCTTCGTCGCCGACGAAGTGATCTGCGGCTTTGGCCGCCTCGGCACCTGGTTCGGCTCGGAATATTTCGGCATCGAGCCGGACCTGATGCCCATCGCCAAGGGCCTGACCTCCGGCTACCTGCCCATGGGCGGCGTGCTGGTGTCGGACAAGGTGGCAGAAGGCGTCATCGGCAAGGGCGGCGAGTTCTATCACGGCTACACCTACTCCGGTCACCCGGCCTGCGCGGCTGCGGCTCTGGTCAATCTTGAGATCATCCAGCGCGAGAAGCTGGTGGAGCGGGTGGCCAATGACATCGGCCCCTATCTGCAGGCCCGCTGGCGCGCGCTTGGCGATCATCCGCTGGTGGGTGAGGCCCGCATGACCGGCCTTGTCGGCGCGCTGGAACTGGTGCCGGAAAAGGGCAACCGCAAGATGGCCTTTGCCGATACGGGCACCGTCGGCACCCTGTGCCGCGACATTTCCTTCGGCAACGGTTTGATCATGCGTGCCGTGCGCGACAGCATGATCATCTCCCCGCCGCTGGTCATCAGCCACGACGAGGCCGACCAGCTCGTCGCCCTCGCCCGCAAGACGCTGGACGACACCTGGGCCGAGCTGAAGCGTCAGGGCAAGGTCGCCGCCTGAAAACGGCTAACGCCGCAAGATCGCATGCTCCCCCGCAAGGCCGCCGCCCTGTGGGGGATTTTGCATTCAGGGCGCATTTCACAGCGCGCCCATCTCCTGCCACAAACCTGTTGAACCTTACCATTCTGTAACGTGACCGCCATCACAGTGGAACAACACGGCTTCGGCTACGTTGTCACCATGAACTCAAGGCAGCACTGCCAGTCTGGCCCGGCCAGCAGGGCAGAATGTTCCGGAGAAGGAGGCTTCGCCATGTTGAACCGGGCTACCAGAATAGCGTCAGCGTCGCTTCTGTCGGCAGCCGTCGTGCTTGCAGCCGTGTCTACGGCGGAGGCAGGCCGCCGCCATCACCACCGTCATCACGGTCATGGCTGGGAAACAGGGGCTGCCATTGTCGGCGGGCTTGCTGCTGGGGCGCTCATCGGCTCGGCGTTGTCTGCGCCGCGCTATCCTGCACCAGTCTACATGGCCCCGCCGCCGCCACCGGTCTACCATCACCGTCCGGCGCCCCGCGTCTATTACCAGCAGCCGGCACCGGTCCATTACCGCCCAGCGCCCTGGAGCCCGGCCTGGTATCAGTACTGCTCGTCGCGGTACCGCTCGTTTGATCCGAGAACCGGTTATTTCCGCAGCTATTCGGGCCGCTACGTTTTCTGCCAGTAGGCATCGTTGTTTTCAGCAGACCTTTGGCCTGGACGCTCCGCCGTCCCGGCACCAGACCTTTTGACTTCAAATTTCGAAAAGGGTGGCCTTATTGCAGGCCCTCTGCGCCGTCAGGAGGCGTGAGAACCGGCTTCCGGTTTGCCCAGAACACTGTCTGGCAAGCTCCCGCCAGCCCAATCAGCCCTCGTCCTTCAGGACGGGGGCTTTTTTCAATGCGCTATGTCTTTCAGGACTGGCCGCCCGGTGCTGCTCTCAAGGCGCCGCGCACGGCGCTTTCCAGCGCCTGCAAAAAGCGGGACCGGTCCTGCCGGGAGAAGGAGGGGCCGCTTTCCCGGATTTCGCCAATCTCGCGCAGATGCGTTCTCAGGTCCCGCATGGCCAGCGCAAGGCCCACATCCCGGAACGGCTTGCCCGAAGGACCGAGCACGCTGGCTCCCGCCTTCACACAGCGGGCCGCCAGCGGCACATCGGCCGTTACCACAACATCACCGGGGGCGGCGCGCTCCGCGATCCAGTCGTCGGCGACATCCAGGCCCTCGGACACGACCACCCGCAGCACCAGTTCGCTCTCCGGCAGACGCATGAAGGCGTTGGAGACGAAGATCATCTGCAGGCCATGCCGTTCTCCAACGCGCACCACTTCTTCCTTCACCGGGCAGGCATCCGCATCGATGTAGATGACCGTCATGCAGAAGCCTTTCCGGCAGCCAGATAAGCCAGAATGCCATCGGCCGCCGCCATGCCCGTCGCAAAGCAGGCCTGAAGCAGGTAGCCGCCGGTGGGCGCTTCCCAATCGAGCATTTCACCTGCTGCAAAGACGCCGGGCCGCTGGCGCAGCATCAGGCCGTCATCGAGTGCCTCAAGCCGGATGCCGCCAGCCGTCGAAATCGCCCGCTCCATGCCGCTGGTGCCCGTCAGCTTCAGCTGCACCTGCTTGATGGCGGCTGCAAGCGCCCCTGGCGAACCATCCTGAGGCGTGAGGGATTCCCGCAGGAGCGCCACTTCCACGGGCAACAGCCCCGCAGCCTTGCGCAGGAAGGTGGAAAGCGATTGCTTGGCCCGCGGCCTCGACAGGCGGCCGGCGAGCGTTGCCACGTCCATGTCCGGGCGCAGGTCGATGGAGAGCACAGTCTCCCCTTCGCTGGCGATCGCCTCACGCAGGGGAGCGGACAAGGCATAGACCGCACCGCCCTCGATGCCCGTGCGGCTGATCATCGCCTCCCCGCGCTGGCGGATATCTCCATGGGCCAGTTCGATACGCTTCAGCGGCTGACCGGCAAAACGCTCCGCAAAGAAAGGCGACCAGTTGCACAGGAAGCCGCAGTTGGAGGGGCGCAGCGGCGTCACATCCACACCCCAGCCTTCCAGCACGGAGAGCCAGTCCCCGCGCGAGCCAAGGCGGGGCCAGCTGCCACCGCCCAGCGCCAGAAGCGTGGCACGGGCAGGCAGAGCTTCCAGCGAACCGTCCTGAGCGCGGAAGAGGTTGCGGCCTTCAGCGCCCTGCCCCTCCCAGGTCTGACGCAGACGGAATGTGACGCCCTGCTTCTCCAGCCGTGCGAGCCAGGCACGCAGCAGCGGCGAGGCCTTCATCGCCTTCGGAAACACACGGCCGCTGGAGCCTACAAAGGTTTCCTGCCCCAGATCTTCGGCAAAGCGGCGCAGCGCCTGAGGGTCAAACCGGCGGATCAAAGGCTCAAGAAAGGAACGGCCGCTGCCGTAGCGTTCCAGAAGGATCCCGATGTCTTCGGAATGGGTCAGATTCAGCCCGCCCCGGCCGGCCAGCAAAAACTTGCGCGCAGGTGAGGCCATACGGTCGAGGATCATTACTTTATGCCCGGCCGCCGAAAGCTTATCCGCAGCCGCCAAACCCGCAGGGCCAGACCCTACGATTACCACATCCGTCATTTTACCAGTTTACCCTGATTTTTCGAACCAAAACCTTGCGGGACAGGACAAGTTTACGAAAAAGATTCACTTTTCCCTTTGGTTACCCCTAAAAATTTGCAGCAAACAGGGTTTTATTAGCAAATAAGGCTGCTTGCTGATGTCAGGAGCACGATCGGCGGGAATCAGCTTGGAGCGCAACCCCATCCGGAGCTCCTGCCCGGCGCATGGAGATTGGAGCATGGCGGAGACACAGAAGCTTATTCTTGTTGTCGATGCGGACGTCAAGGTGCTGACAGCATTTCAGCAGCTGCTTGGCAGCAAGTTCCAGATCGTTACGGCCCGCAGCGCCGTCGAGGCGGTCGCCTGGATCGAGCGCAACCCGTCTGTCGCCGTCGTCATTTCCAGTCTGAATCTGCCCGACATCGACGGCGTCGAGTTTCTGAAGTCCGTCACCGATTTTGCGCCTGTCGCGGCCCGCATCATGCTGACGGCTGACCGGTCTCTGGAAGTCGCCCGCCGTGCGGTCAATGAGGCGAATGTCCTCATGCATCTGCTGAAGCCATGCCCGGCCGACGAGATCGAGAATGCCATCCGTTCCGGACTTGCCTACCACAACCGGGTTCTGAAGGAGAAGAACCTGCTGGAGAAGACACTCTCCGGTTCGGTGAAGCTGCTGATCGACATGCTGGCCCTGTTCCACACGGACGCCTTCCGCAAGACGACCGTCATGCGCCAGCAGGCACTGAAGGTGGCGAAGGCCCTCGGGCTCAAGAAAATCTGGGAACTGGAGATGGCGGTCATGTTCTCGCCGCTCGGTGAGGCGTTGCTGCCGCGGGAAATCCTCTCCCGCTACCGTTCGGCCAAGACCCTGACGGACCCCCAGCGTGAATTGCTCGCCCGCGCTCCGGAGCAGAGCCGGGATCTGTTGCGCAACATTCCCCAGTTCGAGCGGATTGCCGAGGTGCTGTATTACTCGGGCAGAGGCTTTGACGGCTCGGGTTTCCCGACAGATGGCCCGACCGGCAAGGACATCCCGCTGCACTCGCGCATTCTCAAGATCCTGATCGATCTGTGGTACGCAAGCCCGGACACGGGCGTCGATCTGGCCGCCTTTGAAGCGCTGAACATCAACCGGCGGCAATACGATCCGGCGCTGCTGAAAGTCGTGAGGGCATGCCTGCTGGAAACGGAACAGAGCCTCACCGAGCGCTCTCAGATCATAGCCTGCCATATCCGCGCCCTGCGTCCCGGTGACATTCTCATCGACGACATCATCACCGATGGCAGCCATGAACTGGTCCTGTCGCGCGGGCATCAGCTGACGGAAACGACGATCAAGCGCCTGTCGCAGTTCGACCGCCTGACCGGCCTGCGCCAGCCCATCCGGGTGAATAGGCAGGAAGTGCTGTTTGCAGATCCTGTGTCTGGTGCAACCTCCGCGCCTTCGAACACGGCGTCCGACCGCAGCAAAACGCTGTCGCCAGGACAGGGCCAGCAGGTCCACGCCCAGCTGGATGGCTCGCAGCAACAGCAGGGCATGTCCGCAGTGACCGAAAACCTTATCGGCTAGGCAGACAGAACCAGCGCTCTCAACTGGAGGCCCGCTGCTTGTCGAGCATCTTGAGGATGCGCACGAACCGGCCAAAGGACTGGATCGTCGCAAAGGCATAGCCCTTCCAGCCTGCGAAGATGAAGCGCCGCATGATCAGGTACTTCAGCATCTCGACCGGAAATTCGGTGACGAGACGCAGGCGCAGCAGCAGCCCGTTCTTTTTCTTCTGCGTGGCGGCCGCCAGATCTGACGTGTAGTTCAGCTTGGCAATCGCGTGGCCCCAGGTGCGGAACGAGAAGTGATGCTGGCGGCCCTTCAGGATGCCGGTGGTGAAGCCTTCATCCACATCCATCCGGTCATAGGACGGCTCCAGCCGGATGCGGGCGTGTTTCAGATTGTACAGCCGGGGCACCTTGCGGTAGTCGGCAAAGGGGCGCGGCCGCTCATCGCCCGGCAGAACCATGGTGTTGCGCACGAGATAGCAGGCGTGCTGCGGTTCCCCATTCCGGAACAGGCCCGCAATCTCCTGCCGCAGCTCCGGCGTCACCACTTCATCGGCATCGATGTAGAAGACCCAGTCATTGCGGCACTGCTTTTCACCAAAGCTCCGCTGCGGCCCGAAGCCGGCCCACGGATTGCTGATCACCCGCGCCCCGAAAGACTCACAGACCGCCACCGTGTCATCGGTCGAGCCGGAGTCGATGACGACGATTTCCCGCCCCAGCCCCTGCACGCTCTGCAAGGTGCGGCCGATACGGTCCCCTTCGTTGAAGCAGCGGATCAGGACGGAGATCGGGGCAGGAACGTCGGACATGCAACCACCAGACCGGAATAGCGGGCTTGAAAGCAGACGGACAGACGCAAGCCGGAAGCACTGCGTCACGGGCTGCCCGGCTGCGAGGTATTGCGGAAAAGTTTGATCGGATCAAGCGGGATGGATAAACAGGCCCTCACGGCGAGGCCCGCGAGAGGGCACCCCTCCGAGTGACAGGACGGCAGGCACATGATGCAAGGCGCATTTCTCAGACGCTTCCGCAGGCTGCGGCATAATCTGTGCAACTATGTGCTGATCTGGTTCCTGCGCGGCGACAAGCCCTCCCCCTTTGCCAGCACGCTGCTGATCCCCTTGCATGAAAAGGACCTGCCCTTCTTCCGCGAGCATATCGGCACGACGCTGAAGAACCTTGTACAGCCTGTTGATGAGCTCGTCCTTGTGGGCACGGCGAAAGCCTGCGCTGAGCTCGAGGGCTTTTCGGTGGACGGCTGCCCGGTGCGCATCATCCCGGAAGCGCAGGTGCTGCCCGCAGATTTCTCCGCACACGGCTTCACCGACAGTGCGGGCAAGAAACGCAGCGGCTGGATCACCCAGCAGATCATCAAGCTCAGCTGGCCGTCCTACATCGGGTCAGAAAGCTGCATCGTTCTGGATGCGGACACCTTCATCAACCGCCCGGCCAGCTATATCAGCGCCGAAGGACACTACTGGCTGTTCACGGCCGACGATGAAAACCCTGGCTGGAACAGTTTTGTCGAGAAAGCCCTCGGCCGCCCGAAACAGTTTCCCTGGTCACTGGTGGCGCACACGATGATTTTCCGGCGCGGGGCCATGGCCGCCCTGCAGGCTCACATTGAGCAGCGCTTCAACCAGCCCTGGCTGGAAGCGCTCCAGTCCCTGGTGAAGGACAGGGCAGACCACTTCTCGGAATACGAGCTTTACGGGACATTCGTCTGCGAGCATCAGGACTTCGGCTACCGGCACCGCTACTTCTACAACGTGAAGCGGACCAAGAAGGGCACATTCCTGAAGGGCATGCGCCTGCGTCTGTCACGCTTCATCTCCAATCACGTGAAGACCGACTAACCCGCCGTTCCGGCTCTTGCGCCCGTATCAGAACGGATCCTTGCGCAGGCCCGCGTAATAGAGCTTCTTGCGGATCGAGCGCAGCAGCTTGCCGAGCTTGCTCTTCGGCCGCGGCGGCATGGTCGGGTCGGTGACATTGCGCTTCTGGCCGATGTGGCGCGCAACACCCGGCAGCAGATAGGCAACGCGCTTGCCGTCCTGCTTGATGACGGCCGACATCTTGTCATGAAAATGCTGGGCAAAGGGCGCATAGGACTCGTACAGCGCCTTGGTGATCAGCCCCGGATTGCTGGACCAGCCGAAAAATTCGGGATGGGCATCGGCCCGCATCAGGCGGAAATCAACGCCCTCCACCGTCAGCGGATCGGACTTTTCCCGGAACTTTTCCTTGATCTCGTCATAGGCGCGCAGTGACACATTGGCGATTTCCGGATGGGTCTCCAATGCGCGGATCGCAGCTTCCCAGTTGACCGGGCCATCGAATTGCCAGTCATCTTCCAGATGGAAGATATAGGGCGTTGTGGCCGTCGAATAGAGCCTGTCGATGGAGGCCATCAGGCCCATGCGCTCGGGGCTGGAGATGACCTCCGCCCAAGGATAGGTCCGGCGCACTTCATCGATGATGGCGTCGTCCCGGGAATCCTCATGGATCAGAAAGGTACCGCCCGTGTTGAAGCGGCGGAAGGAGGCAAGCGTCTCGGCCAGCAGATCCAGCCGCCCGCAGCTGGTGACGCAGATCGTGACAGTTCCGGGAATTTCGACCGCAGCAGTCATCGGATTTGCCAGCCTCACTTGCGCGCAGAAGAAACGCGCCGCCGGGGCTTGCGCAAAGCCATCACCGGGACGCAGTCAGGCCGCAGATACCATTTGGCCACAGGGCTGGCAACCGGTCTGGCTCGCCACCAGCCTTACGAATAAAAAGGCCGGACCCGTCAGGGCCCGGCCTCAAAACTTTCGGCAACACTTTAAGTAATTTTTACGTATGGAATGACGCTCTTATCGGGGCTTTTGATGACAGGCGTATGACCTGGGGAACAGTCAGATACATTTTCCGCCCGCGACCGGTTTCTGACGGTGCCAGCCACTCCCCCAAACAGAGGAGGCAAAACCCGCTGGCCATGCGGCGCGGGACCGGCATATGTTACGTTAAAGTCAATTGAGGCTTTGTCCCGTGACAGGAAAGGACATCCGCAGCCCGGAGCTGCCGGATGCCAGTGGAGGATCCCGGAATGACAGCGGCAATCGTTGGATGGGCGCACCTGCCTTTTGGGCGGCACGCGGAGGAAACCGTCGAGAGCATGATCGTCAAGGTGGCTGTTGATGCCATCAGCGACGCCGGGCTTGAGCCGAAGGATATCGGCGAGATCTACCTCGGCCACTTCAACGCGGGCTTCTCCCCGCAGGATTTCACCGCCTCGCTGGTGCTGCAGGCAGACCCTGCCCTGCGCTTCACCCCGGCAACCCGCGTCGAGAACGCCTGCGCCACAGGCTCTTCCGCCGTGCATCAGGGCGTGCGCGCCGTCAGCTCGGGCGCGGCCCGTTTCGTGCTTGTGGTGGGCGTCGAACAGATGACCACGACGCCGGGGCCGGAAATCGGCCGCAACCTGCTGAAGGCCTCCTATCTGCCGGAAGAAGGTGACATTCCCGCAGGCTTTGCCGGTGTCTTCGGCAAGATCGCCGAGACCTATTTCCAGCGCCACGGCGACCAGTCGGACGCACTCGCCCGCATTGCCGCCAAGAACCACAAGAACGGCGTCAACAACCCTTACGCCCAGATGCGCAAGGACCTCGGCTATGAGTTCTGCCGCACGGAAGGCGAGAAGAACCCCTTCGTGGCGGGCCCGCTGAAGCGCACGGACTGCTCGCTCGTCTCGGATGGTGCGGCCGCGCTGGTGCTGACGGATACGGCCACAGCACTCGGCATGAAGAAGGCCGTCGCCTTCCGCTCGCTCGCCCATGTGCAGGATTATCTGCCCATGTCGAAGCGCGACATCCTGAAGTTCGATGGCTGCCGCCATGCCTGGGGGCAGGCGCTGACGCAGGCGCGGATGGGTCTGGAGGATCTTTCCTTCGTCGAAACCCACGACTGCTTCACCATCGCCGAGCTGATCGAATACGAAGCCATGGGGCTGGCGCCGGAAGGCCAGGGCGCGCGTGCCATCCTTGAAGGCTGGACCGAAATGGACGGCAAGCTGCCGGTCAACCCGTCCGGCGGCCTGAAGGCCAAGGGCCATCCGATCGGCGCCACCGGCGTGTCCATGCATGTCCTCACGGCCATGCAGCTGACCGGGGAAGCCGGTGGCATTCAGGTGAAGAATGCGGAAGTCGGCGGCATCTTCAACATGGGTGGTGCTGCGGTCGCCAATTATGTGTCGATCCTGCAGGCGCTGAAGTGATTTGAAGTTGCCTCCGGGCCGGGCTTGGCAGTCCGGCCCGGAGGTTTCCTTACGTCACGAAGATACCTTCATCAGCACGATGCCGCTGATGATGAGAAGCGCGGCCGCCACACGCGCAGGCGAGATCACCTCACCCAGCATGACGACGCCGAGCGCAAAGGCCCCGACCGCGCCAATGCCGGTCCAGATGGTGTAGGCCGTGCCAAGCGGCAGATCGCGCATGGCCAGCGCCAGCAGGGCAAATGAGCCGATCATGCTAACAATCATGACGAGGGTTGGAAGAGGCCGGGTGAAGCCGTCTGACAGCTTCATCACAAAGGCCCAGACAACTTCGAGAATTCCGGCAGATAGCAGATAGATCCAGGACATGATGACCTCGTTGCGGGCCGTCCCGGAATGCTGGCACCCATGAGCGGGCGAAGAGGCCGTCCTCTGTTGCCCCCATATGGGACCGGGAGAGAAACGGGTCAAGCTGCCATTTTTCCGCTTGAAAAATGTGGTTTCCTGGACAATCAATTGATCAACAATATTTTACCTGTCCACGCTTCGATTTGATCACTGTTCATTTAACAGAAACGGTGCGTCAAGTTGTGCAGTGCGGAAAAATCATTACATAGTCCCTTGGGCTGCGACAAAGCGCCCTGTTCAGACACTTTGCTGTTCGGAGATTTCTGATGATCCGTCTTGCCGCCTCTGCCCTTGCTCTCGGCCTGCTGACTGCGCCGGTTCTGGCCGCCCCTGTGGCCTATGAATTCGACAAGAGCCATTCCAACCTCTCGTTCTCCTACAACCACCTTGGCTATTCCACCACCGACGGCCGTTTCGGCACCTGGGATGCCAAGCTGATGATCGATGCCGATCAGCCGGAGAATTCCTCGATCGAGATGACGATCGACACCAACAGCCTCGACACCTTCTGGGCTGACCGTGACACCCACTTCAAGAGCGCCGATTTCTTCGACGTCGCCCAGTTCCCGGAAGCCACCTTCAAGAGCACCAAGGTGACCAAGACCGGTGAGCAGACGCTGCAGATCGAAGGCGACCTGACCATCAAGGGCATCACCAAGCCGGCCACGCTGGACGTGACCGTGACCGCCATGGGCGAACACCCGATGGAAAAGAAGCCGTGGGTTGGCTTTGCCGCCACCACCACCATCAAGCGTTCGGACTTCGGCATGGACATGTACACCCCGTATGTGGGTGACGACGTGTCCATCGTGCTGCACGCTGAAGCCGCTATCGCTCAGTAAGCATTGAAAACGCGGGGCGGTGACGTGCCGTCCCGCGCGCATGCTGCAGGGAGAATTTCCATGATACGCAACAGCACCGCAGGCTACGGCTGGGTGGCCATTGCATTCCACTGGACCATGGCCGTGCTCATCATCGGCATGATCGGTCTGGGGCTCTACATGGATGGCCTGCCGATGTCCGATCCTTCGACCTTCGCCATTTTCCAGCTGCACAAGTCCATCGGCTTCGTGGTGCTCGCCCTTGCCGTGCTGCGGCTTGTCTGGCGGTTCATGAACCCCACCCCGGCCCTGCCGGACAGCATGGCGGCCTGGGAAAAGGCTGCCGCGCATCTTGGCCACATCGGGCTCTATGCGCTGATCCTCGCCATTCCGCTCAGCGGCTGGCTGATGGTATCCGCGTCGCCCTGGAACATCCCGACCATTCTCTTCAACACCGTGAACGTGCCGCATCTGCCAGTGCCGGCCGCCCTTGGCACCAAGGAAGAGGCCGAAGGTCTGTTCAAGGCCCTGCACAGCCTGTTTGCCTGGGCGCTCGTCGCTCTGCTCGCCGCCCATATCGGCGCGGCCCTCAAGCATCATTTCATCGCCCGGGACGGCGTGCTCAAGCGCATCGTCCATCCGGTCAGGGGCTGAGCAGAGGCTCACCGCCCCGCATTCTGTCCTCATGGAGTTTCCCATGCGCAAGACTTTTGCAGCCGCCTTTACCGCCGCCAGTCTGATCCTCGCGTCCGGCGCGGCATATGCCGCCGAGTGGACGGTGGATCCGGCCAACAGCAGCATCGGCTTTACCGTCGAGCAGGGCGGCGCGCCGGTCTCCGGCAGCTTCGGTACATGGACCGCGCAGATCGACTTCGACCCGGAGAATGTCTCCGCCGCAAAGATCGAGGCCACCATTGCCACCGGCAGCGCCCAGATGGCCAATGCCCAGTTTGCCGGCATGCTGCCGGGCGCGGACTGGCTGGCCACGGAAGCCTTCCCGGAAGCCCGCTTCACCTCCACCTCCGTCACGGCCAAGGGCGGGAACGCCTATGAGGCGGAAGGCACCCTGTCGCTGCGCGGCGAGGAAAAGCCGGTAACGCTGGCCTTCACCCTCGACATCACCGGCGATACCGCCGTTGCCAAGGGCACGGCCAGCCTGTCGCGCAGCGCCTATGGCATCGGCGCCAGTGTCGGACAGGACAATCTGAAGGACGCCGTCGCGGTCACGATCGACCTCACCGCCACGCGCTGAGCCTCATCCAAAATTGCGATGCGTGAAGGGGCCGGGGCGCTTGTTGCCACCGGCCCTTTTGCCGTAAAGAAGAGCCAGCCAAAGACAGAGCTGCCCGGAGCCATGCCCACGGGTGGCCGTTTTCCAAGACCCTGATGCGAGAGACCGCCATGAATGCTCCCGTCACGCCGCCGGACTACCAGCACAGCGCCATGTTCCCGCTGGGCGAGGACAAGACGCCGTACCGCAAGCTGACGTCCGATTACGTCTCCACCACCACCTTCAACGGCCAGGAGATGCTGATGGTGGAGCCCGAGGGCTTGCGCCTTCTGGCGGAACAGGCCTTCATCGACATCAACCACTATCTGCGCCCGGGCCATCTCGCCCAGCTGCGCGCCATTCTCGATGACCCGGAAGCGACCGAAAACGACAAGTTCGTTGCCTTCGACCTCTTGAAGAACGCCAGCATCGCTGCAGGCGGCGTGCTGCCCATGTGCCAGGACACCGGCACCGCCATCGTCATGGGCAAGAAGGGCCGCCGCGTGTGGACCGACGGTTCCGATGAGAAGGCCCTCGGCGAAGGCGCGCGCGACGCCTATTTCAAGCGCAACCTGCGCTATTCCCAGCTGGCGCCGATCTCCATGTTCCAGGAGAAGAACACCTCCAACAACATGCCCGCGCAGATCGAGCTCTATGCGGAAGGCGATGACGCCTACAAGTTCCTGTTCATGGCCAAAGGCGGCGGTTCGGCCAACAAGACCTTCCTGTTCCAGGGCACGCCCTCGCTGCTGACCCATGACCGCATGATCGATTTCCTCAAGGAAAAGATCCTGACGCTCGGCACCGCCGCCTGCCCGCCCTATCACCTTGCCATCGTCATCGGCGGCACCTCGGCGGAAATGTGCCTCAAGGCCGTGAAGCTCGCCTCCGCCCGCTATCTCGACAACCTGCCCACGCAGGGTTCCGAGCTTGGCCACGCCTTCCGTGACCTTGAAATGGAAGCCGAGATCCACAAGCTGACCCAGGCCACCGGCGTCGGCGCCCAGTTCGGCGGCAAGTATTTCTGCCACGACGTGCGCGTCATCCGCCTGCCGCGCCACGGCGCGTCGCTGCCCATCGGCCTTGGCGTCTCCTGCTCGGCTGACCGTCAGGCCACCGGCAAGATCACGAAGGACGGCATCTACCTTGAGCAGCTGGAGATGCATCCGGAAACCTATATGCCGGAAGTCACGGATGAGAACCTCTCGGACAACGTGGTCAAAATCGACCTGACCCGTCCGATGCCGGAGATTCTGGCCGAACTGTCGCGCCACCCGATCAAGACCCGCCTGTCGCTGACCGGCCCGCTGATCGTGGCCCGCGACCTTGCCCACGCCAAGCTGCGCGAGCGGCTGGAAGCGGGCGAGCCGCTGCCGGACTATTTCAAGAACCACCCGATCTATTACGCCGGCCCCGCCAAGACCCCGGAAGGCATGCCCTCCGGCTCCTTCGGCCCCACCACGGCCGGGCGCATGGATGCCTATGTGGACCAGTTCCAGGCCGTGGGCGGTTCCATGGTGATGCTGGCGAAGGGCAACCGCTCCCCGGCGGTGCGCCGCGCCTGCCAGGCCCATGGCGGCTTCTACCTCGGCTCCATCGGCGGCCCGGCTGCCCGCCTCGCACAGGACTGCATCAAGAAGGTGGAAGTGGTTGCCTATCCGGAACTCGGCATGGAAGCCATCTGGAAGATCGAAGTCGAAGACTTCCCCGCCTTCATCGTCGTGGACGACAAGGGCAACGACTTCTTCCAGGAACTGAACCTGGGGTAATCCGGACCACCACCGGCACAGGCCTACAAATAACGCGGGCGGCTCAAACGGGCCGCCCGTACCTTTTTGGCAAACACTCTCCATCGTCATCCCCGACGCAGCGAAGCGGAGATCGGGGACCGGTGAGCCAAGGTGCATCGGCCCCATGTCTTGATGCCAAACAACTCGCACCCCGGCTCACCGGTGCCGGCTCTCGCGCTACTCGGCCGGGATGACGATGGAGGGGTTCTCAAACGATCAGCAGCACGGCTGCGCCAGCCGCTCCAGCCAAAATTATGTGACCGCTGGCTAAATGGTGCCCCTCACCTGCCGTGATGGCCGAGATGGCGGGAGACGTCTGCCGCGGTGGTGCGGATGCGCTCGCCGAGATCTGCGATGGCTTCCGCCGTTGCTTCGCTGCGCAGCAGACTGATGGCAATGCCCGCGATGGCCTCGCCCGAGTGATCGCGCAAGGCGGCGCCAAGGCAGATCATGCCCTCGCGGATCTGACCGTCGTCAATCGAGTAGCCGCGTGCCGCGGTTTCGGCCAGCTCCTGCCGCAGGCTGGCAAGGTCCTTCACGCTGTGCTGCGTCATCGGCTCCGGGAAGCCAGATCCGAACAGACGCTGCAACTCTTCGGGAGAAAGCTCGGACAGCAGCATCTTGCCCGTGGCCGTGAAGGGCGCGGGCAGGCGCATGCCGATGCGGAACGTGTGGCCCAGCGGCTGGTCGGAGTTGCGGCAGCCGATATAGACGACCTCCCGCCCGTCCAGCACCGTCAGGGTCAGCGTGTAGCTGGCAAAGGCCGTATCTTTCTCGAAATAGGACCGGAAGACGGACAAAACATCCAGCTCTGACAGGAAACTATTGGCCCAGCGCAGCGGATGCGGGCCCAGCCGGAACGTGCCATCCGGCTTTTTCACCAGAAGGTTCAGCTCCTGCATCACGGCAAAAAGCCCGTGCGCCGTGCTTTTCGGCAGCTTCAGGGCGCGGGTGATATCGGCTGCGGTCAAGGGCTCTGTGGAGCTTGCGACGAGATCCATCACCATCACGGTCCGGCGCAGCGCAGGCACCGTGTCGGCGGAGGGCTGGTCTGAGATGGCCTCAGCAGCTGCATTTAACGGCCTTGACAATTTTCAGCACATCCCGCCATCATAAGTTCAACACATTGATACAGGTTCAATATATTGAACTTACTGCAGGGAGGAGCAAATGGTCAATCTGAATCTTCAGCCCTCCGGCTGCAGCAAAGACCATTCTGAAAGCAAAAATATGTCCCGGCCTGCCCGGCAGCCGTCAGGGGCAATGGAGGAAACCAGATGACCATGAACCCCTTTGAATTCCGGACGGTTCCGGCCATGGAAGTGGCCTGGGGCGGTGCGCAGCGGCTGGGCGAGATCCTGAAGGCCCGCTTCTCCGCGCAGAACGTGCTGCTGGTCACCGATGCCGGGCTGGTGAAGGCCGGGCTGATCGCGCCGATTGCTGAGAACATCAAGGCCGCCGGGCTCGGCGTCACCATCTTCGACAAGGTGGTCGCCGATCCGCCGGAGCATGTGGTGCACGGCTGCGTCGATGAGGCCCGGAAGGCCGGCGTCAACATCGTCGTGGGTCTTGGCGGCGGCTCGTCGCTCGACATTGCCAAGCTGGTGGCGGTGCTGCTGCAGTCCGATCAGCCGCTGCCGGAGATGTATGGCATCGGCAACGTCAAGGGCAGCCGCCTGCCTCTGGTTCTGGTGCCGACGACGGCCGGAACCGGCTCGGAAGTGACCAACATTTCCATCATCACCACGGGCGAGACCACCAAGATGGGCGTCGTCTCCCCGCAGCTTTACGCCGACTATGTGCTGCTGGATGCGGAAACGACCGTAGGCCTGCCGAAGGTGCATACGGCAGCGACCGGCATTGATGCCATGGTGCATGCCATCGAGGCCTACACCAGCCGCCACAAGAAGAACCCGCTGTCCGATGCGCTCGCCCGCGAGGCGCTGCGCCTGCTCGGCGCCAATCTCATTGCCGCCTGCGAAGACGGCAGCAACCGCGCCGCGCGCGAAGGCATGCTGCTGGGCGCGACACTTGCCGGTCAGGCCTTCGCCAACTCGCCGGTGGCCGCCGTTCACGCCCTCGCCTATCCGCTGGGCGGGCACTATCACGTGCCGCATGGCCTTTCCAATGCGCTGATGCTCGGACCGGTCCTGCGCTTCAACGCCAAGGCCGCCGCGCCGCTCTATGCGGAACTGGCTGATGTGCTGGGTGTTGCAGGCACAGGCGATGCGGAGAAGCGCTCGGCTGACTTCGTCGCCCATATGGAGAAGCTGATGGATGCCAGCGGCGCCCCCCGCCGTTTGCGCGATGTGGGCGTCACGGACAACAGCCTCGCCATGCTGGCTGCCGACGCCATGAAGCAGACGCGCCTTCTGGTCAACAATCCCGTCGAAGTCCGCGAGGAAGACGCGCTCGCCCTCTACCGCGAGGCCTACTGATCCGCGCTGATCATTTCCTGTCAATCAGTCACAACCCATGGGAGGACCCACGTGACCGACATCAGACTGTACATGCTCCAGTCCGGCACCCTGAAGTGCAAGGTGCACAACATCAAGATGAACCAGGGCGATGGCGCGGATTACGAGATCCCCGTGCCCTTTTTCCTGATCACCCACCCGCAGGGCCACACCATCATCGACGGCGGCAATGCCATCGAAGTGGCGACCGACCCGCGCGGTTACTGGGGCTCGATCTGCGACGTCTACACGCCGGTTCTGGACAAGGACAAGGGTTGCGTCGATCAGGTGAAAGCGCTCGGCTTCGATCCGGCGGATGTGAAATACGTGGTGCAGTCGCACCTGCATCTCGACCACACCGGTGCCATCGGCCGCTTCCCCAATGCCACGCACATCGTGCAGCGCTGCGAGTATGAATATGCCTTCACGCCGGACTGGTTTGCCGGCGGCGGCTACATCCGCAAGGACTTCGACCGTCCGGGCCTGAAGTGGCAGTTCCTCAACGGCACTCAGGACGACTATTACGACATCTACGGCGATGGCACGCTGACCACGGTGTTCACGCCGGGCCATGCGCCGGGGCACCAGTCCTTCCTCGTGCGCCTGCCGAACAGCAAGCCGATCCTCCTGACCATTGATGCCGCCTATACGGTGGATCACTGGGAAGAGAAGGCGCTGCCGGGCTTCCTCGCCTCCACCGTCGACACGGTGCGCTCGGTGCAGAAGCTGCGCACCCTTGCGGAGCGCACCGGCGCCCTGGTTGTCACCGGCCATGATCCGGACGCCTGGGCCAGCTTCAAGAAGGCCCCGGAGTTCTACTCCTGAGCCTGCGGCACCACCGCACAGACACAGGAAAAGGGGCCCCTGCGGCCCCTTTTTCAGTTCCGGAACAATCCCGTCCGCACAACCGTCAAGGGTGTGATGGGCGGCACATCCCCTGCCCAAGTCTTCTCTATGGTTTTCTCATGTCTTCGCTGCGGCGTTAAGCGCGCGGAAATGTGATGTGACATAGCGTCATCACCGGAGTGGAGTGATGAACCGGCCAGAACGGGACGGAGGGGATAGAAATGAAGAGAGTTTCAAGCGCTCTGGCGGCGCTGATGATTGTGGCAGCCGCCAGTTCTGCGGCAGCGCAGGCGGGACGTTTTTTTGATCCTGCGACCAAGAGCTGGGTGGAATACGGTCCGACACAATACAACAGCGGCAAGTCACCCATCGAACGTCAGATGGTGCGCTATGACGGCCCGCACAAGCCGGGCACGATCATCGTGGATACCACCGAGCGCCGCCTCTACCACGTGCGCGAGGGGGGCAAGGCGATGAAATACGGCGTTGGCGTTGGCCAGGAAGGCATGCAGTGGGCGGGCACCCACCGCATCACCCGCAAGGCCGAATGGCCGGGCTGGACCCCGCCGCCGCAGATGCGCGTGCGCGAGCGCGCCAAGGGCCGCATTCTGCCGGTGCATATGGAAGGCGGGCCGAACAACCCGCTGGGCGCAAGGGCGCTCTACATTGGCTCCACGCTCTACCGCATTCACGGCACCAACCAGCCCTGGACCATCGGCACCGCCGTCTCATCCGGCTGCATCCGCCTTGCCAATGACGATGTGACCCACCTCTATGAAAACGTGGATGTTGGTGCGACGGTGGTCGTGAAGCGCTGAGGGGGGACATTCTCCCACCCTGTACTCAACCCAGGCGTCATT
The DNA here is from genome assembly GCF_900185665.1 of Pannonibacter sp. I15F10I1. Taxonomy (NCBI): domain Bacteria; kingdom Pseudomonadati; phylum Pseudomonadota; class Alphaproteobacteria; order Hyphomicrobiales; family Stappiaceae; genus Pannonibacter; species Pannonibacter sp. I15F10I1. The sequence continues at coordinate 177,021 of NZ_FYAN01000029.1, forward strand.
CCCGCGAAGGCGGGAATGACAGCAGAATCTGGGCCGTGTTCATTGCCCCAACACGGAGAGATGGGCCTCACCGGTCGCGGCTGAGGCCTTTTTCTTCGAGTTCGCGCAGGTACTTGCCCCAGTGGCGGTCTTCCTCGTGGGCAAGTTCGAGGAAATAGGGCCAGGTGAAGATGCCGGTGTCATGCATGTCGTCGAAATGCAGGCGGACTGCGTAGTTGCCGACCGGCTCCACCTGATAGATCAGCACGTTCCGCTTGCCCGGCACGGTCTTCTTCTGTCCCGGCCCGTGGCCCTGCACCTCCGCCGAGGGCGAGCAGACGCGCAGGTATTCCGCCGGAAAGGCATGCGTCTCGCCATTATCAAAACTGACGGTGAGGGTGCGCTTGTCGCTGGAAAGGCGCAGTTCGGTGGGCCACACGGCGGTCATTCGGGCTTGTCCTGATGGATGACGGTTCGCGCCGGACGATAGCCTTGTGGCCATAAAGGTCAAGGCTGGTGGCTAGGCACCTGCTGCGGCATGACCGCATGTTGCCCCTCCTTCGTCATACCGGACGAGAGCGAAGCCGAGATCCGGTACCGGTGAGCCAAGGTCTTTCGGCCCGCTTCCCTCTTTCACCCAACGTACACCCCGGCCCTCCGGTCCCGGCTCGCGCTGCGCTTGGCCGGGATGACTAAGGGAGAGGGACGGACTTGCTGAACCACCTCACCCCACCGCCTCAAGCCCCGCCTGCTTCACCGCGTCGTACCCCGCCAATGCCGCATTGCGGGCAGCCGTGTGATCGACGATGGGGCGGGGATAGGTGCGGCCCAGAGTGACGCCGGCCGCCTTCAGGATGCGCTCGGGCGCTTCGTGCGGGCAGTGGAGGAATTCGTCCGGCAGCTTTGCCAGCTCCGGGCACCAGCGGCGCACATAGGCGCCATCGGGATCAAATTTCTGCCCCTGCCCCACCGGGTTGAAGATGCGGAAATAGGGTGCGGCATCGGCGCCGCTGCCCGTCACCCACTGCCAGCTGGCGGAGTTGTTGGCGAGATCCGCATCCAAAAGCGTGTCGCGGAACCACTCCTCCCCATGATGCCAGTGCAGGCGCAGATGCTTGACGAGGAAGGACGCCACCAGCATCCGCACCCGGTTGTGCATGTAGCCCGTGGCCCACAGCTCGCGCATGCCCGCATCCACCATGGGGTAGCCGGTCAGCCCCTTCTGCCAGGCCTTCAGCGCCGCATCATCCCCGGCCCAGGGATAGGCATCGAAGGCGGGCTTCCAGTTGCGCTCGGGCAGATGCGGGAAATGGTAGAGAAGGTGATAGGAGAACTCCCGCCAGCCGATTTCCGACAGGAACTTGTCGCCATCCTTCTGCAGGTGCCCATGCTGCTCCGTGTGGAAGCGGGTGGCCGTCCAGATCTGCCGGGGGGAGATTTCACCGAAATGCAGATGCGGCGACAGGCGCGAGACATTGGGCAGGTCCGGCCGGTTGCGCAGCTCGCCATAACCATCGAGCCCTTCCGCAAGAAAGGCTGTCAGCCGGGCCGCCGCGCCCTTTTCGCCCGGCTGCCAGAGGTCCAGCCAGCCCGCTGCCCAGTCCGGCTTCACCGGCAGCAGCGCGAAGTCTGAAAGCGGGAGAGACAGGCTGACCTGCGGAATGTCCAGCACCTCCGGCACCGGCAAAGGCGCCGCCACGGCTTTGGCGAGCGCCGCCCGCCAGAAGGGCGAATAGACCTTGAAGGGACCGCCGGTCTTCGTCTCCAGCTCCCAGGGCTCATGCAGCAGCGAACCGTTGAAGCTGCGCACCTCGACGCCGGCAGCCATGAGATCCGCCTTCAGCCGCTTGTCGCGGGCAATCGCATGCGGCTCGTAGCAGCGGTTCCAGTGAACGGCAGAGGCCCCCGTTTCCTTGACCAGCGCATCCAGCGCCTTGCCGGCGGGCCCGCGCATCAGCACCAGCCTGCCGCCCAGGCTTTCGTCGAGTGCCGCGAGCGCATGATGCAGCCACCAGCGGCTGGCGCCGCCCATCGGGTGCGTTTCGCCGCAGTCCTTCGGGTCTTCCAGAATGAACACCGGCACCACGGCGCCTGCCTTTGCCGCCTCGAACAGGGCCGGATTGTCGGCAACGCGCAGGTCTTGGCGGAACCAGACGATCGTCGTGCGGTCACGTGGCTGAGAGGGCATGGCAAGGCTGTCCGGGATAAATATCAAGTGGTTGTTTGTACGTCATTCCCCGTCTGTGAGATCACATTGCCGGATGCCATCTTGCCCTGACGGAAAAACCGTCTACGTTATTCCCCAACAAACAGAACGAGACATCGTCGCAGACACGGCCAGAGATTGCTGATGAGGGAGAGACAGATGAATGACGCCGCGGCTTTTCCGCGCATGACCGATCCGTTCGGCCGCGACATTTCCTATCTGCGCGTCTCGGTGACAGACCGCTGCGATTTCCGCTGTGTCTATTGCATGGCGGAGGACATGACCTTTCTGCCCAAGCGCGAGGTGCTGTCGCTGGAGGAACTGGACCGCCTGTGCAGCGCCTTCATCGGAAAGGGTGTGCGCCGCCTGCGGCTGACCGGCGGCGAGCCGCTGGTTCGCAAGGGCATCATGGGGCTGATCCGCTCCCTCTCCCGCCATCTTCAATCAGGCGCGCTGGACGAACTGACGCTGACGACCAATGGCTCGCAGCTCGCCCGCTATGCCTCCGAACTGGCAGATGCAGGCGTGCGCCGCCTCAATGTCTCCGTCGATACGCTGGATGCAGACCGGTTCCGCGCCATCACCCGCTGGGGCGATCTGCCCAAGGTGATGGAGGGCATCAAGGCTGCCAAGGCGGCAGGCCTGTCGATCAAGATCAACATGGTGGCACTGAAGGGCATCAACGAGGACGAAATTGTCCCGATGCTGGAATGGGCCCATGGCGAAGGCCATGACCTGACGCTGATCGAGACCATGCCCATGGGCGAGATCGACGGCGACCGCACGGACCAGTATCTGCCCTTGAGCGAAGTGCGGGCGCGGCTCGCGGAGCGTTTCACACTCACCGGCATTCCCTACAAGACCGGCGGCCCGGCCCGCTACATGCAGATCGAGGAAACCGGCGGGCGCATCGGTTTCATCACGCCGATGACGCATAACTTCTGCGAAAGCTGCAACCGGGTGCGCATCACCTGCACGGGCATGCTCTACATGTGCCTCGGCCAGGACGACAGCGCCGACCTGCGCGCGCCCTTGCGTGCCTCGGAAGGCGATGAGCTACTGTCACGCGCCATTGATGAGGCCATCGGCCGCAAGCCGAAGGGGCACGATTTCATCATCGACCGGCGCACCAACCGCCCCTCCGTCTCCCGCCACATGAGCGTGACCGGCGGCTGAGCGGAGGCTCTTCCGCCCCCGCCTCTCCCTGCCCCGTCCTAGACCCGTTCGCTGCGGTAGCAGGCGATGACGGACGCGAGCGTCAGCGTCACGCAGCCGCCCATGACCACCAGCAGCGGCCAGACCGTGCCGGGATACATGCTCTGAGACAGCATCCAGGCCACCAGCGCCGAAACACCGGCGCCAAGGCCGATCTGCATGCTGCCGGCAAGACCTGAGGCCGCGCCAGCCAGATCCGGGCGCACGCTGATGGCACCGGACAGGGCACTGGGCAGACAGATACCGTTGCCGAGGCCCAGAATGCACATGGGCAGGAACAGCGAGAAGGGGTGATAGATACCCGCCCCAAAGAGAGCCGCAGCCAGCAGAACGGTAATCACCGGCATCAGCGAGCCGATGGTGACCATGCGCAGGACGCCGATACGTGCCGCAAAGCGGCCCGACAGGCCATTGCCGGCAATATAGCCGCCAGCCACCATCATGAAATAGAGGCCCATGGTCAGCGGCGTCATCCCCAGCACCTGCGAGGCGATGAAAGGAGCCCCGCCGAGGAAGGCGAAATAGACGGCCGAGGTAAACATGGAGGTGCAGGCATAGGCCCAGAACAGCCGCTCCCGGCTCAGCTCCCTGTAGCTGGCCAGAAGGCTGGTGATGCTGGCGGACTGGCTGCGGTCGTGATGGGTTTCATGCAGGCAGGCCCAGGCCGCGAGCGTGACCGCAATGCCGATGGCCAGCATCAGATAGAAGCCCCCCTTCCACCCGGCCACCCCATCCAGCGCCCCGCCCATGGCGGGGGCGAGCATGGGGCCCACCGCAAGGCCCATGGTGACGTAGCCGATCATGCTGGCGGCCTGTTCGCGCTCATAAAGATCGCGCACGATGGCCCGCCCGAGCACCAGCCCGGCACAGCCGCCCGCAGCCTGCACGATGCGGCCGAAAATGACGGTTTCGACCGTCGTCGCCGCAAGGCAGATGAGCGTGCCGATCACAAAGACGGCCATGCCGGTCACCACCACCGGGCGGCGGCCATAGCGGTCGGATATGGGCCCCAGCACAAGCTGCGACAGGCCCACCGCCGCCAGATAAAGCGACATGGTGAGCTGCACCTCGGCGGCCGTGCTCTCCAGCGCCTTGATCATGCCCGGCAGGGACGGCAGATAGATGTTCATCGCCAGCGGGCTGATCGTGGAGATCGCAATCAGGATCGCCACCGGAGGACGGCGCCCGCCGGAGGGCGTCTGCCCGGCACCTTGCACCTGCGCGTTCGCGGCCGCATCCATGGTTCAGCCCTGCCCCTGCTGCGCCAGCTTGCGCTCGCGGATAAAGGTGTAGACGCCCGTTGCCACCACGATGGATGTGCCAAACAGCGTCAGCGCATCCGGCACTTCGCTCCAGACCATGTAGCCAATCAGAATGGCCCAGAGAATGCTGGAGTAGCGGAAGGGGGACACAACAGCGATATCCCCCAGCCGCATGGCGATAATGATGAAGATGTAACCGGCGAGCAGGAACAGGGAGCCAGCGGCAATGATGCCGAGCTGGCGGACCGTCATCGGCTCCCATCCCTCGAAGATCACCATCACCCCGCCCAGCGCCATGACACCGAAGCAAGTGACGAGTGTGACGCCGAATGTGGGAATGGCCTGCGGCATCCGCCGTGTCGAAAGATCGCGCAGCACCATGCAGAACACGCCGCACAGGGCGACGAGCGACCATTCGTTGAAGCCGGAGACACCGGGCCGGATGATGATCAGCACACCGGCAAAGCCGATGCCGATGGCCGTCCAGCGCCGCCAGCCGACCGCCGCACCGAGGAAGATGGCAGCCGCCGCTGTCACCAGCAGCGGCAGGGACTGCAGAACCGCGGTGATGTTGGCAATCGGCAGATGGATGAGAGCCACCAGATAGAAGAAGGTTGCCCCCAGCTCGCCCAGTGTCCGCCAGCCCACGGTGGGATGCGCCAGATGCCGGAATTCCCGGTGCACCCCAGTGGCAACCGATGCGGCATAAATCAGTACGCAGGCAAAGACACTGCGCATGACGATGATCTGGCCGAGCGGCAGCTCGTCATGAATGAATTTGACGATGGCATCATTGGTGAGGAATGCAGCCATAGCCAGCAACATTGCCGTGATGGCCTTGCTGTTTTCTCGAAGATCCACGTGACAATCCTGATCCGGGAGCGCCGGGCACGGAACAGGTGCCACAAGCGGAAGACGTGGGAAATCTTTCCCGCCTTTATATGCAAAGGTCAACCATCCACCTGTGCCGCAGTGCGGGAAGCACGACAGCACAGGCGGAAAACGGCGTCAGTCGATGACGATGCGCGGCGGGGCGCGGCGGACCTCGCCTGTTTCTCCCGTCACACTGGCCCAGACCTTCGCGGCAATGTCCCGGTAGACGGCGGCATGTGCACCTTGCGGGTCTGCCACAACAATCGGCGTGCCTGCGTCGGAGTTGATGCGGATGTCCATGTCGAGCGGCACTTCGCCAAGGAACGGCAGGTTCAGCCGCTCCGCCTCCGCCTTGGCGCCGCCATGGCCGAAGATGTCGTAGCGCTTGCCTGTATCCGGGGCGACGAAATAGCTCATGTTCTCGATGATGCCGAGCACCGGCACATCGACGCGGCGGAACATGTTGAGCCCCTTGCGCGCATCGATCAGCGCCAGATCCTGCGGCGTGGAGACAATGACAGCGCCCGACAGCGGCACCTGCTGGGCCATGGTCAGCTGGGCATCGCCCGTGCCGGGGGGCATGTCCACCACCAGCACGTCCAGCTCGCCCCAGGCCACTTCCCGCAGCATCTGGGTCAGCGCCGACATGACCATCGGCCCGCGCCAGATCATGGGCGTATCTTCCTCGACCATGAAGCCGATGGACATGACCTTGAGCCCATGGCCCTCAAGCGGCTTGATGATGCGCCCGCTCACCGGCTCCGGCCGGCCGGAAACGCCGAAGAGGCGCGGCACGGAAGGGCCGTAGATATCGGCATCCAGCACGCCAACCTTCAGGCCATTGGCCTTCATCGCCAGCGCAAGATTGGCCGTGGTGGTCGACTTGCCGACGCCGCCCTTGCCGGAAGCCACGGCAATGATATGCGCCACGCCCGGCACACCTGCCTTGGCAGGCCCTGCGCCTTGCGGCTGCGGCGCGCGCGGCTGAGCAGCCGGCTGGGCATGGGAGTGGCCATGAGAGTGACCGTGAGCATGGCTGTGCGGCTGCGGCGCCGGAGCAGAGGCAGAAGCTGAACCGGAGGTGCGCTCAGCCGTCAGCGCCACCATCGCCTTCTCGACACCCGGCACGGCCCTCACCGCGGTCTCGGCCGCCTGGCGCAGCGGCTCCAGCTGGCGGGCCTTTTCGGCCGGCACCGTGATGGAAAAGGCCACGCGGCCATCGGACACAAACACATCGGACACAAGGCCAAGCGATACGATGTCACTGGTTCCGTCCGGGCCGGGAATGCGCGACAGCGCCTGATGCACTGCCGCCTTGATCTGTTCGCTCATGCTGAAGGCGTCCTGTCTGCTTGCGGGCTTGTGCGAAGCACCCCGCTCTCCTTGTGCCGTAACTTAGCCTCTCACCCGCCCCCGTCAATCGCGCCCGATGCCGCTACCGTCATTGCACCGACAAGATTGCGGGCCTACAACTTGGCCCTGCAGGCACTGAGCGGCCTGCCCTTCCCCGTTCCACAGGCTTCGGCCTTGCGAAGAGATTACGGCATGAACGAGTTGCTTTCCCCCCGTCTCACCCGGCGCGGCCTGCTGCTGGGTGCAGCTGCCACCGGCTTTGCCGCCGCCCTTCATCCCTATTCCCTGCGTGCGCAGGAAGGCACGGCGCACCTGCGCCTGATGGAGACGACCGACCTGCATGTCCACGTCTTTCCTTACGACTATTACGCCGACAAGCCGGTGGACACCGCAGGCCTTGCCCGCACGGCCTCTCTGATCCGCGCCATCCGCAATGAAGCCACCAACTCTGTACTGGTCGACAATGGCGACTTCCTGCAGGGCAATCCGATGGGCGACTACATTGCCTATGAGCGCGGCATGAAGGCCGGTGATCTGCATCCGGTGATCCAGGGCATGAATGTGCTGGATTATGACGCGGCGACCTTGGGCAACCACGAGTTCAACTACGGCCTCGAGTTCCTCGACAAGGTTCTGGCCGGTGCCAATTTCCCGGTCGTCTGCGCCAACCTTGCCAAGGGTCAGCTTTCCGCCGGTCCGCGCACCGACACCACGCTGCTGAAGCCCTATGTCATCGTCGACAAGACCATCCGGGACGGCTCGGGCAAGGACTATCCGATCCGCATCGGCTTCATCGGCTTCGTGCCGCCCCAGGTCATGAACTGGGACCGCAAGCATCTGGAAGGCAATGTCAACGCCCGCGACATCGTGGAGACGGCCAAGGCCTTCGTGCCGGAAATGCGCGAGCAGGGCTGCGACATCGTGATCGCCCTCTCTCACTCCGGCATCTCGGCGGAAACCTATGCCGGTGGCATGGAAAACGCCTCGCTGCACCTGGCCGCTGTCGAGGGCATCGACGCCATCTTCACCGGCCACCAGCATCTCGTCTTCCCCGGCACCGCCTTTGACGGCCAGGAAGGTGTCGACACGGCCAAGGGCACGCTCTTCGGCAAGCCCGCTGCCATGGGAGGCTTCTGGGGCTCGCATCTGGGCGTCATCGACCTGATGCTGGCGCGGGACGGCAACAGCTGGCGCATCACCGGCTTCAGCACCGAAGCGCGGCCGATCTACACGAAGGAAGGCCGCACGGTCACCCCAACCGTGGACAGCCAGGACGACGTGCTGGACGCCGTGAAGGCCGAGCATGAGGCGACCCTCGCCTATGTGCGCCGCCCGGTCGGCAAGACCGACGCACCGCTGCATTCCTATTTCGCGCTGGTGGCCGATGATCCCAGCGTGCAGATCGTCTCGCAGGCGCAGATCTGGTACATCACCGAAATGCTCAAGGGCACCGAATGGGAAAGCCTGCCGGTCCTCTCCGCAGCCGCCCCCTTCAAGGCAGGCGGACGCGGCGGCCCCGAATACTACACCGATGTGCCGGTGGGCGATGTGGCCATCAAGAACGTCGCCGACCTCTACCTCTATCCCAACACGGTTCAGGCCGTGGCGATCACCGGCAAGGATGTGAAGGAGTGGCTGGAGCGCTCTGCCGGCATCTTCCGCCAGATCACGCCGGGCGCGAGCGACGAGATGCTGATCGAGCCCACCTTCCCGAGCTACAACTTCGACATCATCGATGGCGTCACCTATCAGGTGGACCTGTCGCAGCCGTCGAAATATGGCGAAAAAGGCGAGGTGCTCAATGCGGAAGCGAACCGCATCGTCAACCTCGCCTATAACGGCGCACCGGTTGACCCGGAGCAGAAGTTCGTTGTCGTGACCAACAACTACCGTGCCAGCGGCGGCGGCAGCTTCCCGGGCATCAACGACAGCGTCGTCATCTTCGCCGGTCCCGACACCAACCGCGATGCGCTGGTCCGCTACATCGTCGAGAAGGGCACGATCAGCCCCAGCGCCGATGACAACTGGACCTTCAAGCCCATGCCCGGCACCACGGTCCTGTTCGACACCGGCCCCGGCGGCAAGGCCCATGCGGCTTCCGTCAAGGGCGTGAAGATCGAACCGGCAGGCGACGGCGCCGACGGCTTCGCCCGCTACCGCATCACGCTCTGAGCGGCGGCAAGAAATCCGCATCACTCCGGACGGCAAGGTGTATCGCGCCCCTTGCCGTCCGGGCTTCCTCCGCTACGTTGATAACTGTTATCAGCCCATGATATGGTCCGGGATCATGTGAAGGAACCGGCATGGCAAGCAGCGCAAATCTTGGTGACAGGCTGGAAGCCTATGTCACGAGCCTCGTGAAGCAGGGCCGCTACAACTCGCGCAGCGAGGTTCTGCGTGAAGGCGTGCGCCTCGTTGAAGAGCGGGAAAAGAAACTGGCCGCCCTTGATGCCGCCCTCAACCGCGGTCTTTCCGATGCCGATGCCGGGCGCAGCCAGCCGGTGGACGAGGTCGAGCGTGACCTTCTGGCGAAATATCAGCGCATGACGGAAGTCCAGGCAGAAGACCAAGCCGAAGACCGGGCAGAAGACCGGGGCAAGTGATCGTCCTCATCACCAATGAGGCACGGGAAGACCTTGACCGGATCGCGGGCTACATCGCGCAGGACAACCCGGTCCGCGCTGTCAGCTTCGTACAGGAGCTTCTGGAAGGCTGCCGCTCTCTCTCCGCCATGCCGCACGCCTTTCCGCTCGTGCCGCGCCATGCCGCAAGCGGCATACGCCGCCGCCCGCATGGGCGTTACCTGATTTTCTACCGGGTTGCGGCAGAGCGGATCGATGTTCTTCACATCCTCAACGGAGCGCAGGACTATGAGGACATCCTGTTTCCCGGAGACTGACGCCGGCCATCTCAGCGGCAGAGCTGACAGATCCAGATTTGATCTGTGCCGTTGCCGGGTGGCCTGGGCCGCCCTAGGTTGACATGCAACGGATCGCCGCCGGTCATTTCCGGCGGCGTTTTCTTTCACGTGCAGGAGATGTTTTGCCCATGCCGGTCATGCTCATCACAGGTGCCAACAGAGGGATCGGCCTGGCTGTTGCACGGGTTGCCCTCGCGCGCGGCTGGACGGTGCTCGGCAGCATGCGGCGGGAAGAGGATGCCGACCGGCTTGCCGCAGAACTCGGGCCTCTGTTCCGCCCTCAACTGTTTGATGTGGCGGACCGGGACGCCCTTGCCGCATCGGCCGCCTCCAGCCCGCAGGCGATTGACGTTCTGCTCAACAACGCCGGGATCATAGGGCCGGACGGGCAGGATCAAAGCTCCCTCCACATGGATTTTGACGGTTTCCTGCGCACGCTGGAGATCAACACCCTCGCCCCTCTCGCCGTGGCGCAGGCTTTTCTGCCGCGCCTGCGCAAGGCGGCCCAGCCGCGGATCCTGACCATCTCCAGCCAGATGTCCTGGATGGGCTATGCCAAGTCCGACCGGGTTGCCTACCGGGCGTCCAAGGCAGCGGTGAACAAGGTGATGCAATGCCTTGCCACCGATCTGGAGCCCGAGAACATCGCCGTCGGCCTGATCGATCCGGGCTGGGTGCGTACGGACATGGGCGGCGGCGAGGCTGACCTGACGGCGGAAGAAGTGGCCAGCGGCATTGTTGGCCTCATCGAGAATTTTGATATTACACGAACGGGACGGTTCTTCCGCTGGACCGGCGAGGCGCGCGAATTCTGAAATCTTCCGCAAAGAAAATTCCTTAAATTTTATCTGAAAGCTTAATCGAAGAAGAGAGACCTGCGTGTAAGCTCCTGATGTCGACGGGAACACGGAGGTTTCCATGCCGGGGCTCTATCACATCTGCTATCTGAGCGTTGCAAAGCTGTCTGCCCTTCAGCCCACTCCTGAACAGGGCTTCGAGGCCATCACGGCAGCAGCGCTCAAGGCCAATGCCGCTTCGGGACTAACGGGTTGCATCATCTTTACGGGGCAGCATTTCCTTCAGGTTCTCGAAGGATTGCAGGACAACGTGGAAGACACATTCGGCCGGATTTCGCGCGATACCCGGCATACGGATGTCCGTGTTCTCAGCGAGGGGCCCATTGAGGCGCGCGAGTTCCCCGAGATGGCCGTCAGCTGCGATGGCGGCCAGAGCCTGACGGCTGAGGCGCTTACGGAAATCAGTGCCGTGCTGGATTTCCCCCAGCACCAGCTCCATATCCGCGAGATCCGCACGCTGCTGTCCGTCATCACCCAGACGAGCCGCAAGCAGGACGCGCTTCTGGCGGGGTAAACCGGGAGGCGACCCCGCCTCTCCGCAGGCGGGGCTCCGCCCGGGACGGCGCCCTAGCAGGACTCTGCGCTTTACAGCACCTTCTAGTCTTAGCTGTATATAGGTTGCATTATTCCGAAATACATCTTTCGCGAAAATTTAAGTTTTAGTTCCACAGTTAACTCAGGCTGAATTTCCCCTGCGTAAGTTTCGCTCACGATTGAGCGGAGGGGATAGCATGCCGCAGCTTTATCACATCTCTTACATGAGTGACGCCAAGCCTCAAGCACTTGGCCCCGATGTATGCGGAAGCATTCGTGCGATCGGGCAGCAATGCCTCAGAAACAACGCAAGGCTTGGGCTCACAGGATGCTTGTTCTTCACAGGCGGGAAATTCTTCCAGACCCTCGAAGGTGAAACGGAAGACGTTGAGGATACGTTCGGCCGTATTTCCAGGGACAGCCGGCACAAGAACCTGCGCGTTCTGAGCGAGGGTTATATTCCGGAAAGAGCCTTCGCCGGAACAACCGTCACCGCCCCTGACTGCTGTCTTCAGCTCGCCTCCGAAGTGCTGCAGGAACTCAGCCACGCCGTTGACACGCTGGCCCTGCTCCATCTTCACACCCGCGAACTGGAAACTCTGCTGGCGGTGGTTACCCAGCCCTCCCGGCGGCACGACTTCCTGCTGAACGCCTGAGCGGCCGGGACAGCGTCCGGCCGCACGCAAAGGCCCCAAGGCTGCTGCGGCGGCCCTTGCGGCGTATCCTGCGGTCCGTGAGCGTCAAACCGCCCGCACCCGCACGGTGAAGCGGGCCACTTCCATCCTCAGCATCTCCGCACCGCGGGCAGAACCACCCGCCAACACCAGAACCCGCGCGGCTGCACCTCTGTCGCTTCCGCCGCCCGGCGGAAGCCGGTGATGCTGGCGGAGACTTCGGCTGTACCGGCCAAAACCTGCTGCACATCGCGCGCAATCTCCAGGGTGGCAGCATTCTGCTTCTCCATCACAGCTCTGCTGGCTGCGGATTGAAATCCGGTCATCTGACCGGAGACCTTCTGGCGCGCGCGATTTTCAGCAGTCCGGGGAGATCGCGCCGGACATTCCCAGCCACATTTCGAGGCCATGGAAAAAAGGGATGACGGCGCCCCAATATTGTATACAATAATGTCATATCAATTGGAATTGCCGACAAGACGGACGCGGCCAGGCATGCTTTTTTTTCAATCGGACAGAACACTCATGGACAATGCGAATATCATGGAACTGGCGTCCCTGGCCGCCGCCCTGCTGGCAACAGGCGGCATTGCAGGCATTGCGGCAGGCCTGCTCGGGGTCGGCGGCGGCATCGTCATCGTGCCGGTGCTCTACTATGTCTTCCCGCTGGTGGGCGTGGAGCGGGAAGTCGTGATGCATCTGGCGGTGGGCACCTCGCTCGCCACCATCGTTGCCACCGGCTACTCCTCCGCACGGGCGCACTGGCTGCGCGGCAGCGTTGACATGGACCTGCTGAAGCGCTGGTGGCTGCCGATTTCGGCCGGCGTGATCGCTGGCGCAACGCTGGCCGGCAACCTCAGCGGCGGTGCTCTGTCGCTCGTCTTCGGCACCGTGGCGCTGCTGGTTTCGGCCAATATGGTGCTGCGCAAGGAAGGCAGCGGCATTGCGGACAAGCTGCCCGGCACGCCCATCCGCGAGATGCTGGGTGCGATCATCGGCGGGGTTTCAGTGATGATGGGCATTGGCGGCGGCACGCTGGGTGTGCCGATCCTGACGCTGTTCTCCTATCCGATCCGCAAGGCTGTCGGCACGGCGGCAGCCATCGGCCTCATCATCGCGGTGCCCGGCACGCTCAGCTCCATCTATTTCGGCTATGGCAATCCGGACTTGCCGCCGTTTTCACTCGGCTATATCAATCTGCTTGGCTTTATTCTGATCATCCCAGGCTCGCTTCTCATGGCCCCCGTGGGCGCGAAGCTGGCGCACACCTTGCCGCCAGCTAAGCTGAGGCTCGTCTTCGCCGCGTTTCTTGCCTTCACCGGAGCCAGGATGATCTACAGCGTACTGGCAGGATGACGGACAACAGCGCCCCCATTACCCAAAGCGGCATGATGCTCGGCGTGCGGCAGACATTGCCGCTCGTTCCGGGCGTCGTCACATTTGCCGCCGTGTTCGGCACGGTCTGCGCCCAGAAGGGGCTGACGCTGGCTGAAACGCTGCTGATCAACGCCTTCGTCTTTGCCGGGGCCTCACAGTTCGTGGCGATGGAGCTTTACCGCGACCCGGTGACACCCGCCGTGCTGCTGGCGATGACGGGCATTGCCGCTGCGGTCAACCTGCGCATGCTGCTGCTGGGCGCCTCGCTGCGGCCCTGGCTGGGGGCAGCACCCGCCTGGCAGGTCTATCCTTCTCTCTATTTCCTCACCGACATGAACTGGCTTCTCGCCCTGCGCTACCGGGCAGGCGGCGGCAGCGACTGGGGCATTTATCTGGGCAGCGGGCTGCTGCTCTGGGTGCTGTGGGCGGTGGCCGTCATTCCGGGCTATTTCCTCGGCCAGCTGTTTGCCGAGCCGCAGCGTTGGGGCCTTGATCTGGTGATGCCGGCCCTCTTCATCACCATGCTGGTACCCTTATGGAAGGGACGCCGCCAGACGCTGAGCTGGGGCGTTGCCGCCGTGGTCGCCCTTGCCAGCTGGCAGCTGATCGGCGGCTACTGGTTCGTGCTGACGGGTGCCATTGCGGGCGCCATCGCCGGGGCCTATGCCAGCGACCCGAATGCCGCTGACGCTGCACCGGCAAAGGAAACGGAAAAATCCGATGGCTGAGAGCCCTTTCTCCGTCGATTTCCTGTTCTTCCTGACGGTCGTGGCCATGACCGGCGCCACCTACATGATGCGTGCCGCAGGCTACTGGATCATGGGGCAAGTGCCGCTGACCCCGCGCATCCGCCGGGGGCTGGAGGCCTTGCCGGGGGCGATCATCGTTTCCACCATCCTGCCCATCGCGCTGAAGGGCGGCGTGCCTGCCGCCCTGTGCCTCATGGTTGCCGCCGCCGTCATGGCCGTGCTGCGCAAGGATATCGTCGCCGTGGTGCTGGCCATAGCCGCAGCTGCGGGCGCTCGCGCTTTAGGGCTCTAGACCCAACACCTTGAGCGCTGCGGCCAATGTGTCCTCAAGGGCTGCGCCCGCCCCGATCACCTGCCAGTCCACCGGCCCCAGATCATAGGCAAGCTGGCGGGACACGACCTCAACTGTTGCATCCGACGCATCCCCCTTGCGGGTGCTGACGCGGGCCTTGAGCGTGGCTTCCTCTGCTTCCAGCCAGAGCCCGGTGAAAGGCAGTTCCATCACCGCCGCCAGATCCGCCACCGCCTGCCGCTCGCCCGGCCTGGCGTGGACGGCATCGAGAATGACGCTGTGCCCGGCGGCAAGCGCTGCCCGCGCCTCTGCCATCATCGCCGCATAGACCGCATCACTCGCCTCCGGCGTATAGGCGCAGGCAGGGGCGCGGCTCGTTTCCTCAAGGCCCAGCATGCGCTTGCGCAGCACGTCGCTGCGCAGCACCCGTGCCCCCGGCAGCGGCAGCAGATGCGGCGCAATCAGCCCCGCCAGCGTAGACTTGCCCGTGCCGGAGAGCCCGCCGATGGCAACAAGGCGGGGCGTGGCCGGCTCCAGCGCCCGGCAGGCCAGCGCGAAATAGGCCCGCGCCGCCTCGCGCTGCGCATCGGCCAGTGCAGCATCCTGCTGGGTGGCGATGCTGGCCGCGGCGATCTTGGCCCGGATGGCAGCGCGCATGGAGATGTAAAGCGGCAGCGCCGCCAGCCCCTCGCCCATCTCCGGCAGCTGCGTCAGATCGAGATAGCGGTTGAGCAGATGGCAGGCGGCAGGCGTCTGGCCGCGTTCGATCAGATCCATCAGCGCAAACCCCAGATCATAGAGCACGTCGCCGGTGGCAATGCCGTCATCAAATTCCACCGCATCGAAGAGCACCGGCGCGCCGTCAATCAGCACCACATTGGCAAGGTGCGCATCCCCATGCGCCAGCCGCACCAGCCCCTTGCGACCGCGCTGGAGCACCAGATCCTCGATGCGGGCCAGCGCGGCACGGGTGGCGGAGACCAGCGCCTCAACCTCATGGGCAGGAAACAATTCTGGCGCGGCGCGGAAGGCAGCTTCGTTCTGCACGGTGTAGCTGGAAAGCCCGGCAAACCACACCGCCGCATCCCGCACCGGCGCCACCGCATGGGCAGCAGAGAACGTTTTCGCCAGTGCCGAGGTGAGGCACTGCGGCAGCGGTCCTCTGGCCGCCACATGGTCCAGCGTGGCGCTTTCATCAAAGCGGCGCATGTGCACCAGCGGCTCCACAAGCTCGCCGTCTCCGCCCAGCGCCAGCGTTCCATCCGCGCGCCGCATCACCGCTGTCTCGCCCGGATAAAGCTCCGGCGCAAACAGGCGGTTGCGGGTCAGTTCCGCCGTCACCGCCCGGCGGCGCAGGGGAAGCGCGGAATAATCCAGAAACGGAAAACGCACGGCGCGCTTCATCTTGTAGGCGTCACCGCCAATCAGGAACACGGTGTTGGCGTGGGTGTCGATCCGCCGCGATCCGGGCTCCGCCCGCACCAGCGCATCGAGAAAGGCGTAGGCTTCGCTCTGATCACCGGGGTGATGGTTTTCGGACGGGGGCATGTGCATCTCCCATTTTCCGCTGCGGCAGCAGCTTTCACCATGCGGCAGATACCGGTCTGCCGAATTGATCCTGCTCAATGACCCGCCGCCGTCCTGTGCCAGTCTGGGGCCAGAAGAACCGGCAGAACGCCGGGGGAAGCAAGGAGGGACCCGCCCATGACCGCAAGCCACGGCCTGAAGAAGATAAGACTGAACCTCGCCCGGACCAAAGAGTTCCCCAATGGCTCGGCACATCATGGCTATGAATTCACCGCCCCGCTGGACGGCACGGGCCATATCGATGCCGTGGCATGGAAAGCCGCGCGCGACCATTGCCGTGTCCGCCGCTTCTGGGGCAGCGAGGAAGACGAGATCGGCCATCTGGTCCACCGCCCCGGCGGCTCCTGGGCTTTCCGCTATGACATTGACGGCGATGATGACGATGAAGCCGGTTACCGCTTCGGCTCCCATGCCTTCGAGCCCGGAGAATATGTGTCGATCCGCGACGAGGATGGTGAATTGCACACATTCCAGGTGGTCACCGTTCTTCCCGTCTGATCCTTGATGAAATTCCGGCTCCGCGCGGCTCTTCATTCTGATACGGAATGAAGTCATTGCAAAAAGCCGTGCGGGGCCGGTGTCATGTCCGGTGCCAATCACCGCTCACCTGCGCTATAGAGCAGGCAGGCTCGCGCAGTATTGCGCATCTGCACCAACAGCGGGAAAACGGATATGGCACAGAAGACCGGCGGTCAGCTCCTCGTGGAAGCTCTGGAAACCCATGGGGCGGAACGCGTGTTCTGCGTGCCGGGCGAGAGCTATCTCGCCGTTCTCGATGCCCTGCATGATGCCAATATCCCGGTCACCGTCTGCCGTCAGGAGGGCGGTGCGGCGATGATGGCCGAGGCCCATGGCAAGCTGACGGGCCGCCCCGGCATCTGCATGGTCACCCGTGGCCCGGGCGCCACCAATGCTTCGGCGGGCGTGCATGTGGCGGCGCAGGATTCCACCCCGATGATCCTCTTCATCGGCCAGATCGAGCGCGGCATGCGCGAGCGTGAGGCCTTTCAGGAAGTCGATTACCGGCAGATGTTCGGCGGCATCGCCAAGTGGGTGGCGGAAATCGACCACGCGGACCGGGTGCCGGAGTTCATCTCCCGCGCCTATCACGTGGCCACCTCCGGCCGCCCCGGCCCCGTGGTTCTCGCCCTGCCGGAGGACACGCTGGTGGAGCTTGCGGATGTGGCCCAGCCCGAGCCGTGGAAGCAGGTGGAGACCCATCCGGGCCTGACCCAGATGGCCGATCTGCAGAAGCGCCTGTGGGCGGCAGAGCGCCCCATCGCCATTCTCGGCGGCAGCCGCTGGACGGCGGAGGCTGTCGCCGCCTTCACCCGCTTTGCCGAGCGCTTCGAGCTGCCGGTCGCCTGTTCCTTCCGCCGCCAGATGCTCTTCGACAACCTGCATCCCAATTACGCAGGCGACGTTGGCATTGGCGCCAATCCAAAGCTGCTGGCCCGCATCAAGGCCAGCGACCTCGTGCTGCTGGTGGGCGGGCGCCTGTCCGAAATGCCGAGCCAGTCCTACACGCTGCTGGACATTCCCCAGCCCTCGCAGCAGTTCATTCATGTCTATCCGGATCCGGACGAGCTGGGCCGCGTCTACCGCCCCAGCCTTGCCATCAACGCCTCCCCCACCGCCTTCTGCAAGGCAGCCGAAGGGCTGCAGCCGCCGGTGAGCAACAAATGCGCAGGCACCGCTTCCGAAGCTCACGCGGATTACCTCGCATGGTCGGGCGCAAGGCCGCAGACGCCGGGCGCCCTGCAGATGGCAGGCGTCATGGACTATCTGGAGGCCAACGCCGCGCCGGGCACCATCTTCACCAATGGCGCGGGCAATTATGCCACCTGGCTGCACCGCTTCCACCGTTTCCGCCAGTTCGGCACGCAGGCCGCTCCCACCTCCGGCTCCATGGGCTATGGCCTGCCGGGCGCCATTGCCGCCAAGCTCGCCTTCCCGCAGCAGGATGTGGTCTGCTTTGCCGGTGACGGCTGCCTGCAGATGACCATTCAGGAACTGGGCACCGCCGCGCAGGAAGGGGCGTCTGTCATCGTGCTCGTCATCGACAACGGCATGTATGGCACCATCCGCATGCATCAGGAGCGGCACTATCCGGGCCGCATCTCGGCCACGAAGCTGGAGAACCCGGATTTCGCCGCCCTCGCCCGCGCCTATGGCGCCCATGCGGAAACCGTGACGGCAACGGAGGAGTTCGGCCCGGCCTTCGAGCGGGCACGGGCCAGCGGCAGGCTGTCGCTGCTGCATCTGAAGCTTGATCCGGAGGCCTTGACGCCTGCGGCCTCGCTCAGCCAGATCCGCGCCGCCGCAGAGGCCGCAAAGGGCTGAGACATTTCGTCTCTGCGTATTGCCGCACCATGGAACAATCGCCCGTTGAACGGCATTTTCATTTTGGGGCAGCAACACCTGACCAGGCGTTGACAAGACCGGAATTGACCCGTGTCAATGTCCGGTCATGCTTGCCGGCCTAGCTTGTGAGCTGAAGGGCTCATGAGGGGCCAAGCGACGGGAGACTTGAAATGGCTTTGAGAGACATTCTGATGGTGACCGATCTGTCGGGCGAACAGCAGGCCGTGAAATACGGCATCGAGCTTGCTGCCCGCTGCGACGCCCATGCGACCGGCCTTGCCCTTTCCTATGAACCCGTGGTGCCTGCCTTTGCCGCAGCGCCCGTTCCGGTCGACTTCATCGAGCAGAGCCGCCAGCACGCGCTCGCCGCTGCCCAGAAGTCTCTGGAAACCTTCAACGAGCTGGCCCGCCTTGGCGGAGTGAAGGCGGAAGGCCGGCTGGCCGAAGTCATCACCGGCGGCCCGATGGAACCGGTGCTGCGCCACTGCCGCCTGACGGACCTGATCGTCGTCGGCCAGGACAACCCGGACCAGCCGGAGCCGATGCGCGAACTGCTGATCGAAACGGCCCTGTTTGAAAGCGGCGTGCCGGTGCTGATCATCCCCTACATCGGCGCCCCCGCACCGAAATTCGAAAATGTGCTGGTTGCCTGGGATGGCAGCTCCACTGCCACCCGCGCCGTTCAGGCGGCCCTGCCGATCCTCGCGCTCGCCAAGAAGGTGACCGTGCTGATCATCAACAAGGGCTCGAAGATGGCCGGTGAGCCGGGCGCCGACATGGCCACGTATCTGGCCCGCCACAGTCTCAACGTCACCGTGGACGTGATCACCAACACCCAGACCACCGTCGCCGAAACGCTGCTCAACTATGTCAGCGACAACGGCAAGGATCTGGTGGTGATGGGCGGCTACGGCCACAGCCGCGTGCGCGAATTCCTCTTCGGCGGCGCCACCCGCGACATCCTCGCCGCCATGACCGTGCCGGTGCTGATGGCGCATTGAGGGGGCTATGCCGGATTGAAAGGTTCCGGCACGCACCAGCCTTGAACTGGAATCGGACAGGCCAAGTCCTTCTGGCATCGCCTCTCAGCCCACTCCCCCACGAGGGGCAGCGTTCATAACGGACTGTCAGCCAGGCTCCAACTCTTCTCCCCCCTTGAGGGGGAGATGCCCCCGGCAGGGGGCAGAGGGGGGTAACGGACTGTCCGCTTGTGAGAGAAGTTCTGCCGTACTGAGGCGCTGTCACCCCCCTCTGTCAGCTTGCGCTGACATCTCCCCCTCAAGGGGGGAGAGGGGCGCTGCGGCAAAACGAAGGTCCGGTCCTCTTCCGAGCGCCCGATGTAAACACTGTCCCACGAGGGGGAGAGGGAACTGAAAGGCTGTGCCTGCGACTGGCACTGTTGACTGTTGAGGCCGCACCCGGCACCCTTCGGCCGCGCAGCCCGATCACACGTCCTGCCGGAGTGTTCAGACCATGACCATCCGTAATCTGGAAGGCCTCTTCGCACCCGGCAGTCTTGCCATCCACGGGCCCAATGCCCAGGCCGCCGGATTGCCCGGCCTGATCATCAGCCGCTTGCAGGCCTCAGGCTTCCGGGGCCGCACCGCGCTGATCAATCTGGAAGCCCCGGATGAGGCCGACAGCTGGCCCATGTTTGCCAGCATTGCAGACCTGACATTCACGCCGGACCTGCTGATCTATCTCGGACCGGCAGAAGCAGCCCCGGCCACGATCGCCGAAGCGGCGGCACGCGGGATAAAGGCCGTGGCGCTGCAGTCGGCAGGCTATGAATCCTGGCCCGACGCAACGGTTTCCGCCGCCATGCAGGCAGCCCGCAGCCATGCGGTACGCCTCATCGGTCCCGGCAGCCTCGGCGTTGCCGCCCCTCACTCCGGGCTCAATCTTCTGGCCACCCGCGAGGCGCCGCAGGCCGGGGACCTGGCGCTGATCGCCCGCTCCGGTGCCGTGGTCAACAGCATCCTGTCCTGGGCCTCGTCCCGTAAGATCGGGTTTTCCGGGGTTGCCTCGCTCGGCCAGCGCAGCGACGTGGATGGCGGCGACCTGATCGACTATTTCGCCTCCGACTACCGCACCCGCGCCATCCTGCTGCATGTGGAAGCGGTGTCCAATCCGCGCAAGTTTCTCTCTGCCGCAAGGGCTGCGGCGCGCAGCAAGCCGATCATCCTCATCCGCTCGGGGCGCAGCCGCGATGCGGTGGCCAGCGGCAACACCCATGCGGGGCGGCTGACGCGCGCCGATGCGGTTTATGAAAGCGCCCTGCGCCGCGCCGGCATCCTGCGCATTGCCGACCTTGACGAGTTGTTCGAAGCGGTCGAGACCCTGACCCGTTTGAAGGTGCCGAAATGCCAGAGGCTCGGCGTCATCGCCAATGGCCGCAGCCTTGCGACTCTTGCCGCTGACAAGCTGCAGGACGGGCGGGCGGAACTGGCCGAACTGGACGGCGAAACCCTGGCCAGCCTTCAGCCGCTGATCCGTCCGGGCACCCAGCCCGGCAACCCGCTGACCCTGCCCGAAGGCGCCGCGCCCGAGGCCGTGGAACAGGCGGTCACCGCCATGCTGGCAAGCACGGCGGTGGACGGCGTTCTGGTTCTGGCGGCGCCCAATCCCTTTGTGCCGGGGGAGGATGTGGCCCGCGCCATTGCCAATGCCGCTGACAAGGACAAGCGCCGCCTTGGCCGCCGCAAGGCCGTTGTCGCCGCCATGGTGGGCGAAGATCCGCTGCCGCGTGCGGCGCTCGATTTCGCCCGGGTGCCGGTTTATGGCAGTCCGGCGGAAGCCGTGCGCAGCATCCTTTACCTGAAGCGCAGCGCGGAGGCACAGGAAGCCCTGATGGCCGCCCCGCCGAGCCTGCCGTCCGACTTCTCGCCCGATGTGGAGGACGCCCGCGCCATTGTCACCGCCGCCCTGAAGGAAGGACGCAGCATGCTGGACCCGGCGGAAACGGCCGCCCTGCTCTTTGCCTACCGGGTGCCAATGATCGAAACCCATCTCGCCCGCACCATCGATCAGGTGCGGCAGATGGCGGGCAGCCTGCTGGAGCGCTACCCCGCCTGCGTGGTCAAGGCCTGGTCCACTGCCCTGCCCTTCAAGTCCGATATTGACGGCGTGCGCCTTGGCATCGAAAGCGCTGATGCCGCGGCGCAATCGGCACAGGAACTGATTGATCTGGTCGCCCGCACCCATCCCAAGGCACGGATCGAAGGCTTCACCCTGCAGCCGATGCTGGAGGCCAAGCATGGGCTGGAGCTGTTTGCAGGGCTTGGCGATGATCCTTCCTTCGGGCCGGTGATCGCCTTCGGACAGGGCGGAACGTCCGTGGAAGTCTCCGGCGATGTGTCGCTGGAACTGCCGCCGCTGGATCTCAATCTTGCCAACCAGCTCATCCGCCGCACCCGCGTATCGCGCCTGTTCCAGGCGTTCCGCGGGCATCCTGAGCGGGACATGCAGGCCGTTGCGCTCACCCTGATGAAGCTGTCGCAGATCACCATCGACCTGCCGCAGGTGCGGGAGCTGGACATCAATCCGCTGGTGGCCCTGCCGCAGGGCGTGCTGGCGCTGGATGCGCGCATCGTGGTGGGTGAAGCGCCGGTGAAGGCCGGACGCACAGGCTCTTCCCGCCTTGCCATCGCGCCCTATCCGCAGGAGTGGGAACAGACGCTGACGCTTAGAGAGGGCGAGAAGGTTTTCGTCCGCCCCGTCCGCCCGGAAGACGAGGATCTGTTCCGCGCCTTCTTCGAACAGGTGTCGCCGGAAGACCTGCGCCTGCGCTTCTTTGCACCGGTGAAGGACTTCGACCACCGCTTCCTGTCGCGGCTGACCCAGCTCGACTATGCCCGTGCCATGGCGCTGGCGGCGATTGATCCGGAGACGGGCGATCTTCTCGGCGTCGTGCGCCTGCATGCGGACCCGGACCACAAGACCGGCGAATATGCGGTGATGGTGCGCTCGGACCTGAAGGGCCGGGGACTTGGCTGGGCGCTGATGAAGCTGATCATCCGCTATGCGGAGGTGGATGGCATCGACACCATCAAGGGCGAGGTGCTGAAGGAAAACACCAGCATGCTGACCATGTGCGAAGACCTCGGCTTCACCATGTCCACCTCCCCCGACGACCCCGCCATCGCCCTCGTCACCCTCTCCGTCAAATCGGCAGCTGCGACGATGGATAGGCCGGGGTGAGGGAACGGGAAAACCTCAATCTGGTCATCCCGGACGCAGCGGAGCGGAGATCCGGGACCGGTGAGCCAAGGTCTCTCTGGAGGTGATCCATTCAAACATTCTGCACCCCGGCTCACCGGTCCCGGATCGCGCGAGGCGCGTCCGGGATGACATCGGAGAAGTTGGGATGCGGGACTGAAAGCCCTCACTCCACCACGGCGCCCGTGGTGAGCTTGCGCTCGCTGTTGGGGCGGCGGGCCCAGGGGCGGGTGCCTGCGGGGATTTCGGTGACGGTGCCGACCGGCTGCAGGTAGTGGGTCACTTCCGGCCAGATGCCTGCCTTGAGCGCGGCTTCCACATGCGGCTTGGTGATCTCGAAGCTGGAGACGCCGCAGCGGAGCATCAGGGGGATCTGGTCGAGGATGAAGTCGCCGATGGCGCGGATGTCGCCCTCGTATCCCATCTGCTCGCGCAGAATGCGGGCGGAGGAAAAGCCCCGGCCATCGCTGAACTTGGGGAACTCCACGGCAATGCGCGGCAGGCGCGCGGCGAAGGGCGCCAGCGCCTCAACGTCATCACCCGGGCTCACCAGAACGGCGATATCACCGGCCAGCGCCAGAAAGGCATCGGGACCGGCCAGAAAGCGCGCCTGCGGCACCAGCAGCTTCACGCCCTCCGCAAAGGGATGGGCCGACAGCCCGGCGTCCTTGTCGAGGCGTTCCCAGCTTTCCTGCGTGAAGCCGCCGTTGGCGTAGATCGAGGTCATCAATTGCGTCCTTCGCAAAATTCATCAGGCATCCGGTTCCGGCAGCCTCATCAAGCCTTACAGGCCGGAGGAGCCGAGAGACAGGTGAATGCCGCATTCGGTCTTGTCCATGCCGCGCCAGCGGCCCGAGCGCGGGTCCTCGCCCGGCGCCACCTTGCTGGTGCAGGGCAGGCAGCCGATGGAAGGGTAACCCTCGGCCACCAGCGGATGCGGCGGCAGATCATGTTCCTTGGCATAGGCCAGAATATCCGAAGCCGTCCAGCTGGCCAGCGGATTGACCTTCACCCGGCCCTCTTCCACCTCGAACACCGGCAGCGCGGCACGGGTGCTGCTCTGGAAGCGCTTGCGGCCGGAAATCCAGGCATCAAAGCCCTTCAGCGCGGTGGCCAGCGGCACGACCTTGCGGGCATGGCAGCAGGCATCCGTATCCACCATCCACAGCATGCCGCCGGGATCTGCCGCCGACAATGCCTCGGGATCCGGACGGACATCAAGCACGCCGGTGAGGCCAAGCCGGTCCACCAGCAGGTCGCGGTAACGCAGGGTCTGCGGGAAATGCTTGCCCGTGTCGACGAAGATCACCGGCGCTGACGGATCGATCTCCGACACCATGTGCAACAGCACAGCCGAATCCGCCCCGAAGCTGGAGACGAGCGCAATGCGCCCCGCATAGTGATTGCGGATGGCATCGCGCAGGACCGTCTGCGGGCTCTCGCCTTCATACTGCCGGGCAAAGGCCAGCGCTTCCGCGCCAAGCCCCAACTCCGGATCGAAGGCGAGGCCGCTCAACTCAGTCAGTGCCATAGAGGGCCTCCTTGAACGGATCTTCGCCAACGCGGCGGTAGACCTCCAGGAAGGTCTCCTGCGGCGACTGGCGCAGGCCGAGATAGGCATCCACCAGCGTCTCGATGGCATCGACCACCTCTTCCGAGGAAAAGCCGCGGCCGATGATCTCGCCGATGGACGAGCTCTCGCTGGCCGAACCGCCGAGCGTGATCTGGTAGAACTCCTCGCCCTTCTTTTCGAGGCCGAGAATGCCGATGTGGCCCACATGGTGGTGGCCGCAGGCGTTGATGCAGCCGGAGATCTTGATCTTCAGCTCGCCAATCTCGCTCTGCCGCTCCGGCGCGCCGAAGCGCTCGGAAATGCGCTGCGCCACCGGGATGGAGCGGGCCGTCGCCAGCGCGCAATAATCCATGCCCGGGCAGGCGATGATGTCGGTGATGAGCCCGGCATTGCCTTCGGCCAGACCGTTCTTCACCAGCACGTCGAAGATTTCCGGCAGATCATCCAGCGCCACATGCGGCAGGATGACGTTCTGCTCGTGGCTGATGCGGATCTCGTCAAAGGCATAGGCCTCGGCAAGGTTCGCCACCACATCCATCTGCGCGTCCGTCGCATCACCCGGAATGCCGCCAATCGGCTTCATGGAGATGGTGATGCTGGTGTAGCCCGGCACCCGGTGCGGGTTGAGATTGTGCGCAACAAAGCGTGCGAAGGCAGCATCGCCCGCCACGCGGGCTTCCACCTTGGCGCTGACCGCATTGCGCGGCTCCAGGGCCGGAGGCGCAAAGTAGGTTTCGATGCGCCGCACTTCCTCATCGGGCAGGCGCAGCACGCCATAGCGGATCTTCTCGAACTCGGCCTCGATATCGGCCTTCAGCTCTTCAAGGCCGGTCTCGTGCACGAGGATCTTGATGCGCGCCTTGTACTTGTTGTCGCGGCGGCCATAGAGATTGTAGACGCGCAGGATCGCTTCCGAATAGGCCAGCAGATCCTCTTCGGGCAGGAAGTCGCGGACCTTGCGGCCGATCATCGGCGTGCGGCCCAGCCCGCCGCCGACGAAGACGGTGAAGCCGGTCTCACCCTTATCGTTGCGGGTCAGCTGCAGGCCGATGTCATGCACCTGCACCGCCGCGCGGTCATGCGGGGCGCCGGTGATGGCCACCTTGAACTTTCGCGGCAGGAACGAGAACTCCGGATGGAGCGAGGACCACTGGCGCAGGATCTCCGCATAAGGGCGCGGATCGGCAATCTCGTCGGCAGCAGCACCGGCGAAATGATCGGCCGTGACATTGCGGATGCAGTTGCCGGAGGTCTGGATGGCGTGCATCTCCACTTCCGCCAGCTCTTCCAGAATGCGCGGTGTGTCCTTCAGGCTCGGCCAGTTGAACTGGATGTTCTGGCGCGTGGTGAAGTGGCCATAGCCCTTGTCATAGGTGCGGGCGATGTGTGCCAGCCGGCGCATCTGGCGGCTGTTGAGCGTGCCGTAGGGAATGGCGACGCGCAGCATGTAGGCGTGAAGCTGCAGATACAGCCCGTTCATCAGGCGCAGCGGTTTGAACTCGTCCTCGGTCAGCTCACCGGACAGACGGCGGCGCACCTGATCGGCAAACTGTGCGGTGCGCTCCTTGACGAAAGCCTGATCAAATTCATCGTAGCGGTACATGTTGCGTCTCCAGGGCGGCAGCCGGGCTGCGCCGAAAATCTGTCATCTGGCGGGGCGGATGCCGGTGCACCGGCCCCTTAACTCTAGTCAGGCCGTTCTACTCAGGCACGGGCCTGCTTGCCGAGGGCGGGATGGGTGGTGGGGCCGGCGGCGCGGATCTTCTCGCGCAGGCGCTCCGGCACCCGCTTGCCGTCCTCGTCCTTGATCTCGATGTCGTAAGGGTCGACGATCTCGCGGGCAGCGACCGACTTTGCCGCCAGTGCCAGCGCCTCGGCCACCGCGTCCTTGCCCTCGAGCAGACGCGCCTCGCCGATCAGCTCGACCCAGGCGCCGTTTTCGCCCTGAAACACGACCTCGCCGTCGATCAGACGGTTGGCGGTGATCACCTTCATGCCTCTCTCCTCATCAGGCGCGGGAGGGCCCGCTGCCTGCAAAATTCCGGCAGGCCCGCGTCAGGCCGCCTTGACCTCTCGTGCCGCCGCCGCAATCGGCTCGGCCTTTTCCATCACGCCATGGCCCACAGCCTCGCCGATTACCATCAGCACGGCGCCATTCACATCCTTGCGCCCGGCCAGCTGCGGCAGGTCGGCCAGCACACCG
This sequence comes from Pannonibacter sp. I15F10I1, assembly GCF_900185665.1. Lineage (NCBI taxonomy): Bacteria > Pseudomonadati > Pseudomonadota > Alphaproteobacteria > Hyphomicrobiales > Stappiaceae > Pannonibacter > Pannonibacter sp. I15F10I1. Next base: position 203,257 of record NZ_FYAN01000029.1, read on the forward strand.
GCGAACTGGCGCTCGTCCGGATGGGCGGCGTTCTCGATGATCGCCACCGGCGTCGTGGGCTTCAGCCCTGCCGCCATCAACCGCACGGAGACGGCGGCCGCCACGCTGCGCCCCATATAGACCGCAACGGTGGAGCCGCGCAGGGCAAGATTGGCCCAGTCTGGCAGAGTTTCACTCTCGGCATTGTGTCCTGTCGCAAACACCAGCGTGGATGCAACACCGCGCAGGGTCAGCGGAATCTGAGCAGAGGCCGCTGCCGCAAAGGCTGCCGTCACGCCCGGCACCACCTCGAAGCCGATCCCGGCCTCGCGCAGCGCTGCCATTTCCTCACCCGCACGGCCGAACACCAGCGGATCGCCAGCTTTCAGACGCACCACCTTGTGCCCGGCTTCGGCCAGTTGCACCAGCACCTTGTTGATTTCGCCCTGCGGCACCGAATGGGCACCCTTGCGCTTGCCGACGGAAATGCGCTGCGCATCGCGCCGGCCCATGGCAATCACCGGGTCCGGCACCAGCGCGTCATGCACGATCACATCCGCTTCCTGCAGCAGCCGCTGGGCGCGCAGGGTCAGAAGATCCTCGGCACCGGGGCCCGCTCCAACAAGCCAGACAAAGCCGCGGTCATCCGTGGCGCTGTTGAGCAGGCGCTGTGCCTCGGCGCGGGCGGCATCGGCACGCCCGGCGTAGAGATTGGTGGCAACGGAACCGGAAAAGAACCGCGCCCAGAAGCGGCGGCGCAGCGCGCCATCGGTCAGCACCTTCGCTGCCGTGTCGCGCAGGCTTTCGGCAAGGCGGGCAAGGTCGCCCGTGGCACGAGGCAGCATGCCTTCAATGCGGGCGCGGATGTGGCGCGCCAGCACCGGGCCGACGCCGGTGGAGGTGATGGCAACGGCAATCGGCGCACGGTTGACGAGAGCACCCGTGTAAAAATCGCAAAGTTCCGGCTTGTCCACCGCATTGGCCGGCACGCCGAGAATGCGCGCCGCCTGCACCACGGCCCGGTCCAGCGCCTCGTCCTCGCGAGCGGAAAACACCAGCGCAGCGCCATTGAGATGGCGCGGGCGGAAATCTTCCGCCACATGGGTGGCCCCCACCGTCTCCATCACCTCGGCCAGTTCCGGCTCGATGTGGGCGGAAACGACCTCGATCAGCGCATTGGTCTCGCCCAGCAGCCGCACCTTGGCCGCCGCCTCGCCGCCATGACCAACCACGACAACGCGCCGGTCCGCGACCTTGTGAAAGGCCGGGAACACGTCAAGGCGCCGGTGGCGCTTGTTCTCGCGGGGCTCGCCGCCGGATGCTGACCCGGTACCGGACATGAAGGCACTCCTGCATCAATGATGACACGCACAATAACGGTTGCAGGGCGATTATGCCGGGCATCGTTTTTCAAAGCTTGAAAAGGGGGAGAAAAAGAATCCTCAGTTCGCAGGTTCCACGAACAAGATCGCTTCCCCTCCTCCGGAACAGGCCGCCCGGCGCCACCGCCCGCCCCCCCTGTCCGGGCGTCTCAGGCTCAGTTCCAACGCCTGCGCCGGAGTCTTGTATGCAAGATTATTGACTCTGTGCGCAAAAATGCCTCACGATCATGCACGCTTGACAGTCTCAAGCGGCATGGGAGGAAAAATCATGAGAGGAAAACATGCTCTGCCAGCGGTTCTCCTGGCGGCAACAGTGCTGCCGGGCACCGCAGACGCCCGCGTGACCGGGTTCCAGATCCAGTCGGCCAGCCCTGCCTTCGAGGGCGCTGCTTTCGCAGATACGGGCACCTATGAGCGGATCGACGCCATCGCCACCATCGCGGTTGACCCGGATGCACCGGCCAATGCCGGAATTGCCGATCTGGACAAGGCGCCCCGAAATGCCAGGGGGGAAGTGGAATTCACCACCGAGGTCTTCATTCTGCGCCCGGCCGATGCGGCCAAGCAATCACCTGTCCTGTTCTATGAAGTGCCCAACCGGGGGCGGAACCTGAGTTTCACGCTGCTCAACCGTTCGGCAGGAACTGGCGTGCCCGCCAAGGCCGAAGATGCCGGAGACGGCTTTCTCATGAACCGGGGCAGCACGGTGGTCTGGAGCGGCTGGCAGTTTGACGCGCCGGAGGCAGGCATCAACATCACCCTGCCGAAGCTGCCAGGCGTCACGGGCATGTCCCGTGAGCAGATGATCTTCGACAAACCCGGCGAGACGGGAAAAATCCCCCTCACCTATCCGGCGGCCGATCTCGATCCTTCGAAAGCAACTCTGACCGTTCGCGCAACGCCGGATGCCGCGCCTGCCGCGCCGGAGGGTCTCACCTTCAAATATGTCAGCAACACCGAGATCGAGATCACCCGCCCTGCCGGACTCGATTCTGGGGCGATCTATGATTTCGTTTATCCGGCCGAGGGCGCCGTGCCCGCAGGCCTTGCGCTTGCCGCCACCCGGGATGTGGTCTCCTTCCTGCGCGGCAATGACGGCCATGACGCAGAGAACCCGCTCAACGGCATCAAATATACGGTCGGCATGGGCATTTCGCAGTCCGGCCGCTTCCTCCGCGACTTCATCTATCAGGGCTTCAACGCGGATGAAGGCGGGCAGCAAGTCTTCGACGGGGCGATGGCGCATATCGCAGGCTCCCGCAAGAGCTACACCAACTACCGCTTTGCCCAGCCCGGCCGTTACTCCCGCCAGCATGAGGACCATGATTATCCGGGCGACCAGTTTCCCTTCACCTATGCCCTTACGACCGATCCACTGACAAACAGACGGGAAAGCATTCTGAGTGCCTGTACCGCAAGCAATACCTGTCCGAAGATCATGCACACGGACACTTCGACGGAGTTCTGGCAGGGACGGGCCTATCTGGTGTCAGCTTCGCCCGAAGGGGAGACGCTGACGATGCCTGACAATGTCAGGCTCTATTTCCTCGCCGGTGTGCCCCATTTCAACGGCTGGGGCCTCAAGCCGGAAATGAGCCAGACCTGCATCCACCCCACGAACCCGCTGAGTGCGGCGCCGGTCATGCGGGCGCTTTATGCCGCGATGGAGGACTGGGTGGCGGAAGACAAAGCGCCGCCTGCAAGCCGCTATCCCACATTCTCAGAGGAAACTCTGGTCAAGGTGGAAGATCTGAAGCTGCCGGTCATTGGCGGTACGGCAGCCCAGCCGAAGTTCAACACGCTTCGGGTGATGGACCATTCCGTGCAGCCACCGGCTCGGGGCGCTGCCTATGCCGAATATGTCCCGCCAGTTGACAAGGACGGCATTCCTCTGGGTGGCATCCGCTTGCCCGTCATTGCTGCCCCGCTCGGCACCTATATGGGCTGGAACCTGCGCGCAAAGGACTTTGCCGAAGGTCAGCTGTGCAGCCTGGCCGGAAGCTACCAGCCTTTCCCGGCAAAGGCCGATGCCAATGACAGCCGCGATCCAATCGAGGCACGCTACAAGGACCAGCAGGCCTATCTGGATGCCGTGAAAGCAGCTGCCGAAGATCTGATCGCCGAAGGCCTCATGCTGCCGGAAGATACGGATTACGTACTCGAAAGCGCCAGAACAGACGCGAGCGCTGTCTGGAACTGAATGGTGGCACTTCTGAAAACAGAACCGGCGGCCGTCTGGCCGCCGGTTCCTTTTTGAAGGCCTGTATCCTCAGATGCAGCGGCCGCCGTCGACTTCGAGGGCGACGCCGGTGATGAACTCGGCGTCGTCAGAGGCGAGCCACAGAGCCGCGTTGGCGATGTCCTGCGGGGTGGAGAGGCGGCCGAGCGGGATGGAGGCGCGGAACTGGGCGCGCTTTTCCGGCGTGTCTTCGCCCATGAAGAGATGCAGCATGCCGGTCTCGCCTGCTACCGGGCACAGCGCGTTGACGCGGATCTTCGCCGGGGCCAGTTCCACCGCCATGGACTTGGTGGCCGTGATGGCCCAGCCCTTCGACGCATTGTACCAGGTGAGGCCCGGACGCGGCCGCAGGCCTGCGGTGGAGGCCGTGTTGATGATGACACCGCCGCCCTGCGCTTCCATCACCGGCACAACGGCAAGCGCCGCCAGATAGATCGCCTTGGCGTTCACATCGAAGATGCGGTCGAAGGTGTCTTCATCGACGCCCAGCATGGAGCCGTTGCGGTGGGAATAGCCGGCGTTGTTGACGAGGATATCGAGGCGCCCGAAATGCCCGGTGGCAGCCGTCACCACCGCCTCCACATCGGCCCGCACCGTCACGTCTGCCGTCACCGCAATGGCGGCTTCGCCGATCTCCGAGGCCACACGCGCTGCCGCTTCGCCGTTGAGATCGGCAACGATGACCTTCGCCCCCTCGCTGGCAAAGAGCTTGGCCATGCCCTCACCGAAGCCGGAGCCTGCGCCCGTGATAACTGCCACCTTGCCCTTGAGCCGGTCTGCCATGAATTCCTCCCTGAATTGCTGACTTTTTTGAAAGGTCCGCGTCAGCCGTGACGCAGCACCAGTGTCTTGGTTGCCGAGAAATCGTAGAGCGCCTCAAAGCCCTTCTCGCGGCCATGGCCGGACTTCTTGAAGCCGCCGAAGGGCAGCTCGATGCCGCCGCCTGCGCCATAGGCATTGACGAAGACCTGCCCTGCGCGCACGGCCTTGGCCACCCGCACCGCCCGCTGGGCATCCCGCGTCCACACGCCTGCCACGAGGCCAAACTCGGTGCCATTGGCAATGCGCAGCGCCTCTTCCTCATCGCGGAAGGGAATGAGCGACAGAACGGGGCCGAAGATTTCCTCACGCGCAATCACATGGTCCACGGGCACCGGACCAAAGACGCGGGCAGGCACGAAATGGCCTTCGCTGGAGGCATCCGGCGCAATCGCCCCTTCCGCAATCAGCGGAATGCCATCGGCCAGCGCCCGGTCCACAAAGGACTGCACGCGCCGCAGCTGGCCCGCATTGATCAGCGGCCCAAGGTCGAGATCGGCGCTGTGCGGGCCGGACACGAGGGTGCGGATGCGGGCGCGCAGACCCTCCACCACCGCATCCCAGATACCCTTGTGCACCAGCACGCGGCTGCCGGCCGAACAGGTCTGGCCGCAGTTCTGGATGATGGCATTGACGATGACCGGCAGCGCCGCGCCGAGGTCGGCATCGTCAAAGACGATCTGCGGCGACTTGCCGCCCAGCTCCAGCGTGCAGCCGATGTGGTTCTTGGCCGCTGCCGTCTGGATCATCACCCCCACTTCCGGCGAACCGGTGAAGGTAAGGTAATCGAGCCCCGGATGGTTGGAGAGCGCGGCCCCGGCCTCGGAGCCCAGCCCCGGCACCACGTTGAAGACACCCGCCGGGAACCCAGTCTCCAGCGCCAGTTCGGCGACGCGCAGGACGCTGAGGCAGGCGTCTTCCGCCGGTTTCAGCACCAGCGTGTTGCCCATGGCCAGCACCGCACCGGCTACACGGCCCATGATCTGTGCCGGATAGTTCCAGGGAATGATGCCGCCGACAACGCCATGCGGCTCGCGCAGGGTCATGGCCAGAAAGCCGTCGGCGGTGGGGATCGTGTCCCCCATCACCTTGTCTGCCGCTCCGCCATAGAATTCGAAGTAGCGGGCCAGCGCGGTGATATCCGCCTTGCCCTGCTTCAGCGGCTTGCCCGCATCAAGGCTTTCCAGCGCGGCAAGCTCGTCATGGTGCTCCGTGACCAGTGTCGACAGCTTCATCAGCAGGCGGCCACGGTCTGCCGCCGTCAGCTTCGGCCAGGGGCCGGTTTCAAAGGCCTTGCGGGCGGCTGCCACGGCACGGCCTACTTCCGCCGCATCACAACGCGGGATGAGGGCAATGACCTTGCCATCCGAGGGGCACAGGCTTTCGAAAACCTGCCCGTCCGGCGTGAACACCCGCTCGCCATCGATGATCGCCGCCGGCTTCAGCACATCCCCTGCCGCAATGGTCCGTAATGGCATGATTTCCTCCCTGCTCGCGTAGCTGAAAGGCGGGTGCCGTTGTCCCGGTGCCGCCATTCTCCCCTCCGCGCTGTTACATGATTTGCACGCTAACGGATGAAAATCGCCGGTGCAATCAATCCGCGCCAGAAAAGAGATCCGGCTCCATCAGCATCAGATGCTGCAACAGGATCAAGGCCTTGGCATCGCGGATTGCACCCTGCCGCCAAAGCGCAGCCGCCTGCGCACAGGTCAGCTCGTGGACGGTGATATCCTCACCCTCCTCGACCAGACCGCCGCCGCCATGGCGCTCAGTCCCGGCATAGTCGCACAGAAAATGATCTACCCGGCTGCCCAGAATGCCGGGGCTGGAATAGCTGGAACAGGCGAGCTTCAGCCCCTGCGCCTCAACGCCGAACTCTTCCATCAGCTCGCGCCTTGCCCCGTCCTGCACGTCCTCGCCCTCCTCGAGCCGGCCTGCACAGACCTCCCAGGGGAAGGGGTCATCCTGATCGGCCATCACGGGCACCCGCAACTGTCGGCAAAGCAGCAGGCACTTGCGCCTGCGGTCCACCGGCAGGATGGCCACCACATTGCGGCCATAGCGCACCACCTCGCGCACGATGGTCTGCTGCGCGCCATCGCTGCGGGCCTGATCCACGGTGATCTCCTCCACCGTGCAGCGGCCCTCATAGACCATCCGGCGGGCGCGCACGGAAATGCGCTTGCGGCGGGCGGTATCATCTTCGCTGTTCATGGGATTTCCTGACGGAGCGATTGAGACTGGACGGGGAGCCTATCAGGCTACGCTCATGAGGCAACCGCCTGCATGACTTGCAGGACCCGGCAATCACTGGAGCACCCACCGGGTGGGAGAACAAATCGCCTGCAGGCCCCCTCTTCAGGAAAAGAGATCAACTGCCGCCGCAGATATAAATGATCTATAAATTCTATAGACTTTTATCTCCAGCTGACGATCCTTTGAGATCAGAAAACCGGTCTCTGGGAGATATCAGCATGGTCATCAGCCAGCTCACGAAAAATGCAGGAATTCTCAAGGCTTCCTTGGCGGCAGCACTCATCGGTACGGCACTGGGCAGTGCTGCGGCAAGTGAGCAGCCCAAGCAGGGCGGAACGCTGGTCTACCTTGAGCAACAGCCCCATACGGTGCTTTACCCGCCGGCGGGCGGATTTTATCCCAATGGCGGCATTCTCAACCAGATCACCGACAAGCTGACCTGGCAGAATCCGGAAACGCTCGAAATCGAGCCCTGGATCGCAGAATCCTGGGAAATCAACCCGGACTACACCCAGTTCACCTTCAAGCTGCGGCCGGGCGTGACATTCTCCGACGGCACTGCCCTTGATGCCGCCGCAGTTGCAGCCAATTTCGAGGCTTTTGGCAAAGGCAAGAGCGAACGCAAGTTCCCGGTTTCGGAAGTGGTCAACAACTTCGACCGCGCCGAAGTAATCGATGATCTGACGGTCCGCTTCCACTTCAAGAAGCCCAGCGCCGGTTTCCTGCAGGGAACTTCGGTGATCGGCTCGGGACTGGTGTCCCTGTCCACGCTGGACCGGAACCTTGACGAACTGGGGGATGCAACGCTCGTCATCGGCTCCGGCCCCTTCGTCGCCGTCAGCCAGGAAACCGGCCGGGAACTGGTGCTCAAGGCACGTGAGGACTACAACTGGGGTCCGAAGAACCTCGCCCATCAGGGGCGCGCCCATCTGGATGGCATCCGCTACCTCATCGTGCCGGAAGATGGCGTGCGCATTGGAGCGCTTCTGTCGGGACAGGCCGATTTCGTCCGCCAGATCCAGGCCTATGACGAGCCGCAAGTGACGGCCCGCGGATACCAGATCCATGCTGCAGCGACACGCGGCGTCAACAACTCGGTTGTCTTCCGTCCAGACAATCCGCTCGTGGCAGACAAGCGCGTCCGGCAGGCCTTGCTGCACGCCACCGACCGTGAAGGCATCATCAAGACGCTGTTCTCGGACAATTATCCCGCAGCGCGCTCCATCATTGCCTCCTCGGCCCAGGGCTTCACCGATATCAGCGCCAAGCTGACCTACGACCCGGCAAAGGCAGCCGCTCTGCTCGATGAAGCCGGCTGGAAGCTGAACGCAAACGGGCTGCGGGAGAAGGACGGAAAGCTGCTGGAGCTGACCGCCTATGAATCCCCGCCCCAGCCCCAGAACAAGGCCACCCTCCAGCTCATCGCCCAGCAGTGGGGCGAAGCCGGGGTGAAGTTCAATGTGCTGGCCGGAGACGCCGGCAGCCGGGTGCAGGACAGCCTTGATCCGCAGAAGACACCCGTCTCGCCGGGCATGGTGGGCCGCGCCGATCCGGACGTGATCAAGAGCCACTACCATTACGAAAACCGCAATGTCCTGCTTCAGACCGGCGGCGTCAGCACCAAGGTCGAAAGCTTCCGGGACGACAAGCTCAATGGCCTGCTCGAAGCCATTGCGGCCGAAACCGATCCGGCAAAACGCCTGCAACTGGTGGCCGATGTCCAGAACTACGTCGTCGACGAAGCCTATGCCGTGCCGATCTTCGAGGAGCCGCAGGTCTACGGCAGCGCGCCTTACGTGAAGGGCATCCAGTTCGAAGCCGTTGGACGCCCCTGGTTCTACAGCGCCTGGCTTGACCGCTGAGGCCTGCGCCGCCGCCACGGGAAAGCCTGAGGCGGCGGCTTGTTCCGATCAACTGGGAGCACTTTCATGTGGACCAGCATAGCGCGCCGCTCAGGGCATTCCCTGTTCGTCCTCTGGGCGGCATTCACCCTGTCCTTTGTCCTGCTGCAGGCTCTGCCCGGTGATGCGGTCCTGATCCGCTTTCTGGGGGGCGATTTTGGGCTGACGCCGGACCAGCTGGCGGAACTGAGGGTGCTCTACGGCGCCGATGCGCCCCTGTGGGAGCAATATCTCACGACCCTCAAGGGCTTCCTCACCGGGAACTTCGGCTACTCGGTGATATCCGGCACACCGGTTGCCGCCGAGATCGCCACCACGCTTCCCTTCACCCTCAAGCTTGCCGGACTGAGCCTCGTGGCCGCCGTCATCCTGGCGCTCGCCATTGCCTGCCTTGCCAGCCTGTCGCGGTTTCAATGGCTGCGCAGCCTGCTTGAAAGCCTGCCATCGTTTCTGGTCTCCGTCCCCGTCTTCTGGCTGGGGATCGTCCTCATCCAGATATTCTCGTTCCAGCTCGGCTGGGTTCCGGTGATCAATCCGGGGCCGGTTGAGAAGCTTCTGCTTCCCGTTCTTGCCATTGCAGTGCCTGTCTCTGCCCCCCTCGCCCAGGTCCTTCTGCGCAACATCGAGGAAGTTTCACGCAGGCCCTTTGTGAAAGTGGCGAGGGCCAAGGGCGCAAGTGAAGCCTACATTCTGCGACGGCATGTAATCGGCAACGCAATCCTTCCCACACTGACCATCGCTGGCCTGCTGTTCGGAGAGCTGGTCGCAGGTGCGGTCGTGACGGAAACCGTATTCGGCCTGAACGGACTTGGCAGACTGGCCGAGCGTTCGGTCCGGCTGCAGGACACAGCCGTGCTGCAGGCCATCGTCGTCATCACCGCCTTTGCCTTCCTGACAATCAACCTTGCGGTGGACCTCATCTACCCGCTCGCCGACCCACGCCTGAAGACGGCGCGTGCGCCCCGGAGGCTGACACCATGACAAGCTTCAGCATCAGTCCTGCAGCCACCGTTGGCCCTGAGGCCGCCAAGCGCCTTCCGCTGACGCTGCTTGTATCGCTGGCAATCCTGATCACCGCCGCTGCCTGGGCCGTGGCGCCTGACCTCTTCACGAGCTACAGCGGAACCGTAGGCCTCAAGGGCAACCAGCTGCAGCCTCCCTCCGCGACCCATCTTCTGGGCACCGACGAACTCGGCCGCGATCTTCTGGCGCGCATCATCCATGGCACGCGCTATTCCCTCTCGGGCGCCTTCGTCGCCGTATCGATAGGCCTCGTGACCGGATCTCTGATCGGGCTGATCGCCGGAACGTCCGGCAGCCGGGTGGATGCCTTGCTGATGCGGATGATCGACGTGCTCCTTGCCGTCCCGACCCTCCTGCTGTCGCTGGCCATCATCATCATCCTCGGTTTTGGCCACGTGCAGGCAGCCATAGCGGTGGGGGCTACGGCAATCGCCAGCTTCGCGCGTCTCATGCGCTCCGACGTGATCTCGGTCTGGCGGGCAGACTATGTGGAAGCCGCCTTTGCCAGCGGCGCCCGCACGCCTGCCGTTCTGTGGCGCCATGTGCTGCCCAATGCCCTGACATCGGTGCTGGCTTTGGCTGCCCTGCAATTCGGCTGGGCCATCCTCCAGATCTCGACGCTCGGCTTTCTGGGATACGGCGCGCCGCCTCCCACGCCCGAATGGGGCCTGCTGATCGCAGAAGGGCGCAACTACATGATGATCGCCTGGTGGCTCACCCTCTTCCCCGGCGCCGCGGTCATCCTTGTCGTTCTTGCCTCGAACAACATCGGCCACATCTTGCAAAGGAGGCGGGGATGACTTTCGCAGCACGGATCAATGCCCCCATCACGCCGGACGCTCCCCTTCTTTTTCCGAAGGAGGTCCTGCGCACCGAGGGGCTTGGCATCGCCTATGGCACCAGACAGGCCGTTCACAACATCTCCTTCTCGATCAAGGCTGGCGAGACCGTCGCTCTTGTGGGGGAGTCAGGCTCCGGCAAGTCGACAATCGCCCAGGCGCTGATTGGCCTTTTGCCTGCGAGCGGCCGGATCACAAGTGGCCATATTCTCCTGGGCGGAGACGACATCACCCGCCGCAGCCAAAGGCAGCTTCAGGCCCTGCGGGGCACGCGGATCAGCCTTGTTCCGCAGGATCCCGGCAGTTCGCTCAACCCGGTCAGAACCATAGGGTCCCAGGTCGCGGAAATGTTCCACCTCCACACGGATCTTGCCGCAGCGGCGGTCAAGACCGAGGTGATCAGTCTGCTGGAGCGGGTCGGAATACGCCAGCCTGAGCTGCGTTTCAGCCAGTACCCGCACGAGCTGTCTGGCGGTATGCGCCAGCGTGTTCTGATCGCCATGGCCATTGCCCTCAGACCGGATCTTATCATCGCAGACGAGCCGACCAGCGCGCTGGATGTAACTGTCCAGAAGCGCATTCTGGACCTCATCGACACGCTGCGGCACGAGACAGGCACCGCCGTTCTCCTCATCACCCACGACCTGGGAGTGGCAGCCCAAAGAGCAGACAGAATGCTGGTGCTCCAGGCCGGTGAAATTCAGGATTCCGGTCCGGCGCGGCAGGTCATCGATGCCCCCCGCTCGCCTTACACGCAGCAGCTGCTTGCAGATGCCCCCGCCCTTGCAGCCCCGGTGGTCCGCCAGCCGGTTCCTGAGGGCAGCGGCAATGTCATCGAGGTTTCGGGCCTGCGGAAGATCTATGCTTCGGCAAAGGGTTCACCCGTGGCAGCAGCGGAAGACATCAGCTTTTCCGTTGCCCGCGGAACGACCCATGCCCTCGTGGGGGAATCCGGCTCGGGGAAAACCACCACGGCCCGGATCATCGCCGGATTGCTGCGCCAGGACGCCGGCACGGTCAGCATCAACGGAACCGCCACCAGCTCGCTGGCGGCAGAAGAGCTGCGCCGTTTCCGCCGCCAGATCCAGCTGGTGTATCAGAATCCCCTTCAGTCGCTCGATCCCCGGCAAACGGTGCGTCAGATCATCGAGGAGCCTCTCCTCAACTTCGAACGCCCTTCCCGCGCCGAACGGCTCCGGCAGGTGGAAGAACTGGCCGAGCGTGTCCAGCTGCAACCTCACTTGCTCGACAGGCGGCCTGCGGCTCTCTCCGGCGGGCAGCAGCAGCGTGTGGCGATTGCCAGAGCTCTCATCCTGCGCCCCTCCATTCTCGTGCTCGATGAAGCTGTCTCTGCACTGGACGTCACCGTTCAGGCCCGCATTCTGACGCTTCTAGGCAATCTCCAGCGCGGGCTGGGGCTCACCTACCTCTTCGTCTCGCATGATCTGGCGGTCGTACGGGCCATTTCAGACACCGTGTCCGTCTTTCAGGCCGGACGCATTGTCGAGCAGGGCACCGTAGCCGAGGTCTTCTCCAACCCGCGTCAGCCCTACACCCGCGAACTCATCGAAGCCATCCCGGCAGTTGGCAAGTCTGGCGCAGAACGGGTGGCACCTTTCACTGCACGCTCCATCGAAGGCACCGCAAAATGACTTCATTCACCACCAAAAGGCTCGGGTTCTTCACACGGCTTCTCGATGATGTTCCGGCGGGAGAGCGTTACAGGCTTGCGCTGGCGCAGATCGAGGCCGCAGAGCAGCATGGCTATGACACGGCCTGGATCGCCCAGCATCATTTCGACCCGGATGAAGGCGGCCTGCCTTCCCCCCTCGTTTTCCTGGCCCATGTGGCAGCCCGCACCAGAACCATCCGCCTTGGCACCGGCGTCATCACCCTGCCGGTGGAAGACCCGCTGCGCGTTGCCGAAGACACAGCAGTGCTGGACCTTCTGTCGGGTGGGCGGCTGGAGATCGGCCTGGGCACCGGCGGAACACCGGCCACATTCACTGCCTTTGGCCTCGCCCCCGAAGAACGGGGGCAGGTTCATGCCGTCAAGCTCGCAAAGCTGCGCAATGCCTGGAACGGGCAGGAAATCACGGATGGCCGCCGCCTCTATCCGGCTTCACCCCAGCTCAACAACCGTGTCTGGCAGGCCACTTTCTCGGTCGAAGGCGGACGCCGTGCAGGCCTCGCCGGTGACGGACTGATGCTCTCGCGCACGCAGCCCCGGCCGAAGGACAGGCCCTTTCTGGCTCTGGACGACATTCAGAACCCGATTATCGATGCCTATCTCGAAGCCCTTCCCGATGGCGTGGAGCCCCGAATTCTGGCCTCCCGCAGCATCTTCATCGCAGACAGCCGGAAAGAAGCCCTGCGCCATGCCGAAACTGGCCTGCGCCGCGTCGCCAAACGGTTCGAGGCTTCCGGACATACGCTGAGGGGCAACTCGCTGGAAGACCTGCTGGCAACATTCGACACGCATACGGGCACCCCGGACGAAGTCAGCGAAAGCCTGAGCCGCGACACATCGCTCGAGCGGGCCACGGACGTGTCGATGCAGGTCCATTCCATCGACCCGCCGCATGAGCTGATCCTGCGCTCCATCGAACTGCTGGCCGAAGTCACCGCCCCCGCACTGGGCTGGCGCTCTCCCGTCTTTGCCCAGGAGCGCATCTTCTCGGGCTTGCGGCCCTTCTGAACAGACTGACAAACAACGGAGGCACTGATGACGACCACATCAGAAGACATTATCGGCGAACTTGCCGGCATCGAACCGGGCTCTGCGCTCAGCCGCATCCGCCAGAACCGCGCTGTGGCCCAAGCGGAAGCACAGCTGGCCTATACATTGCTGGTTGAGCCGGAAATCGCGGGCGACGTCTCCTTTGCCGAGCGGCACGCCGTCGCCTACTTCACAGCCCTGCTTCATGGCGCCCCTGCGATTGCATCTCACTACCGCGAGATCCTTGAAGGATCGGACCCGACCGATGGCCCCCTGCGCCGTGCCGTGAAGGCGACCGCAGCCGTAAGCCGCGCGTCCGGACCTTATGGTGCCTATCCGCAAGGGCCGCTGAGCCGCGAGAACACGGAAGGGCACGGTCTGGAAATCCCGCCGGAGGCTGCTGTCATCCTGGGCGCCCGCCTCACCGCAGCCCTGCATCACGTCCACCTGCTCGTGTTCCATCCCCGCGATGCAAGCCCATCAGCGCTGCAGCGCCTGCTTGATGCCGGCTGGACGGAAACCGGGATTGTCATCCTGTCACAGCTCGTTGCCTTCCTGAGCTTCCAGATCCGGGCCGTCACCGGGTTCAAGGCGCTTGCAGCCGCCCGTCAACGCCGCCTTGAGCGGTCCATTCCAGCAGAGTGAAAGGCAGGATCATCATGGGAAACACTGTTCTTACCCATCCCGGCAACACCGAACCGGTTGTCTTCACCCGTGAAGAACTGGGCTGGCTCCCCTGGCTGGAGCCTCTGCAGGAGGAGCATCTGACAGAGAAACACTGGACAGGCCTCGTGGATCGTGCGCGGTCACGCTCGCCCTACTTCATGCTGCTCGCACGAGATCCGGAAGTGCTCGGCGCCCGCACCCGGCTCGACAAGGATGTTTTCTACAACACGTCCGGCGGACTTGCGCGTGATGCAAGGGAACTGGCGGCAGCCGCAGTCTCGCGGGTCAATGGCTGCATCTACTGCGCGTCGGTTCATGCCCGCTTTGCGGCAACCTATTCCAAGCGGGCGGACGATATCGACCGTTTCCTTGAAACTGGTTCGGCAGAGGGGCTGGATCCCCGCTGGACCGCTGTCGTGGAAGCCGCCACAGCTCTGACGCTCACCCCATCGTCCTTCACGGCAGACAATGCCGAAGCGCTTCTGGACGCTGGCTTCGAGGAAGAAGAAATCGCCGACCTCATCTACGCCAGCGCATTCTTCAACTGGGCCAACCGGCTCATGCTCTCCCTCGGCGAAGCTTCGGCAAACTGAACGAGCTGAACGGCTGGCAGCGGTGCAGGTCCGCTCTGCCGGCCATTCAACCGTCCGAAACAACGGCCCCACGCCCTTGCGCTGATGACGAATTGCTGGGCGGCAAGGTCAGGATTTTTGCCTCCCTGCCCTCTCTGAAAGCAAACAGACTTCCCCTTTCAGCCCCTGAATATGGAATGGACGCCCGCTGTCCTCGCGCTTATCGTCTACAAATAAAGTAGACAAATACAACTCCGGACTGCAACTGCACGACACCTGCCTCCGGAAGCGCCGTGGACATCCCCATGACATTCAGACTGAGTATCCTCGACAAGTCCCCCACCGGCGAAGATGGCAACGCCACGAGGGCGCTCCAGACCTCGCTGGCGCTCGCACGCCTGGCGGACCAGCTCGGCTATCACCGGATCTGGTTTGCGGAGCACCACGGTGTTCCCGCTCTGGCTGGTTCCGCTCCCGAGGTTCTGATCGCCCATGTTCTGGCCATCACGTCACGCATACGGGTTGGTTCAGGCGGGGTCCTGCTGCAGCACTACAGCCCCTACAAGGTAGCCGAGACATTCGGCGTTCTTGCAAATCTGGCACCGGGCCGGGTGGATCTTGGCATTGGCCGGGCTCCCGGCGGCATGCCTGCGGGCCGCAGGGCACTTCAGTGGGAGCTGGCAGCCGAAAAACGGCCATTCGAGCAGAAGCTGCGTGAGCTGGACCATTTCATCCGGGGAACGCTGCCGCTTGGCCACCCGCTTGAAGGGGCTCAGGCGCTTCCGGCAGCTGCAGCCCTGCCTCAACTGTTCCTGCTGGGTGCAAGCGCGGAAAGCGCCCGGCTTGCTGGCAAACTTGGCTGGAACTACGGCTATTCCGGACACCACAACGGTGACGCCAGCCTTCTCAACGAGGTGAAGTCCACCCATGCACGGGCTGGCGGCCGGACCTTTTCCGTGGCCGTGAGTGTCGTGATTGCCGGATCTGCATCAGAGGCGGCCCGCCTGTCGCAGGAGGCGCGTGTCTTCAAGGTGACCCTCCCGGATGGCCACAGCGTCAACCTGCCGAGCGAGGATGCCGCCCGCGAATATGCCCGCCAGTCCGGAGAGGACAATTACACCCTGCAGCCCCTGACGCCCCAGCTGATTGCCGGAACGCCGGCCCAGGTTCTGGACAGGCTGGACGAGCTGCACCGGACCCAGGGCATCGATGAATTCGTGCTTGATCTTCCAACCACAGGAGCCAGGGCCCGGTTTGAGGCGCTCGAGGCTCTCGCGACCCACCGCCATCTCACCGCAGCCTGACACGGAGACACCCATGACCAGCAAATCCATTCCCTTCGGCATCATGCTCCACGGGCCGGGCGGCCACATGAATGCGTGGAAGCATCCCTCATCGACACCTGACGCTTCGGTCAATTTCGACTACCTGCTCAAGACTGTCCGCAAGGCGGAAGCGAACGGAATTGCCTTCGGCTTCGTCGCCGACGGGCTCTACATCAACGAAAAGTCCATTCCGCATTTCCTCAACCGGTTCGAGCCGCTGACCGTTCTGTCTGCCCTGGCGGCGGTGACCAGCCGTATTGGCCTTGCCGGAACCGTCTCCACGTCTTACTCCGACCCCTATACTGTCGCCCGGCAGTTTGCCTCGCTGGACCTGATTTCGGGCGGGCGCGCTGGCTGGAACGTGGTCACGTCGCCGCTTGAAGGTTCTGCGCGGAACTACAGCCGAGCCGAACACCCTGACCATGCCCTGCGTTACGAGATTGCCGGCGAGTATCTCGAAGTGGCTCAGGGCCTCTGGGACAGCTGGGACGAGGACGCTTTCCCGAGGGACCGTGAAAGCGGGACATTCTTTGACCCGCAGAAGTTCCGCAGGCTCAATCACGAAGGCACCTTCTTCAAGGTGGAAGGTCCGCTGAACATCCAGCGCTCGGCGCAGGGACAGCCTGTGATCTTCCAGGCAGGCTCATCGGATGCCGGCATTGATCTTGCCGGCCGCTATGCCGATGCGGTCTTCACGCACTCGCCTTCCCTTGAGGAGACCCGCGATTTCACGAACAAGGTGAAGGACGCAGCACAAAAATTCGGGCGGGAGCGGTCTAGCGTCAGGATTTTCCCCGGCATCGGACCAATCGTGGGCCGCACCAGGGAAGAGGCTCTGGAAAAATACGAGGTCATCCGGGGCCTTCTGTCGCTGGAAGAAGCGCTCGACTATCTCGGCCGCTACTTCGATCATCACGACTTCCGGCAGTACGATCCCGACGCTCCCTTCCCGGAGCTTGGTGACATCGGGCGCAACAGCTTCCGCTCCACCACCGACCGGATCAAGGCCGATGCGAAGGAGAAGAACCAGACCCTTCGTGAAGCCGCTCTGGCAGCCGCGACGCCCCGCCCCGGCTTCCTCGGAACTGGAGAGGAAGTGGCCCGCGAGATCATCCGCTGGATCGATGCTGGAGCATCCGACGGCTTCATCCTCGGCTTTCCGGTGCAGGCACAAGGACTTGATGACTTTGTGGAGCTTGTCATTCCGGAACTGGAAAGGCTTGGCAGGTTCCAGCGGGAACTGACCGGAACAACCCTGCGCGCAAATCTGGGGCTGCCCTTCAGGGAGAGCCGCCACTCTGAGCGCCTCTCCAGCCGGACAGCAGCCGAGTAGGACCAGCCACATGACCCTGACGACCTTGAGAACAGCCGCCCCCGCGGCTGAACGGGACCTCTTTGCCGCAACGGTCCCCGGTTTTGCCGAACTGCGGCGGGAACTGCACCAGGAGCCGGAACTGTCCGGCTCCGAAGTCCGCACATCTGCCCGGATCGCCGCCCTGCTCAAGGCATGGGGCTACGAGGTGGAAACCGGCGTTGGCGGACACGGTGTCGTGGGAACGCTCGTGTCCGGTTCCGGCAGCCGCAAACTGGGGCTCCGGGCCGACTTTGATGCGCTGCCAATCCACGAGCAGACAGGCCTGTCCTATGCCAGCCGCACCGAAGGCGTCATGCATGCCTGCGGCCATGACGGGCATACGGCCATCCTGCTGGCTGCCGCATCCTGGCTGGCCCGCACACGCGGCTTCGACGGCACGCTGCGGCTCATCTTTCAACCGGCGGAGGAAACCGCTTCCGGGGCCAGAGCCATGCTCTCGGACGGCTTGCTCGAACGTTTCCCCATCGACGCCATCTATGGCCTGCACAACTGGCCAGGCCTGCCGGAGGGCCAGTTCGGCTTCATCACGGGTCCGGCAATGGCGGCTGTCGATCAGGTAAGCCTGACGGTGAAGGGCCGCGGCGGGCACGGGGCGGCACCGCATGAGGCTATCGATCCGGTCGTCATCAGCGCCTATGCGCTCACCGCCCTGCAGTCGATCGTCTCGCGCAATGTCAATCCGCTGGAGAGCGCCGTGGTCACGGCAGGGTCGATCCATGGCGGGTCTGCCTCCAACATCATTCCTGACGAGGTGGACCTGAAGCTGACCCTGCGCAGCTTCACACCGCAGACACGCGACCTCCTCGGCGAAAGGGTCCAGACCCTGCTGCGGGGTGTGGTTGAAGGGCTCGGCGGTGAAGCAGTCCTGTCTTACAGGCGCGGCATTCCTGCCGTCACCAACCATCCGCAGGAAACGGAGGCAGCGCGCCGTCTCGCACTCGCCCTATTCGGCACTGAAGCCGTCGAGCCGGATCTTGCGCCCCGCATGGCGAGCGAGGACTTCGCCTTCCTGCTCGAAGCGGTGCCGGGCAGCTATCTGTTTGTCGGCACCGGGCCCGGCGCTCCGCTGCACAGCCCGCTCTATCAGTTCAACGACAGCATCATCGAACCGGCTGCCTGGTTCTGGGTGCAACTGTCGCGGCATTACCTTTCAGGAGGAAACGCATGACCAGTGAACAGCTGATTTTCTCAAGTCCAGCCCATCCACGCGCCCTGCCCCTCGTGGAGGATCTGATCCGCGAATACGACAGCCGTTATGGCACCGTGTTCAACCCGGAAGGGGCAAGGGCGGAGCTCTACCGTTATCCGCCGGATGCTTTCACTCCGCCAAACGGCAACTTTCTGCTGGTGCTGCGCGAGGGCGAGACCGTCGCGGGCGGCGCATTCATGCGCAAGGACGAGCGCACTGCCGAACTGAAGCGCATCTGGACACGCCACGATCTGCGCCGTCAGGGCCTCGCCCGGCGGATTGTTCAGGCTCTGGAGGATCAGGCCGCACGGCAGGGATACACACGGATCTATCTCACCACGGGGTTCCGACAGCCCGAGGCGGCGGCGCTCTATGTCAGCATGGGCTACAGGCGGCTGTTTGATCCTGAGCTGGATCCGGCGCTTTACCGCTCGCTTCCCTTTGAAAAGCACATCGGCAGCGAGGCCGGAAAACCCGGAACCGCCCCTTTCAAACAACCTGAGTTTACCCCTGAAGAAGCCGCTGCACTGCTTCAGCAGCACGCACTTGCCGTGAGGGAGGGACTTTCACATGACCGCAACTGACATCGGCTCCCTCCCCCGGGACACTCACACCGGCAGCGCCGCCGGCCTGACGGTCGTGCCCGTCCGCAACTACGGGCGCATCGCGGGAACTGCCCTGAGTATTGTCATTCTTGGCGCCGTTCTGAATTCCATTCTGGGCAATCCTCGATGGGGCTGGCCGGTCTTCGCAGAATGGTTCCTCGCCGAGCCCGTCCTCGTCGGACTTGGCAGAACGCTGCTTCTCACGCTGCTCGGGTCGGTCTTCGGCTTTGCACTCGGCACGGTGCTGGCGCTTGCCCGGGTCTCATCCTCGCCGCTGCTGGCGGCAACAAGCTGGTCCTTCATCTGGCTGTTCCGCTCGCTGCCGCTCATTGTGCTGCTGCTGCTGCTCTACAACATCGGCTATCTCTACGAGCGGATCGTCCTCGGCGTCCCCTTCACGGACATCACCTTCTACAGCTGGCAGACAACCAATCTCATCACGCCTTTCGCAGCCGCTGTGCTTGGCCTCAGCCTCAACCTGGGCGCCTTTTCGGCGGAAGTGATCCGGGGCGGCATCCTGTCCGTTGATCAGGGGCAGCTGGAAGCAGCCGCAGCCCTTGGCCTGCCGAAGCGGCGCCAGTCCTTCCGCATCGTTCTGCCGCAAGCCATGCGTGCCATTCTGCCGACGGCCTTCAACGAGATCATCGGTCTCGCCAAGGGCACGTCGATGGTCTACATCCTTGCGCTCCCCGAGCTGTTCTACACGATCCAGATCATCTACCGCCGCAATCTCGAGGTCATCCCCCTGCTGATGGTGGCAACGGTCTGGTATCTGATCATCCTCTCCGTCCTCTCGGTCATCCAGCATTACGTCGAGCGGCATTATGCCAGGGGCGCGGTCCGCACCCTCGCGCCTGACCTGCTCACCAGTCTGGTACGAACTGTCCTGCCCACGAAATGGCAGCAGGGCCGCGCTGCAGCCAGAATCAATGCCCCTGCTGCCGGCACGGACAAAAATGCGGCCATCGCACCAGTCAGCGCACGGGCCATCACACGCAACGCGCTTCTTCCGGGTGCAGATCTGCCCAGAGGCGGTGAAATCCTGATCGAGAACATTTCCAAGTCCTACGGACAGCTGAAGGTTCTGAACAACATCTCGCTCAGACTTCCATCGGGTAGCGTAACGGCGATCATCGGCCAGTCAGGTTCCGGAAAGTCCACCCTGCTGCGCACCATCAACCATCTGGAGCGCGCGGACAGCGGGCATGTGCAGATTGATGGCCGCTACATCGGATACCGCCGCGAGGGCAACAAGCTTTACGAGCTGCCCGAGAGCGAAATCCTGCGCCAGCGCACGGATACGGGCATGGTGTTCCAGAGCTTCAACCTCTTCCCCCATCTGACCGTGCTGGAGAACATCATTGAGGCACCGGTCAGCGTGAAGGGCCTGCCGAAGGCAGATGCGAGGGAACTGGCGCTTGCCTTGCTCAGCCGGATCGGACTGGCAGACAAGGCCGGAGCCTATCCCCGGCAGCTCTCGGGCGGCCAGCAGCAGCGCGTTGCCATCGCCCGCGCCCTCGCGCTGAAACCCAAGGTTCTGCTCTTTGATGAACCGACATCAGCACTCGATCCGGAACTGGTGCAGGAAGTGCTGGACGTCATCAAGGATCTGGCAAGATCAGGTGTGACGCTTGTCATCGTGACCCACGAAATCGGCTTTGCCCGCGAAGTGGCAGACACCGTGGTCTTCATGGATCAGGGGCGGATCATCGAGCAAGGGCCGCCTGCGCTGGTCCTGTCAGACCCGCAGCATCCCCGCACCCGGGACTTCATCGCCAAGGTCCTCTGAGCCCTCGCAGCTTCAGCATCAAAACATGTCCCCCGGACATGACGCATTCCGGCCGCCCCAGGTGGCCGGGACCGGGGGAGCGCATCCTCCAACACCAAGCCACACCGCATTTAGATACCTAACCATGGAGCATTACGCATGAAACACCTGCTCACTCTCACCGCAGTTGGCCTGTCACTCGGCCTGTCACTCGCCGTGCAGCTTCCCGCGCTCGCGGCAGGGCCGGATCTCAGCCCGGAACAGGCCGGGCGCATCCGCGCCGAAAAGGTGCCGGAAGCGATCGCCCTGATCCCGAAGGACTACAAGTTCGTCACGCCGGGCAAGCTGACCGTGGCCCATACGGCTGCCCGCCTGCCCTTCGGCACCTTCGCAACCGACAACGAGACAGTGATCGGCTCCGAGCCGGATCTGGCGCAGCTTGTGGCTGACTCGCTCGGACTGGAGCTTGAATCAGTCGGTGTTGCCTGGGCCGACTGGCCGCTCGGCATCGTCTCCGGGAAATATGATGCCGTCGTCTCGAATGTCACCGTCACGGAAGAGCGCAAGGAGAAGTACGACTTCTCGACCTACCGCCGTGACGACCTTGGTTTCTGGGTCGCCAATGCCAGCGACATCAAGGAGATCACCCTACCCGAGCACGTAGCAGGCAAGAAAATCATCGTTGGCTCCGGCACCAATCAGGAGCAGGTTCTGCTGCGCTGGATCGAGGAAAACAAGGCCAAGGGCCTGCCTGATACAGAGGTTCAGTATCACGACGACGACGCCGTGCGGGAACTGACACTCCAGTCCGGACGCGCCGACGCCTATCTCGGCCCCAACGTTCTGGCCGCCTTCGAAGCCCAGCTCAAGGGCACGACACGCCTTGTGGGCAATATTCCCGGCGGATGGCCGCTGACGGCCGAGATCGCCGTCGTCACCCGCAAGGACTCCGGCCTCGCAGATGCCGTGACCGCAGCGGTCAATGCCCAGATCAAGAACGGCAATTATCAGAAGTATCTCGCCCGCTGGAACAACACGGCCGAGGCCATCAGCGAATCCCGCACCAATCCTCCCGGCCTGCCGAAGAAGAACTGACGCTGCCCGGCACGGAGGCGGCGGGGAATCCCACAGCCGCCTCCGTTATTTGAATTCACGGAGTCCATCATGAAACAGTTCTTCCATGCGCTTGCCCTGCTCACCCTGTCGGTGGCACCGGCGCTTGCCAGCGACGTGTTTGACCTCAGCCCCGACGCACCAGGCAAGGTGCGCCGCGAGCCTGTTGAGGCCGCCATCGCAGCCATCCCTGCCGGTTACAGCTTTGCCAATCCTGGCTATTTCACCGTGGCAACCACCGGCGCTACGGCACCGCTTTCCACCTATGCGACGGACGCAAAAACGCTGGTTGGTGCAGAGCCCGATGTCGCCCAGCTTGTTGCCGATGGGCTCGGACTGGAGCTTCGGCTTGAAGCTGTTGCCTGGCCGGACTGGCCGCTGGGCATCGTGTCAGGCAAGTACGACGCGGTGATTTCCAATGTGGGTGTAACGGAGGAACGCAAGGAGAAATACGACTTTTCATCCTACCGTCAGGGCCTGCACGGCTTCTACGTCAAACAGGACAGTCCGGTTACATCGATAACCGAACCGGCAGACATCGCTGGCTTGCGCATCATCGTCGGGGTTGGCACCAATCAGGAGCGCATCCTGAGGGAATGGGACGCGATCAACGTGAAGGCCGGATTGGCCGGGGCCGATCTCCAGTCCTATGACGAAGAGGCAACGCGTCTTCTCTCGCTGCTGTCTGGCCGCGCAGATGTGATCGTTCAACCGCGCGCTTCCCTGATCTTCATTGCAGCCCGCGACCGGAACATCCGGGAAGTTGGAACCTTGAGTGCAGGCTGGCCGGAACGGTCGGATGTGGCTGTCGTCACCAGAAAGGGCTCGGGTCTGGCTGAGCCGGTATCACAGGTTCTCAATGCCTCGATCGAAGACGGCAGCCTTGCAAAGGTCCTGGCCCGCTGGGGACTTGAAGATGAGATCCTGCCTCGCTCAGAGGTCAATCCTCGCGGCCTGCCGAAGTATTGAGCCATGAGCTTTCATCATTTCGCCTTCCTCACCCCCGGCAACTTCAGCGCGGCAGCGCCCGGTGCGGGGCTTGAGGAGACGCTCAGGCTGATCACGGAAGGTGAGAACCTGGGCTTCGACAGTGCATGGGTGCGCCAGCGTCATCTGGAACGCGGCATCTCCTCGGCCGCCACCTTTCTGGCCGCAGCCAGCCAGCGCACCTCCCGCATTGGGCTGGGGACGGCTGTCATCCAACTCGGCTATGAAAACCCGTTCCGCCTCGCGGAGGATCTGGCAACCGTCGAGGCTTTGTCAGGCGGAAGACTCAACGCAGGTTTCAGCGACGGTCCGGCCCCCTTCGCCAGCCTGCTAGGGGATGTACTCCCCCCGCTTTTCGCCCCCGATGAACCATATGGCCGGGCTGAGCGGCTCCGGCATGCACTTTCAAGCCCGGTTCTGGCCAATGAGCCCCTTGCCGGAAATGCCGCCGGCCCGCAGCTTCCACGCCTGCATCCGCATGTGCCAGCTCTGCTCGACAGGCTCTGGTATGGCGCCGGGTCGCAGCGGTCAGCCACCTGGGCGGGACGCAGCGGCTTTCATCTGCTGACCGGGAACGTCATCACGGCGGAAGCCAGCGAGGATTTTCTGGCCGAGCAGATCAGGCTTGTCGGAACGTTCCGCCAATCCCTGCCTCGCGCACAAACTGGTACAGGGCGTGTGGCAGTTGGCCGTGTCATCCTTCCGCTGGATGGGGCCGGGCCGGAAAGGCGTGAAAAATTCAAGGGCTTTGCCGCATCCCGGCTGGAGCGCACCCGCCAGCCCAATGGGCCGCGCCGCACCATGTTCCTGCCGGACATCGCCGGAACGCTTGACGAAATCGCCAAGGCGCTGCGGGAAGACCCGGTCCTGCAAATCACCGGGGAACTCAGGCTCGAACTCCCTTATGAGTTTGGCATCGAGGACTACCGGCACATCCTGCAGCGCTTTGCAGAAATTGTTCCGGACCTGCGGGCGCCCTCCAGCCCCGGCCAGCCTGCTCCGGTGCTTGCTGCACACCCGGCAGTCTGAGCCCAACAGCAAAAGGCGCAGCCCTCACGGGCCGCGCCTTCCGTCAGTTCACTTCTGCTTCACAACCAGATCACAGCTCGCCGGAGAGGGCTGCATCGAAGATGGCAAGCGCTGCGTCGCGGGTGAGTTCCACCGGGTTGCCGCCTGCGGTCGGATCGACGATGGCCATGTCCGCGATCAGGTCACGCTTGGCGCCATCGACACCGAGGCCGCCGATGGTGTGGGGCACGCCGAGATCGGCACGCATCTTCAGGATATGCTCAAGGAAGCCGTCGAAGCCGCCCTTGATCCCGCAGAACCCGGCCAGACGCTCGATCTTGGCCTCGATGGCGGAGCGGTTGAACTTCAGCACATAGGGCATGAAGACCGCATTGGTCATGCCGTGGTGCGTGTCATAAAGCGCGCCGACCGGATGGGACAGGGCGTGGATGGCGCCAAGGCCCTTCTGGAAGGCCACCGCGCCCATGGCACCGGCGCTCATCATGTGGCCGCGTGCCACCAGATCCTGCCCATTGGCAGCAACCAGCGGCAGGTTTTCCAGCGCAAGACGGGCGCCTTCCACGGCGATGCCTTCCGACATCGGGTGATAGAAGGGCGAGCACAGGGCCTCAAGGCAATGGGCCAGCGCGTCCATACCGGTGCCGACGGTGATCATGCGCGGCATGCCGGTGGTCAGTTCCGGATCGCAGATGACGTAAGACGGCAGCATCTTCGGGTGGAAGATCACCTTCTTGGTGTGGGTCTCCTCATTGGTGACCACACCGGCGCGGCCGACTTCCGAGCCCGTGCCAGCCGTGGTCGGCACGGCAACAATCGGAGCAATACCGGCTGGGTCGGCGCGGGTGTACCAGTCGCCGATATCCTCGAAGTCCCAGATCGGGCGGGTCTGGCCGGACATGAAGGCAATCAGCTTGCCCGCATCAAGGCCCGAGCCGCCGCCCACGGCGACGACGCCGTCATGGCCGCCTGCCTTGTAGGCGGCAACGCCTGCGGAAATGTTGCTGTCGACCGGGTTGGGCTTCACGTCCGAGAAGACGGCAGCCTCGATGCCATCGGCCTTGAGCAGGTCGAGCATGGCTGTGGTCATCGGCAGCTTGGCAAGGCCGGGGTCGGTGACCAGCAGCGGGCGCTTCATGCCCGCAAGCTTCACGACGGCGGCCAGCTCCTTGATGCGCCCAGCACCAAAGCGCACGGCAGTCGGATAGGACCAGTTGACAGAGGGAACGGTGGTCATGGTTCAGGCTTTCAGATTGAAGGTCTCGAAATCAGTCCGCAGAACGTCCCCCTCCCCCTTGAGGGGAGGGGTTAGGAGTGGGGGTATCGGCCTTCCGGTTCAACCGGAAGGCCATTTCTGCTGCGGCGCTGATACCCCCCTCTGTCTGCTCACGCAGACATCTCCCCCTCAAGGGGGGAGAGGGGCGCTGCGGCAAGATCGAAGGCATCTGCAACACTGCGTACCTTCAAATCATTGTCCAGCCAGCGCCGCAAATCCGGTTCAGTGTTCCTTGCGCAGGTGGAAGGACTTGGGCCGCGTCAGGTTGGCGAAGCCCACCTGCGACAGGGCAGCGCCCTTGCCGGTGTCCTTCACGCCGGTCCAGACAAGGCCGGGGTCCACATAGTCGCAGCGGTTCATGAAGACGGTGCCGGTGTCGATCTCGCCGCCGATCCGCTCGGCCGCGTCGAGGTCTTCCGTCCAGATCGAGGCGGTGAGGCCATAGGGGCTGTCGTTCATCAGCTGGATGGCTTCCGCATCGTCCTTCACCTTCATGATGCCGACGACCGGGCCGAAGCTTTCCTCGCGCATCACCGACATCTGGTGATTGACATTGGTCAGCACCTGCGGGGCGAGGTAGGGCGTTCCGGCCTTGTCCATCGGGAAGGCGGACGTGTCGATATGGGCCTTGGCGCCCTTGCGCAGCGCCTCTTCCGTCTGCTCGCGCACCCAGGTGGCAAAGCGCGTCTGCGCCATGGGGCCGATGGTGGTTTCCGCATCGAGCGGATTGCCGAGCTTGTACTGCTTGGTCAGGTCGACAAAACCGTCCACGAAGGCGTCGTAGCGGCTCTCATGCACATAGATGCGCTCGATGCCGCAGCAGCACTGGCCGGAGTTGAAGAAGGCGCCATCCACCAGATTGGCGACGGCATAGTCGAGGTCGGCATCGGCCATGACATAGGCCGGGTCCTTGCCGCCCAGCTCCAGCCCCATGGTGGCGAATGTGCCGGCCAGAGCCTTCTCAATGGCCTTGCCGCCTGCAACCGAGCCGGTGAAGTTGACGTGGTCAACAAGACCGGAGCCGAGCAGCCTTTCCGTGCCCTCGTGGGTCATGACGATATTCTGGAACACGCCCTCCGGCAGCCCGGCCTTCTTGAAGGCCTCGGCAAAGCGCTCGCCCACCAGCAGGGTCTGGGCGGCGTGTTTCAGCAGCACCACATTGCCTGCCATCAGTGCCGGGAAGATGGTGTTTCCGGCCGTCAGGAACGGATAGTTCCACGGCGCAATGACCATGACGAGGCCCAGCGGCTCCATCTTGAGGTAGCGCTTGAAACCGGGGCGCTCCGGCGGAACGATATTGGCCAGTGCATCCTTGGCGATGCTGGCCATGTAGCGGGCGCGCTCTTCCACGCCGCCCTTCTCGCCGCCGAAACGCACCGGACGGCCCATCTGCCAGGCCAGTTCCGGCACGATTTCCTCATTCATCGCCAGAAGCGCCTCAAGCGCCTTCAGGCACAGGCCGATGCGCGTTTCCAGCGGCGTTGCCGCCCAGCCCGGCTGTGCTGCCTTCGCCGCCGTGACCGCCCGGTCAACCGCCGTGGCGTCTGCAGCAGCCCTTTCGGCGTAAACCGATCCATCGACCGGCGATATCAGCTTGATTGTTTCGGTCATGTTCTTCTTCCAGTTGGCAAAAGCCGTTGTGCCCGCATCAGCAGGCAAGTGTCCTGACATGGCCCGCCTCGCCATAAGCGAGGATGGCACGATCCCGTGTGACGATGGTGAGATCGTGTTCACGGGCTGTTGCAATCAGAATTCTGTCCATCGGATCGTTGTGGACCGGCTCCGGCAGATAGGAGGAGGCGATCAGAATGCCCGCCGTCACCTCTTCCACCTGAATGCCTGCCACATCGACAAATTCCTCAAACCAGCGTAGCGGCGGCTTGGTCGATGCCAGCCGCCCCTTGGCCACAAGCACGCCAAGCTCCCACGCCGACATGACAGACAGGCGAAGGGGATGCTTCGCCGTATCCACCGCGCCAATGGCCTTCATCGCCGCATCAGAGACCGGAGCCCCCTGCGACAGCCAGATCATGGCGCATGTGTCGAGCAGCAGCGGCTCAGACATCCTCGTAGACCTTCCCCCACTCCCCGTCGGCAGGCTGCACCAGATCGTCCTCCGACAGCACCGTCAGCGTTCCCTTCATGCAGCCGAAGATGCTGGCCGCCGGACGGACCGCCTTCACTGTCTGCACGGTTTGATCCTTATGCGCCTTGCGGAAAGTCAGCCTTTCCGCCGCCAGATCCACATTGGCCGTCACATAGCCGGCATCGAGCCATGCTTTTGTAATAACACTGTTGCTTGGGTTGTTGCTCCACCAGGCCCGGTGCTTGCGCGCCGAGGCCGGCAGGCTGCCGTCGATCAACCTTTCGATTTCCGAAAAGGTCATCGAGAGAGTCTCGAACTTTCCGGACTTCAAATAGGTTCCAAGCGGATCATACTTGTGCATCGCCAAGCTCCTTCGCACGCTGTGCATCATCTGTCACAATCGTACGGGAAAACAACACACTCATCAACAGTGCATATAGTGTACCTATTTCAGCACCTCTCAAACCCGCGGGCCAGTTCGTAATCCGTGACAACGCGGTCGAATTCTTCCTGCTCCCATTCCCCGGCGCGGGCGTAATGCTCGACAACGCCGTCCCCGAAAGCCTCGCGCAGCATCTTCGACTTGCGCAGGGTCTCCGTCGCATCGCGCAGGGTGCGGGGGATCTGCTTGGCCTTCTGCGCCTGATAGATGTCGCCGGTCATCGGCGGGGCAAGCTCCAGCTTTTCCTCGATGCCGCGAATACCGGCTGCGATCTGGGCTGCAAGGGCCAGATAGGGGTTGAGGTCCGAGCCGCCAATACGGCATTCCACGCGCACGCCCTTCGAGCCCTCGCCGCAGAGGCGGAAGCCAGCCGTGCGGTTGTCGATGGACCAGACCGTGCGGGTGGGTGCGAAGGTGCCGCGCTGGAAGCGCTTGTAGCTGTTCACATAGGGCGCCAGGAAATAAGTGTAGTCGCCCGCATATTTGATGAGGCCCGCCATGTAGTGCTTCATCAGCGCCGACATGCCGAGGCTGTCCGAAGCATCGAAGAAGGCCGGCTTGCCGTCCAGCGTCCACAGCGACTGGTGGATATGGGCGGAAGAGCCCGTGCGGTCCTTGTGCCACTTCGGCAGGAACGTGACGCCATGGCCCTTCTGCCAGGCAATTTCCTTCACCGCATGCTTTGCGATGGTGTGATAGTCGGCGCAGAGCATGGCGGGCGCGTAGCGGATGTTCAGCTCCTCCTGCCCGGCCTCGGCCTCGCCCTTGGTGTTTTCCACCGGGATGCCCGCGTTGTAGAGATGGTTGCGCACCGGGCGCATCACATGCTCTTCCTTGGTGGTGGCGAGGATGTGGTAATCCTCGTTATAGGCGGAGATCGGCTCCAGATCGCGGAAGCCGGACTTGCGGATCTCGTCGAAGCTCTTCTCGAACAGGAAGAACTCCAGCTCCGTCGCCATCATCGCCTGAAAGCCCATCTCCTTCAGCCGGGCGACCTGCCCCTTCAGCAGGGCGCGGGGCGAATGCGGCACGCCGGCGTGGGTGTGGTGATCCTGCACGTCGCACAGCACCATCACCGTGCCCTCCAGCCAGCCGAGGCGGCGGATGGTGGACAGGTCCGGTTTCATCACATAGTCGCCATAGCCGCGCGACCAGCTGGTCGAGGCATAGCCTTCGACCGTGTACATTTCGAGATCCGTTGCCAGCAGATAGTTGCAGCAATGGGTCTCGTCATAGGCGCTGTCGATGAAGTGGCGCGCGTGGAAGCGCTTGCCCATCAGGCGGCCCTGCATGTCGATGATACAGGCCAGAACCGTGTCGACCGTACCTTCCTGAACGGCCTGTTTCAGGGCGTCGAATGTCATGTTGGCAGCCATCTGGAGATCGTTCCGTTCATTCTTGAAAGTGACCGGGCGGCGCAGCCTCCCGCGCCGCCGTTGATCGCAGGCAGCGGCGTGAAGTTCCACGCCGCCGCAAGCCTTGCGCCGGATCAGCCGTAACGGTACGGACGGCCAGCCTTGGCCATGGCGGCGTTGTATTTCTTGATGATCTCGACCACCTTGGCCTTGGTCTCGGACTCGGCGGCAATCTCGTCCCAGAACTTGCCCGCAGCGGCTTCCACCGTCGCCCATTCCTCGTCCGGAATGGAGGTCAGCTGCAGCTTGGTGCCGTTGACGCGCAGGTCCGCCTCGCCGCCCCAGTACCACCACTGGCGGTAGAGATGGGAGGAGTCCATGGCGAGCTGCAGCATGATCTTCAGGTGATCCGGCAGCTCGTTCCAGCGGTCCATGTTGGCGAAGAAGTGGCCGATCCAGGCGCCCGAGATGTTGTTGGTGAGGAAGTACTTGGTCACATCCGCCCAGCCGACGGTGTAATCCTCGGTGATGCCGGACCAGGCGATGCCGTCAAGCTCACCGGTCTGCACCGCCGTCTGAATGTCTTCCCACGGCAGGGTGACCGGCACGACGCCGAACTGCGACAGGAAGCGGCCGGCGGTCGGGAAGGTGAAGATGCGCTTGCCCTTGAGATCGGCCAGGGAGTTGATCGGGTCCTTGGTGGCGAAGTGGCACGGGTCCCAGGCACCGGCGGAAATGTGCTTCACGCCGACGCGCGCATATTCCTCTTCCCAGATTTCCTTGAGGCCATACTGGTTGAACAGCACCGGCACATCGAGCGAGTAGCGCGTGGCGAAGGGGAAGTAGCCGCCGAAAACGGTCACCTCGGTGGGCGAGGCCATGGAGTCATCGTCCGACTGCACCGCATCGATGGTGCCGCGCTGCATGGCGCGGAACAGTTCGGAGGTCGGCACCAACTGGTCGGCGTAGAACAGCTCGATTTCCATCTGGCCGTTGGCCGCCGCATTGAAGGCATCGATGGCCGGCTTGATCACATGCTCGCCAAGGGCAGGCCCGGCATAGGTCTGCAGGCGCCACTTGATCGGCGCCTGGGCGAGAACCGCCGGAGCGGCCAGCGTGGTGGCGCCTGCTGCAACCGTTGCACCAAGGCCCGCATTCTTCAGGAATTCACGTCTGCTGGTCATGTCTGCTAACTCCCCTGTTGGTCATGATCATGGTGTCCCGGACAGCTGCCTTTGCGGCCTTATTATTGCCTGTCCGGCTTCCCCGAAGTGACGGCCTTGCGGATTGCCCCGTGCGCCCGTCCGGTTTCAGTCCTCCCCGTCCGCCTTGCCCCGCGCCAAAAATGCGGGAGAAGCGGATTGCCTTGCCTGCACGCGGGCACCCTGCCCGCACGCCCTATCCGTAGACCTGCTGCGGCAGCCAGAGCGCCACCTGCGGAAACAGCATGATGATAACGAGCGCCAGGATCATCACCAGAACAAAGGGGACGATGGAGGCGTAAATGTCGCTGAGCCTGATCTCCGGCGGCGCCATGGCGCGCATCAGGAACAGGTTGTAGCCGAAGGGCGGCGTCATGTAGGCGATCTGCGTGGTGATCGTGTAGAGCACGCCGTACCAGATCAGCACCTGATCGGGCGGCAGGCCGAGGTCGAGCTTGGCCACCAGCGGCACATAAAGCGGCGCGACGATCACCAGCATGGCCGTGTCATCCAGGAACGTGCCCATGACGAGGAAGGACACCTGCATCAGGATCAGGATGGTCCAGGGGTTGAGCCCCAGTTCCACCGTGAAGAAGCTCTCGATCGCCTTCACCGCCCCGAGCCCGTCGAACACGGCGCCGAAGCCGAGAGCGGCAAGGATGATCCACATGAACATGCAGGAGATCAGCAGCGTCTGGCGCACGCAGGACTGGAAGATCTGCCGCGTCATGCGCCGCTTGACAAGCGCCACGGCAAGCGCCGCAATCGCGCCGATGGCCGAGCTTTCAACAAGGCTGGTCCAGCCCTTGACGAAGGGCACCATCATGACGAGGAAAATGCCGATGGGCAAAAGGCCGGCGGAGAGCAGCCGCAGCTTTTCCCCCATGGGGATGTTGCGCTCTTCCACCGGCAGCGCCGGCCCGAGCCTCGGCTGCAGGGCGCAGCGCACCGCCACATAGAGGATGAACATGGCGGCCATCATCAGCCCCGGCAGGACGCCGGCCAGCCACAGCTGGCCCACAGGTGCGCGGGCGATCATGGCATAGAGCACCAGCACCACAGACGGCGGCACGAGGATGCCGAGAGACGATCCGGCCTGAATGACGCCAGTGACCATGCGCTTGTCATAGCCGCGCCGCAGCAGCTCCGGCAGGGCGATGGTGGCGCCGATGGCCATGCCCGCGACGGAGAGCCCGTTCATGGCCGAGACCAGCACCATGAGGAGGATCGTGCCGATGGCAAGGCCGCCACTGACCGGCCCCATCCACACATGGAACATGCGGTAGAGGTCTTCGGCGATCTTCGATTCCGACAGCACATAGCCCATGAAGATGAACATCGGCAGGGTGAGCAGCGGATACCAGGCCATCAGCTTCATGGCCTGCGCAAAGGGAATGTCGTAGGAGCCCGTGCCCCACAGGGCCAGCGAGGCGATGGTGGCAATGCCGCCGATGGCCCCGAAGACGCGCTGCCCGGTGAGGAGCATCAGCATCATCGAGGAGAACATCAGGATGGCGATCATCTCGTAGGACATCAGATTTTCTCCCCACGGATGCGCGCAACGTCCTTCAGGAACTCGGAGAAGGCCTGCAGCAGCATGAGCAGGAAACCGAAGCACATGACGAATTTGATCGGCCAGAGCTCAGGCCGCCAGGCGCTGCGGCTGCGCTCCAGAAAGCCCAGTACCTTTCCGGCTGCCTCGCTGCCGCCGGTGACATAGGCGTAGATCAGATCGCCAAAGAAATGGAACGGCTGGGTGCCGAAATAGCCGAGCGAATAGGCCGCAGAGCCCATGGCGCCATAGAACAGAACACCGAGATAGAAGATCAGCAGGAAGACGGTGAAGGCGTCGAACCAGGCCTTCTTCTTCAGGGACCAATCCGCATAGAAAAGATCCATCCGCACGCTGCCGCCCGCCTGCATGGCATAGGGACCGCCGAGAACATAATAGGCGACCATGGCGAATTGCGCCGCTTCCAGAGTCCAGAGCGAAGGCTGGAAGAACGTCTTGGAGATGGACGACCACAACAGGATCGCCATCAGAATGAACAGCCCGTACATGACGAGCCGCCCAAGCCCCCGATTGAAGCCATCCACCCAGCGGATATAGGCAAGGGCCGCTCTAGGCATTGCCGCTCCCCTTGCCGCCGGACAGGCCAATCCGGGCACGGGCGGCCTCCAGAATGCGGGCGAGCCTTGCGCCCCATTCCCGTTCCTGCTCTGCCGTCACCAGCTCGTTGTTGCGCACCTCGATCATGACACAGGCCCGGCCCTGGGATTCGCCATGCCGGTTCACCGTGTAATAGACGCCATCGCCGGGCAAGTATGGCTCGTTGTCGCCCACCGTCAGCCCGCCTTCGGCTTCCAGTTCCCGGATCAGAAAATCGGCAAGCCGCCGGTCTTCCGCAGCGATGATGCCGATTTCCCACGGGCGGCTGACGCCCTTGTAGACCGGGGTGTAGGTGTGCACCGACACAACGATGCTGGCCTGTCCGCGGGCATCCCGTTCAGCGAGCACGGCTTCCGCCGCCGCATGGAACGGAGCATGCGCCAGTGCGATGCGTTTCTGCTTTTCTTCGTCCGTCAGATTTTCGTTGCCGGGAATGCGGGTCGTCTCGCTGACGGCCGGGATCAGGTCATGGGCATCATGCTGGCGGTTGCAATCGATGATGAGACGCGACACCAGCGGATAGATCAGCGGCGCATCCAGCAGGCGCGCCATCTCGCGCGCAGTGCCCAGTGCGCCGGGGTCCCAGGCGATATGCGCAACACGGGCTTCCGCGCTGAGGCCAAGGTCGCCATACTCCGGCGGGATCACGTTGGAGGCGTGATCGACAAGCAGGACAAAATCGCTCTGCCCCTGGCGGTTCTCGATGGAAATGGCCGCACCTGTGCCGTGCTCCGGCTGCGGTTCCCCTGCCTGCCCCATAGCTGCTCCCGATACCTCTGGCGGCCGGATCTGCGCTTGTATTTTTTGTTACAGATTTGCGAAGTCCGGCTGTCTGTGTATGATTTGATACACAGTTTGAAGCCGTGTCAAACACAAAACGAAGGCACCTGCCCAACATGTGCCACCTGCCTTCTCAAGCGGCAGACAGAACCGGGAGCAGCCCATGGAACGCGCACTGACCGAGGAAATCCGGGAGCGGCTGGACGAGTTCACCACCACCGAACGGCGGGCGGCGGTGGCGCTGCTGGCCAATTACCCAATGCTGGGTCTGGAGACGGTCGCCCAGTTCGCGGAAGCCGCCGGTGTCAGTTCGCCGACGATCCTGCGTTTTGTCGCAAGGCTTGGCTTTCCGGGCTTTGCCGATTTTCAGAAGCGGCTGCGCGCAGAGCTTGAGAACCAGCTGAAGTCACCCCTTGCCCGCGACCCGGCGCTGCCGGAAGCAGGCTCGGGCTGCGGCAATGCCTTTGCCGACAAGCTGGTCGAGAACCTGCGCGAGACATTCCTGCATCTGCCGCAAAAGGACATTGAAGCCTTCGTCCGGCTGCTCGCCGACGAAAAACGGACGGTTCACATCATCGGCGGGCGCTTCACCGATGCGCTCGCCCGTTACATGGCCGCGCATCTGCGCATCGTACGCCCCGGCGTGCAGCATGTGGCGGGGCAGCAGGGCAACTGGCTGGACCAGCTCATCGGCATGGGACCGAAGGATGTACTGGTCGTCTTTGACATCCGCCGCTATCAGGCCGAAATCATCCGCTTTGCCGAAGCCGCCGCGCGGCAGGGGGTGACCGTGGGCCTGATCACCGACAGCTGGATGTCTCCCATCGCCCGCATTGCCGCCCACGTGCTTCCTGCCCGCGTTGCAGTTCCCTCGCCGTGGGATTCCTCCACCGCGCTGATGGCCATCGCCGAGGCGCTGATTGCCGGTGTGACGCAGGAAAACTGGGCCCGCAGCGAGCAGCGCATGAAAGCCCTCGAAGCCCTCCGCCACACCCGCGACCCGGAGCGCCCGGCGGATTGAGACGATTGTGGCGGAGGAGACCTTTCCCCTGCACTATCCGTATCCGTCATGCCATTGCCCTGACAATGGCATCCATGCCGTAGCCCCACCGCAGGTCACGGCCGCGAGAGGACTGGAAGAAGGACTGCGATCTGGTCATTCGAGCAAGGCGTTTCAGCCCCCCTCCCCCTCGTGGGGAGGGGGAGGGGGGCGGAGGCGTCCAGCCAGAAAGCAAGGGCATCAGTGCGGGCAATGTCCGGACCTGATGCGTCAACCTAACAGCTCTAACCTATGCTATCCGTCATGCCACTGCTCTGACACTCGCATCCCAGCAGAGGCCGCCTCCCCTCATCCCATCGCCGCCAGCAGTTCCCCCTCGCGGATGAGCCCGGCGGGGACGCCGCCGTCGAGCACGACGACAGGGCCTGCCGACTGGCGCTTGAGGGCGATGACCTCGCGCAAGGGCGTGGCAAGATCGCAGCGGGAGCAGTCGTCTGCGGCAGCGGCCTGCGCCTCCACCGGCACCATCACATCCTGCGCCCGCAGCACGTTGAGCGGGTTCATGTGGGCGACGAAATCCGCCACATAGGGCGTTGCCGGAGAGCGGACGATCTCCTGTGGCGTGCCGAGCTGGATGATCCTCCCGCCTTCCATGATGGCAATGCGCGAGCCGATCTTGGCCGCTTCATCGAGGTCATGGCTGACGAAGATGATGGTGCGGTGAAGCTTGCTCTGCAGCTCCAGCAGCTCATCCTGCAGCCGGTCACGGATCAGCGGGTCCAGCGCCGAGAAGGGCTCGTCCATCAGCAGGATCGGCGCATCGGTGGCAAAGGCGCGGGCAAGGCCGACGCGCTGCTGCATGCCGCCGGACAGCTCGTGCACCTGCTTGCCGCCAACGCCTGCAAGGCCGACCAGCTCCAGCTGTTCGGCCACCTTGCGCCGCCGCTCGGCCACCGGCATGCCTGCGACCTCAAGCCCGAAGCCGACATTCTCCGCCACCGTACGCCAGGGCAGCAGGGCGAATTGCTGGAACACCATGGCCACCCGGCTGCGGCGCAGGCGGCGCAGCCGC
Source organism: Pannonibacter sp. I15F10I1 (assembly GCF_900185665.1). NCBI lineage: Bacteria > Pseudomonadati > Pseudomonadota > Alphaproteobacteria > Hyphomicrobiales > Stappiaceae > Pannonibacter > Pannonibacter sp. I15F10I1. The sequence goes on from NZ_FYAN01000029.1 coordinate 238,423, forward strand.
TCCGGGCCGCAGGTGGCCGGATTGACCAGCCCGTCCTCGTCCCGCACCAGCGCCTCGCCCCGGATGACCGGGTTGAGCCCGTTGACGGCGCGCAGCAGCGTGGACTTGCCCGAGCCGGACAGGCCCATCAGCACGATCACCTCGCCCGGCATGATGTCGAACGTGGCACCGGCAACGCCCAGCGTCTGGCCGGTTTCTTTCTGGATTTCGGTGCGGGTGCGGCCCGCATCGATCAGCGGCAGGGCGGACTTGGGGTCCGAGCCGAAGACGATATCCACATTGCGGAAGGAAACGGCAGCTTCAGTCATTCGCGCCTCCCTTGCGGGTCTTGCCCGAACGGCCCTTGAAGAAACGGTCGAGCACGATGGCAACCAGAACGATGGCCACACCCACCTCGAAGCCCATGGCGATGTTGACCGAATTGAGCGCCCGCAGCGTCGGCACGCCGAGGCCGTTGGCCCCCACCAGCGCTGCAATCACCACCATCGACAGGGACAGCATGATCGTCTGCGTCAGCCCGGCCATGATCTGCGGCAGGGCATAGGGAAGCTCCACCTTCCACAAAAGCTGCCAGCGGGTGGTGCCGAAGGCCTCGCCCGCCTCGATCAGCTGCGTGGGCGTCGAGGACACACCCAGCTGGGTCAGGCGGATCGGTGCAGGCAGCGCGAAGATCACCGTGGCAATCAGGCCCGGCACCATGCCGAGGCCGAAGAGAATGAGTGCGGGAATGAGATAGACGAAGGTCGGAATCGTCTGCATCAGATCCAGCACCGGCTGGAGGAAGGCATAGAAGCGCGGATTATGCGCAGCCACGACACCAATCGGCACGCCAACAGCCATGCAGATTGCAGTCGAGCCAAGCACCAGCGCCAGCGTATCCATCGTGGCCGTCCAGTAGCCCTGATTGATGATCAGCAGCAGCGAGCCCAGCACCAGCAGCGGAAAGCCGATGTTGCGGCGGACCACATAGGCCAGAACGGTCACGACCGCGACGACCGTCAGCGGATGCGGCGTCTTCAGCACCCACAGCAGGCTGCCGATAAAGGCTTCGATTGTGTAGGAAATGGCATCAAAGACCATGTAGGCATTGGTGGTCAGCCAGTCGACCACCGATCTTGCCCAGGGGCCTATGGGAAGCTTGTGGCTGGTCAGCCACTCCACCGCCTGGGCTGGCCATGAACCGGCAGCCTGTGCAGCGGTGGCTAGAGAGAGACCGGGAAAAGACAATATGCACCCCCTTCCGGCCGGGGCGGGGCGCCCGGCCGATCTCGTGGTATCCTGCAGGGAGCCGGCCACGGGCCAGCTCACCGGAGTGTACGGGTGGGTTCAGAGGCCGAGGGCCTGCTTCACAGCCGGAATGGCTTCACCGCCGTCGCGGGTGGTCACGCCCTCAAGCCAGCCTTCGAAGCTGGCCGGATTGGCCTTGAGCCATTCGGCGGCCACCTTGGCGGGATCGGCGTTGTCGTTCAGGATCGCGCCCATGATCTCATTTTCCATCTCGAGGGTGAATTCGAGATTGGTCAGCAGCTTGCCCACATTGGCACATTCGGCAACATAGCCCTGGCGCACATTGGTGTAGACGGTGGCGCCGCCATAATCGGGGCCGAAGACGTCATCGCCGCCATCCAGATAGGCGATTTCGAAACTGGAATTCATCGGGTGCGGCGCCCAGCCGAGGAAAACCACATCCTGCTTCCGGTTGGTGGCCCGGGCGACCTGCGCCAGCATGCCCTGCTCGGAGCTTTCCACCACCTCGAAATCCTTCAGGCCGAACTCATCCTGGTCGATCATGCCGATGATGAGACGGTTTCCGTCGTTTCCAGGCTCGATGCCGTAGATTTTGCCGTTCAGACTGTCCTTGAACTTGGCAATGTCGTCAAAGCTCTTGAGGCCCTTGTCGTAGGTGTATTGCGGCACGGCGAGCGTGTATTTGGCGCCTTCCAGATTGGCGCGGACCGTCTCGACCGACCCATCCTCGCGGTAGGGCGCGATGTCCGCCTCCATGGTGGGCATCCAGTTGCCCAGGAAGACGTCGATGTCCTTGTTCTTGAGCGAGGCGTAGGTGACCGGGACGGAGAGGATCTTGATATCCGTCTCATAGCCCAGCCCCTGAAGAAGCGTGGTGGTGACGGCGGTTGTCGCGGTGATGTCGGTCCAGCCCACATCCGAGAACCGGACCATCTTGCAGCTTTCAGGTTCCAGCGCCAGGGCGCTGCCCGTCAAGGTCACGGCAAGGGCAAAACCCGCTGCCGGCCCGGCGATGAAAGTGGATATACGCTTCATCCGGTTCTTTCTCCTGCTTTCGCGTTGACGCCCTGTAATAACAGGACTCGTCCCCGGTGTTCACGCCCAAATGAACCCGGCAGGACCCCTTATGCAATGGGGAACCTTTTCTACGACCGTCTTTGCGGTGCGGTTTGCCCCTCTGGATTTTGCTACTGAAACATTTTGCCGCAGGCTTGGCAAGTTTTGATTGATTGATCGATCAATTAAAAATATCCATAGGGTGAGGAAAGGAGTGCCTGATGCCGAAAATCGGGATGGAAGCGGAACGCCGCCGCACCCTTATCGAAGCAACCGTGGATGCGATTCACGAGACAGGCTTCTGCGACGTGACGATTGCGCAGATCGCCCGCCGTGCCGGTGTGTCCGGCGGTCTGGCGCACCACTATTTTGGCTCGAAGGATCAATTGCTTGCGGCCACCATGCGGCACCTGCTGCATGAGCTGGGTCAGGGCATCCGCGCGCGCCTTGCCGCAGCCTCGACCCCGCGCGAACGGATTTCGGCGATCATCGCCGGAAATTTCGACCCCGAGCAGTTCCGCGAGGCGGTGATTGCGGCCTGGCTGTCGTTCTACGCGCAGGCCCAGACGGCCGAATCCAATCAGCGCCTGCTGCGCATCTATGCCGCGCGCCTCACCTCCAACCTGACCTTCAGCCTCAAGGCCTTCCTGCCGGAAAAGGACGCGGCCGAGGTCGCCGAAGGCACTGCATCCATGATCGACGGCGTGTGGATCCGTCAGGCCCTGAGCCGGAAAACGCCGGACCGGGAAGCCGCCATCCGCATGGTCGAGGACTATGTGGAAGCACAGATCCGCATGCGCAAATCCGGAGCCGGGAACGAGGTGCAGCCATGAGCGGATATGACTTCATCATCGTGGGGGCCGGGTCTGCGGGCTGTGCCATGGCCGCGCGCCTGTCGGAAGATCCTGCAAACCGCGTGCTGGTGCTGGAATTCGGCGGCACGGATGCCGGGCCCTTCATCCAGATGCCGGCGGCCCTCTCCTATCCCATGAACATGCGCCGCTATGACTGGGGCTTTGCCAGCGAGCCGGAGCCGCATCTGGGCGGGCGGGTGCTGGCGACCCCACGCGGCAAGGTGATCGGCGGCTCGTCCTCCATCAACGGCATGGTCTATGTGCGCGGCCACGCGCGGGACTTCGACACCTGGGAGGACATGGGCGCCAGTGGCTGGGGCTACCGGCATGTGCTGCCCTATTTCCAGCGGATGGAGAATGCCAAGGCCGGTGACGAGAGCTGGCGCGGGCGCAGCGGCCCCCTGCATGTGCAGCGCGGGCCCAAGCACAATCCGCTGTTCAATGCCTTCATCGAGGCCGGGCGGCAGGCCGGTTACGAGACCACCGCCGACTACAATGGTGAGAAACAGGAAGGCTTCGGCGACATGGAGATGACCGTCTACAAGGGTCAGCGCTGGTCCGCCGCCAATGCCTATCTGAAGCCCGCCCTCAAGCGCGGCAATGTGGAGCTGATCACCGGCGCCCTCGTGCGCCGCGTCATCATCGAAAACGGCCGCGCCACCGGCGTTGAGTACCAGCGCGGCAGCGGCGCGCCGCAGGTGGCCCATGCCCGGCGCGAGGTGATCATCTCCGCCTCCTCGATCAACTCGCCCAAGCTGCTGATGCACTCCGGCATTGGCCCGGCGCAGCATCTGAAGGACCACGGCATCGAAGTCGTGGCGGACCGGCCCGGCGTCGGCGCCAACCTGCAGGACCATCTGGAGCTTTACCTGCAGCAGGCCTGCACCCAGCCGATCACGCTCTACAAGCACTGGAACCTTGTCTCCAAGGCCCTGATCGGGGCGCAGTGGCTGTTCACCGGCACGGGGCTTGGCGCTTCCAACCAGTTCGAGGCCTGCGCCTTCATCCGCTCGAAGGCCGGCATCGACTATCCGGACATCCAGTTCCACTTCATCCCCTTTGCCGTGCGCTATGACGGCAAGGCAGCGGCGGAGGGGCACGGGTTCCAGGCCCATGTGGGACCGATGCGCTCCAAGTCTCGCGGCGAGGTGCGGCTCAGAAGCGCTGATCCGCTGGACAAGCCGTCGATCCGCTTCAACTACATGTCCCATGCCGATGACTGGGCCGATTTCCGCGCCTGCATCCGCCTGACGCGGGAAATCTTCGGGCAGGAGGCTTTCACCCCCTTCCGGGGCAAGGAAATCCAGCCTGGCAGCCATCTGCAGAGCGACGCGGAGCTGGACGGCTTCATCCGCGAACATGCGGAAAGCGCCTATCACCCCTGCGGCACCTGCCGCATGGGGGCCAAGGACGATCCCATGGCCGTGGTGGACCCCGAATGCCGGGTGATCGGCGTCGAGGGCTTGCGGGTAGCGGACAGTTCCATCTTCCCGCAGGTGACCAACGGCAATCTCAATGCGCCCTCGATCATGGTGGGCGAGAAGGCCTCGGACCATATCCTCGGCCGCACGCCCCTGCCCGCCTCCAATCAGGAGCCGTGGATCCATCCGGACTGGCAAAACAGCCAGCGTTGAGCCAAAAGACCGAACAGGAGCGTGCCCGCAGCGGCACCCAGTCAACAGAACGGAACGAAGCCCATGCGCGCGCAACCCGCAGCTTCCCACTATATCGGCGGCGCCTATGTGGAGAGCCCCGAAGGCCCCGCATTCGACAGCATCTACCCGGCCACCGGCGAAGTGATCGCCCGGCTGCATGGCGCAGATGACGCCACCATCGAGGTGGCCATTGCCGCCGCCCGCGAAGGGCAGAAGCTCTGGGCCGCAATGCCTGCCACGGAGCGCGGCCGGGTGCTGCGCCGGGCAGCGGACATCCTGCGCCAGCAAAACCGGGACCTGAGCGAGCTTGAAACGCTGGACACCGGCAAGCCCTTGCAGGAAACGCTCATCGCCGATGCGGCCTCCGGCGCCGACTGCCTCGAGTATTTCGGCAATCTCGCTGCCACGCTGACCGGCGAGCACATCGATCTGGGCGGCTCCTTCGCCTACACCCGGCGCGAGCCGCTGGGCATCTGCGTGGGCATCGGCGCCTGGAACTATCCGATCCAGATCGCCTGCTGGAAAGCCGCTCCCGCCCTTGCCTGCGGCAATGCCATGATCTTCAAGCCCTCCGAAGTGACGCCGCTCTCCGCCCTGAAGCTGGCTGAAGCGCTCACCGAAGCTGGCGTTCCTGCCGGTGTCTTCAACGTGGTGCAGGGCGCGGGCGAAGTGGGGGCAAAGCTCGTCTCCCATCCGGCTGTGGCCAAGGTCTCCGTCACCGGCTCCGTGCCGACGGGCCGCAAGGTCGCGGGCCTTGCGGGGGCGAACCTCAAGCATCTGACGCTGGAACTGGGCGGCAAGTCGCCGCTGATCCTGTTCGACGATTCCGATCTCGAAAGCGCCGTCTCGGCGGCGATCAACGCCAATTTCTACTCCACCGGCCAGGTCTGCTCCAACGGCACCCGCGTCTTCGTGCAGAAGGGCCTGAAGGAGACCTTCCTGAAGCGCCTTGCCGAGCGCACCGCCAATGCGGTGATGGGCGACCCGCTGGACGAGGCCGTCAACCTCGGCCCGCTCGTGTCAAAGGCGCAATATGACAAGGTGCTGGGCTACATGAAGCTGGGCCAGGACGAAGGCGCAAGGCTCGTCTGCGGCGGCAAGGCGGCGCAGGTGCCGCAGTTCCCGCGAGGCCTGTTCGTCGAACCGACCGTCTTTGCCGATGTTAAGGACAGCATGCGCATTGCCCGGGAGGAAATCTTCGGCCCCGTGATGTGCGTGCTCGACTTCGACACGGAGGAAGAAGTCATCACCCGCGCCAACGCCACCGAATTCGGCCTCGGCGCCGGCGTCTTCACCCGCGACATCCAGCGCGCCCACCGCGTCATCGGCCAGCTTCAGGCGGGCACCTGCTGGATCAACACCTACAACCTCACCCCCATCCAGATGCCCTTCGGCGGCTTCAAATCCTCCGGCATCGGCCGCGAAAACGGCCACGCCGCCATTGCCCATTACAGCCAGATCAAAAGCGTCTACGTGGAAATGGGACGGACTGAGGCGGCTTATTGAGGGGGGACCTCGTAAGGTCTCGGGGACACACATCGTACAGGAAGAGGCCACAAGCGTTTCTTTGACGCCGGAAGACCAGCAGTTTCAGAGATTTGCTTCTCTGGCGAGGCCTCTCGTTTCCCCTCCCCCTTGAGGGGAGGGGGTAGGGGTGGGGGTCTTCACGCAGGAGCGCAGCTTGACTGGCACTCGTCTCTGCCCCTCAAGCTTGAAATACAAATATTCCGTGTTTTCAGTCCATTACCCCCACCCCTCACCCCTCCCCTCAAGGGGGAGGGGGATAGATAGGCCTTGCCGGGTAAACAACGGCAGCCACGAGGGGGACGGGAGCGGAGAGGCCGTGGCACAATGGGGTAAGATGCAAGGCGTTTATGACGGCAATTACCGGCCACAAGGAGGACATGGACCAGATGAATCGGTTAACGTCAGTTATTCCGATACTGGCGGTACGCTCATGCCCACCCTAGTCGAGATCTGCGCTTACGATCCAAACTGGCCGAGTGAATTCTCCGCTACTGAAGTCCTTTTGAGGACGAGGCTGGCAAAATATGTTGTTTCCATCGACCACATCGGCAGCACTTCCGTGCCAAATCTGGCCGCGAAGCCGGTCATTGACATCGATATCACTGTATCGAGCTTGGCTGACATTCCTGACGCTAGCGCGAAGCTGATAAAAGTCGGCTTTGAGCCTCGTGGAAACCGGTATGATGACGATATGTGGGCCTTCCTGTGGAAGCAGCGCACGCCCCAGATCAGGGCCTATCTTTGCCCGCCCTCAAACCGGACTCACGAGCGCAGGATACTGTTCCGGGACTATCTGCGGCAGCATGACGAGGCGGCTGCCGCATATGCTGCTTTGAAACGCCGGCTTGCAGATCAATTTCCGTACGACGGCGACCGGTACACGTCAGAAAAGAGCGCGTTCATCTCGGAGATCGTAGAACGGGCCCTGAAGGATGGGGCATGACAGGTGCTGCCAACCGCAGCCCTTGCACATTTACCCGGCCGGATAATTCCACGTGACGTTTTTGCTGCATTTGGTGCGTTAGCGCCGGGCGGCGGTGCGTAGCCATTTCGAAGATGTGAGCCTGCATCACGAATTGAGGGTCCGGGAGACATCTACGGTATCATCCCCCCGCTAGCCGTCCCACCGGCAAAGCCCTATAAGCAGCCCATGACCGATATTGATGTTCTTGTGCTCGGCGCCGGGGCGGCCGGGTTGATGTGTGCGATTGAGGCGGGAAAGCGGGGGCTTTCCGTGCTGGTGATCGACCATGCCAAACGCCCGGCGGAGAAGATCCGCATTTCCGGCGGCGGGCGGTGCAATTTCACCAACCTGCACACCACGCCGGCCAATTTCCTGTCGCAGAACCCGCGCTTCTGCGTTTCGGCGCTGAAACGCTATACGCCGCAGCATTTCCTCAAGCTGGTGGAGGCGCACCGCATTCCCTGGCATGAGAAGACGCTGGGCCAGCTGTTCTGCGACAACGCCGCTATGGACATCATCCACATGCTGCTGCGCGAGGCGGAGGCGGCGGGAGTGAAGCTGTGGATGGAGACGTCCTTCACCGCCGTCAGCAAGCCGGATGACCGGTTTTCCGTTGCCACCTCCCGCGGCGCCCTGCGCGCCCAGGCGCTGGTGGTGGCGACCGGCGGGCCGTCGATCCCGAAGATGGGGGCCACTGGCATCGGCTACGAGATTGCCAAGCAGTTCGGCCTTGCCGTGGTTCCGCCCCGCCCCGCGCTGGTGCCGCTGACCTTTTCGGACGACAACAAGATCCTCTGCACCAAGCTTGCGGGTGTCTCGGTGGATGCGGTCGTCAGCTTCGGCAAGACGCGCTTCCGCGAAGGCCTGCTCTTCACGCACCGGGGGCTTTCCGGCCCGTCGGTCCTGCAGATCTCGTCCTACTGGCGCGAGGGCCAGCCGATTACCGTCGACCTGCTGCCGCAGACCGATGTGTTTGCCGCGCTGAAGGCGGGCAAGACCAGCCATGGCAAGCAGGATGTGCGCACCGCGCTGGCCGGACTTTTGCCCAAGCGGCTGGCGGAAGAGCTGAGCGCCGCCCATGGCTTTGGCGGACGGCTGGCCGACCAGCCCGACAAGGTGCTGCAGAAGATGGGCAGCGCCATCAACAGCTGGCAGCTGTTGCCTGCAGGCACCGAAGGCTACCGCACGGCGGAGGTGACATTGGGCGGCGTGGACACCACCGCCCTCTCCTCCCGCTCCATGGAGGCCAACGATGTGCCGGGGCTTTATTTCATCGGCGAGGTGGTGGATGTGACCGGCCATCTCGGCGGCTTCAATTTCCAGTGGGCCTGGGCCTCGGGCCATGCGGCAGGACAGGCCATCCTCGGCTGAAAGCAGCACTTGCTGCATTGCACAAAATTGCTGACAAGCCCGATGCGGCCGCTATAGTCGGGGCAGCTGGGGAGTGATGATGCAGCGTGTGACCATTCATGATGTGGCGGCGCGGGCCGGAGTGAGCCTTGCCACCGTCGACAGGGTGCTGAACGGCAGGCCGGGTGTGCGGGCCGCAACGGTGGAGCGGGTTGAAACGGCCGTGCGGGACCTGGGCTATACGCCCGATGTCCATGCCGCCAACCTGGCCAAACGCCGCCGCTACCGGCTGCATTTCCTCATTCCCCAGAGCACCAACGCCTTCATGGAAGACCTGAAGCGCGAGGCGGAACAGGTGGCGCTGCGTGTTGCGGGCGAGCGGGTGGTGATGACCATCACCCCCATCGACGCCTTTGACAGCCATTCGGTCGCCGGAACACTGGCCGTACTCGACAAGAGCATCTGCGACGGGGTGGCCGTGGTTGCACCCAGCTCGCCGGAAGTGCGTGCCGCCATCGACCGGCTGGCCATGCGGGACGTGCCTGTGGTCACCCTCATCTCCGATCATCCGGCCTCGGCGCGCGCGCATTTTGCCGGCATCGACAATGTGGCGGCGGGGCGCTCTGCCGGGCAGCTGCTCGCCCGGTTCATTGCCGGAAACCGCCCCGGCTCCACGGCCAAGGTCGGCTTCATCGCGGGCTCGCTGGGCCTGCGCGACCATGCGGAGCGCCACGGCAGCTGCCTTGAGGTGCTGGAAGAGCTTCAGCCCGGATTGCAGGCGCTGAAAGTGCGCGAGGGCCGCGATGACAATGAGCGCACCCGTGACATCACCCTGCGCCTGCTCGACGAGCATCCGGACCTCGAAGGGCTCTACAATGCGGGCGGCGGCAACCGGGGTGTCATTTCGGCGCTGGAGGAACGCGGCGTGGCGCGGCAGGTGACCTTCATCGCCCATGAACTGACGCCCTATACCCGCCGGGCGCTGCTCGACGGCACCATTGATGCGCTGATCGCCCAGAACCCCGGCCACGAGATCCGCAGCGCAGTCCGGGTGCTGAAGGCGCTGATTGACGGCACGCCGGTGATCGCGGAACAGGAGCGGATCGGCATCGACATCTTCTTGCCGGGTAATCTGCCCCCGGAGGAGGCAAAAACCTGACGTATCGGCAACAAGTCCGTAAGCCGCAGAATACTGCGATCCTTACGCGTTTACCCCATTGACGGTTGCCCCTCTTGAGGACATATTAAAACCTATGCGTCTTACTCAACAAACCAACTATGCCGTTCGCACGCTGATGTACTGCGCAGCGAACCCGGACCGTCCCAGCAAGGTGGCAGAGATTGCCGCCAGCTTCGGCATGTCCGAAACGCACCTGTTCAAGATCATGAAGATCCTGGTGGATGCGGACCTCATCAAGACCCTTCGCGGCCGCAATGGCGGGATCGTTCTGGCGAGACCCGCCGACCAGATCACGCTGGGCGAGGTTGTGCGGGTTGCCGAAGAATCCTTCTATCTGGCGGAATGCTTCAACTCCGGCCGGAAGGATTGCCCGATCCTGACGACCTGCGGCTTCAACGGCGTGCTGCACGAAGCGCTGGAGGCCTTCATGGACGTGCTGGACAGCAAGACCATCGAAGACATCTCCGAGAACCGCACGGATCTGCGCCAGCTGCTGAACATCGGCGAAATTTCTCTCGCCGCCGCCAGCTGACCGGTTCCCCGCGACGGCAGGCCGCAAGGCGATTGCATTGAGACGCCGGTCCTGACAGGTCCGGCGTTTTTTCTTGGGCAGCAACGGTCAGGCGCTCATGCCGCGACAACCGGAGGGTTGCGCTCAGGTGACTGGCTGTTCCGGAAAATCTGTTCGGGGAAATCTGTTCGGGGAGAGATTGCCTCAAAGGGCAGAATCGGGCCCGCAGGCCTCCCCGCTTGAAGCGGGGAACGCCGGGCTGGCTTGCTGTCTGAGGGAGAGGAGAAAACAGCTGGCTTGCCAGGCATTTTGACTGAAGGTCAGCCTCCTGAGGGCATGTGGTTCGAAGGACGCGATTTCCGAAGCACCGCCGCTCAGGCCTTGTCTTGATAGCTTATTATGAGTATTACAGTCAAGTTAAATGTTGCGGGTGCACCGCACATTGGAACTTGTCCAAACTGTTGAGCTGTCGAGGTAATTTCATGCGCCACGTTCCCCCCTCCCACGCCGTGCCCAGCCAGAACAGCCTGCGCCAGGAAAAGCTGAGCCTTCCGGGCATGCGCAAGAGCGCTGCGGCAGACCATAACGGCATGCTGGACAGCACCTCCCTGTTCAAGGGCTCGCGCGAAGTGCGCATCCGGCACAATGACGAGACCTACCGGCTGACGATCACCAAGCTCGGCAAGCTGATTCTGACAAAATGACGCAGGGAGGGGTCACGAAGGCCTTGCGCGCGCCGCAAACTGCGCGCAAGTGAAGGCGTCTGGTCACGCGGCAGGAATCATGCCCGGCCAGCGCCTTTTCTTGCCGGAGTGCATCCTGACATGGCTTCCCTTCCCGTTCCGCTGGTGACCATCGGTCTCCTGCTGGCCTCCAATATCTTCATGACTTTCGCCTGGTATGGCCATCTGAAGTTCAAGAGCACCGCGCTCTGGATCGTCATCATGGTCAGCTGGGGCATCGCCTTTTTCGAATATTGCCTGCAGGTTCCTGCCAACCGTATCGGCTACGGCTATTTCAATGCTGCCGAATTGAAGACCATTCAGGAAGTCCTGACGCTGACGGTCTTCGTGCTCTTCTCCGTTTTCTATCTGGGCGAGCCGCTGCGCTTCAATCACCTGATCGGCTTCTCGCTGATCGCCGTTGGCGCTGGCTTCATCTTCCGCGGCTGATCACCACCGCATCCAAACAAAAACCGGCAGTCGTCAAAAACGCAGCCATAGCCTTTCCGTCGTCATCCCGGACGCAGCGAAGCGGAGATCCGGGACCGGTGAGCCACGGTCTTGCGGCTCTAGCTCTTGGGACAACCAACTTACACCCCGGCTCACCGGTCCCGGCTCGCGCTACGCTTGGCCGGGATGACGACGGAGAGTGAACAGATCTTCAAACGAAAACCGGCAGCATTTGGGGCCGCCGGTCTCGCATGATCGCATGTCCCGGGTACCGGCCCGCAACGGGGCCGGAACCATGTCACTTCATTTCGGTCAGGACTTCGAAGCCGTTGGCGCCGACCTTGAACAGGGAGTACGCGCCCGGAACGTCACCGGCCTCGTCGAAGGAATGCTCGCCTGCAGCGCCCTGATAGTCGATGGCCTTGCCTTCGGCGATCAGCGCCTTGGCCTTCGCCCATTCGCCCGGCAGGATCGGCTCGCCGCCTTCAGCACCGGCCACCTGACGGATGGCAGCTGCCACCTTGGTCTTGTCGCCGCCTGCCTTTTCGATGGCCAAGGCCATCAGGAAAGCTGCGTCATAAGAGGTGGTGACGAAGATCGCATCCGGATCGCCACCCTTGGCCTTGAATGCCGCATTGAAGGCTTCGAGGGCTGCCGATTGCTCGCCGACCGGAGAAGACGCTACGAAGGTGGTGAGGTTGTCTGCGCCCAGCTCGCGGATCGGAGCGTCGGACTTCATGCCGTCACCGCCGACGAACTTCTCGAAGAAGCCGTTCTCCAGCGCTTCGCGCAGCATGGTCAGGCCGCTGCCATCACCATAGTCGAAGATGACGAGCGTGTCGGCACCGCCCTTGGCGAGTTCAGCGAGGTTCGAGCGGTAGGAGGCGCGCTCGCCTTCATGGGCGGCAAAACCGGCGATCTCTCCGCCGATCTCTTCATATTCAGCCTTGAAGGCATTGGCGAGGCCGGAGCCATAGTCATTATTGAGGTAGGCGACAGCCACCTTGCCATAGCCCTGCTCCTTCAGGGTACGGGCAAGAGCACGGCCCTGGAAGTCGTCGGACGGCACGGTGCGGAACACGGTGTCATTGTCCTTCAGGCTGGTGATTTCCGGCGAGGTGCCCGACGGGGTGATCAGCGCGATGCCGGCCGGGATGGTGACCGAGTTGGCAGCGGCAATCACGGCGCCCGAGCAATGCGGGCCGACGATGCCGACAACGCCGTCGATGTTCACGGCCTTGGTGGCGGCGTCCGTGCCGTTCTGCGGGTTGCAGGCGCTGTCGCCGATGACCGGCACGAGCTTTTCACCGGCCAGAATGCCGCCCTGCTCGTTCACTTCGGCAATCGCCATCTGGGCCGAATCAATCATGGCCGGAGCCATGGCCGCAATCGGGCCGGAAATGCCGCCGAGCAGGCCAATCTTCACATCTGCCTCGGCCGGAACGCTGGCCAGAGCAGTCGCGGCCAGGAGCGAACCTGCCAGAGCGAGAAGCTTATGCGTCATTTCATTACCTCCACAAAGCGGGGGCTTTTGCCCCTCATTGCAAACTTCAGTCCCGCGGCCAGGTCAGGCACCAGTCCCCTGCTTCTGCGGCCTGGGCGGGTTTTCCGGAAGGGTTTCCGGCAACAGCCCCTCGGAGCGGAAGCGCAGGACCAGCTGCAGCATCAACCCGATGAGGAAGACGCGGATGTACTTGGCCTTGACCGCATATTCATGCGGCAGGCGGTCCGTTGCAATCTCTGAAACGGACCAGATGATCCATACAATCGCCGCACCCAGGATTGCTCCCCTGTTATTGCCCGACCCGCCGAGGATCAGCATGATCCAGACGAGGAAGGTGGCAATCATCGGGTCGATGGCTTCCGGGGTGATGGCGCGGTTGAAATGGGCGAAGAGCGCCCCGCCAAGACCCATCAGCGCCGCGCCGAAGATGAAGGACTGCAGGCGGCGGTAGGCAATGTCCTTGCCCATGGCGGTGGCGGCCAGCTCGTTGTCACGGATGGCGCGCATCATGCGGCCCCAGGGCGAATTGATCTGCCGCTGGATCAGCATGTAGGCAATGCCCAGCACCACGATGACAATGGCGAGATAGGCCATCTGCGACTGCACATAGGGCAGATCGCCGAAGGGGCGCGGAATGCGCGTGATGCCGCGTGCGCCGCCCGTCAATGCATCTTCGGACTTGATGACGAGGCGGATGATCTCGGCAATGCCGATGGTGGCGATGGCGAGATAGTCGGAGCGGAAGCGCAGACAGATCTTGCCGATCGGCCAGGCGATGGCGCCTGCCATCAGCATGGCTCCTGCCCACCCGGCAAGAACCGGCAGATCAAAACCGCCAAGCCGGCCAGCCACATGCGGGCTCGTCAGGATCGCCGAGGTGTAGGCCCCGACGGCAAAGAAGCCCGCGATACCGGCATTGAACAGGCCGGTGAAGCCCCACTGAATGTTCAGCCCCAGCGCCAGAAGCGCGTAGATGCCGATGAAGACGCCCATGAACAGGGCGTAGTTTGCAAGGCCAATGAGTTCCATTGCGCAATCTCCCCGTCAGAGCACCTTGCCGCGCAGAAGCCCGGTGGGCCGCACCAGCAGCATGAACAGCAGAATCGCGAAGGCCATTGCCGCCTTGTATTCACTGGGAATGAACACCACGGAGACCTCTTCGGCGATGCCCACAATGAGGCCGCCCAGCACGGCACCTTCCACGCGGCCGACGCCGCCTAGAATGGCAGCCGCGAACATCGGCAGCAGCATGGACCAGCCCATCATCGGCTTCAGCTCGGTGTTGAGCCCCAGGAACACGCCGGCCGCCGCGCACAGGCCGCCCGCGATCATCCATGTCAGCATGACGACCTTGCGGTTGTCGATGCCCGACAGCAGCGCCAGGTTGGGATTGTCCGACATGGCGCGCATGGCCTTGCCCCACTTGGAGCGGGACAGGAACAGCTGCAGGCCGGCCACCAGCGCCAGCATGGCGATGAGGGTGTAGATCTCCCGGTCGCGCACCCGGATGCCGAAGTAGTTCTCCGGCCGCACCAGCCCGCGGGAATAGGTCTGGGTATCGACACCCCAGACCACCTGCACCACGGCGCGGATCATCAGGGCCGCACCCAGCGTTGCCATCACGGTGATGATCTTGGGCCGGTTGCGCAGGTGCTCGTAGAACACCTTGTCGAGCCCCACCGCCACGCCCGCTGTCGCCAGGATGGCAAAGGGCAGCGCCGCCAGAGGCGGAATGCCAAGGGCCGTCACCAGCGCCAGCGCCAGGAAGGCACCGAGCGTTGCCAGATCACCATGGGCCAGATGCGCAAAGCGCAGGATCCCAAACACCAGCGTGATGCCGACGGCACCCAGCGCATAGATGGAGCCCATGACGAGCCCCGGCACGATGTAGAAATTGATGAAATCCAGAAAGGTCATCTTGTCTCAGCCTCACCCGCCCAGGAACATTTCTGCGACCTCGCGGTCGGCGAGAAGCGCCTGCCCCGTGCCTTCGTGCCGGTTGGCACCTGCCGCCAGCACATAGGCCCGGTCGGCAAAGGCAAGGGCCTGCTTGGCATGCTGCTCCACCAGCAGGATGGCGACGCCCGTATCGCGGACATCGCGGCTGATCTGGAAGATCTGCTCCATGTATTTCGGCGAAAGGCCCGCCGTCGGCTCGTCCAGCAGCAGGAGCTTGGGGTCGAGCATCAGGGCCCGGCCCATGGCCACCATCTGCCGCTGCCCGCCGGAGAGATTGCCCGCCGGCGTCTTGCGGCGCGCCTTCAAGTCAGGGAACAGCGTGTATACCCGGTCAAAGGCGGCCGAGAGATCGCCCTTGCGCAGGAAGGCACCCATTTCGAGATTCTCGTGGATGCTCATTTCGCGGAAGATATTGTCCACCTGCGGCACGTAGCAGATGCCGCGCTGGACGATCTGGTTCGGCGCCCAGTTGGTGATGTCGGTGCCGTCGAAGGTGATGGAGCCGCCGCGAATGGTGAGAAGGCCGAAGATGGCCTTCATCGCGGTGGATTTGCCCGCCCCGTTGGGGCCGACGATGACCACGATCTCGCGGTCATTCACCGTCATCGACACCTGATTGAGAATGTTGGTCTCGCCATAGCCCCCGGTGAGGGACTGCATCGTCAGGAGCGCGCTCATGCTGCATCTCCCTGCGTTTCACCGAGATAGGCTTCGAGCACCCTTGGATCGGAACGCACGGTCTGGAAGTCCCCGGCAATCAGCACCTTGCCCTCGGCCATGCAGACGACCGGATGGCAGAGCTTCTCGATCATCTCCATGTCATGCTCGATGAGGATGAAGGTGTAGCCGCGCTCCCGGTTGAGGATCTGGATCTTTTCTTCCAGCTTGCGCAGGAGGGTGCGGTTGACGCCGGCCGCAGGCTCGTCCAGCAGCACCAGCTTCGCATCCGTCATCATGGTGCGGCCCAGTTCCAGCAGCTTCTTCTGGCCGCCGGAGAGATTGCCGGCCCGCTCGCCCGCCACATGGGTGAGTTCGAGGAAGTCCAGCGTTTCCCAGGCCCGGCGGACCACCTCCGCCTCTGTGCTGGCCACCTTGCCCCAGTTGAACCAGTTGGCCAGCAGGTTCTCGCCCGGCTGGGCCGGGGCCACCATCATCAGATTTTCCAGCGCCGTCAGCCGGTGAAACTCGTGCGGGATCTGGAAGGTGCGCACCAGTCCCTTGTGGAACAGCTTGTTGGCCGGCAGGCCGGTCACATCCTCACCGCAGAAGCGGATCTTGCCCGCCACCGGAGGAAATGCACCTGCAATGAGATTGAAAAGCGTCGTCTTGCCAGCGCCATTGGGTCCGATCAGGCCTGTGATCGTGCCTTCCTTCACCTGGAAGGTACAGTGATCAACAGCCGTGAAGCCGCCAAACTGCATGACAAGCTGGTCGAGTTCCAGCATCTGATTTTCCCCGCCGCTGCGATTGACAGCGCCCTTATTGTTTCTTTTTGCGCCCGGTGTCAGATTTCCCTCAGTCCCTCGCAAGCGTGCGCAGGACAGCCCTGACAGGCGCCGCATCCAGTCCTTCTAGCCGGATGGGCAGAGCAATCAACTCATAATCCCCCGGTTCGACGCCCGCCAGTACCAGATTTTCCAGAATTCGCATGTCATGGCGAAACACGGTCATGTGAGAGGGAAGATCCTTGGACGTGTCCGGATCAACCGACGGCACATCGACACCCACCAGCCGCACGCCCCGGGAGGCCAGCAGTTCGACCGTCTCCGGCGCCAGAGTGCGGAAGCCTTCCGGCCACACATCCGGATCAAGGCTCTCTTCGCAGCGCAGGAGCACCCGTTGCGGCACGTCCGTCAGCGCTGCTTCAATATCCTGCGGCTCGACGAGGGGGCCAGCACCTCTTGCGTCGATCACCCGGGCCGGACCGATGTAGTCCTCCAGCGCCAGCTGATCGATCGTGGCGCCCTCTTTCGCATAGTGCAGCGGCGCGTCCGCATGGGCGCCGCAATGCACGGACATGGAGAAAGCCGCCACATTGACCGGGCAGCCGGGACCAATGGAGAAGGTCTGCCGCAGCTCGAAGCGCGCGTCACCCGGAAAGACGGCAGAACTGGACCGAAGCGGCGGGGTTATGTCGATAAGACGGGACAAAGCGAACTCCGGTTACAGCCAGCAATACCAACTCTCACTGGGCCTCACTCATTGAAAGCCGGTCAAGCCGGTGCGGCGCCGGAGCAATCAAGGCGGGATGCGCCAGCATCCCGAAGCCTTGGCCTGACAACGCCCGATGAAGCGCGGAAGCAGTCTGCCGATGAGATTACTTTAAATTTAAAATATATCAAGAGCGCCTTTTCGCCTCCCCTGACAAGGCCGAACCAGCTGGCTGGCCGGAGACGCTTTCCCGGATACCAAAACTGCACGCCTTATAACCACTTGGATTCAACCAGAGATAAATACAACGGCATCTGCTGCCCTGAACAGACAAGATGTGAAATGAAATTCTAAGTATTTTCAATCTCTTCCATATTCCGGCTGTCCGTACCTATTTACCATAACCATCCACCTGAGCGGCGTTAAAACCTGAAAGCGGCATAGTCTCAAACGAATTTGGCAACGCGCATGCATTAAAATTTACTTATTCGTAACTATCCCGATTAAGGCTTGGAAAACACATTCAATGAATACTGATACATGAGAATGCGATTAGAGATTGAAAGAGGCTTGGCATTTCTTTGGATTCTTCGAAGTCTGTCAAGCTTCACGATATCAACGCCAGATCGTCATTGTAGATATATATGCTGATTTTCGAAAATTGACCCCAAGGATATACGGCACCAGTTAAATGAAGTCAGTGACGGACGATATCTTCCAGATTTGCGAGGTGGAAGCAGGAGAGCTGCTTGCCCAGCTCGGCCGTATCTCGACCGCACTCTGGATCTATGACTTTGATCTGAAGCGTATCCTGTGGGCCAATGCCGGTGGCCTCGATGTGTGGGGAGCTTCGAGCATCGAACACCTGCGCTCCCGTGACCTCGGCTCCGATATGTCCCGGGCGGTCGCCGAACGGCTGAACCAGTACAAGGCCGACTTCCAGCGGAGCGATACGCGTTTTGCCGAAACCTGGACACTTTACCCTCTTGGGGAACCCAAAACGCTGCAGGTGATATTCCGGGGAATCCGCCTGAAGGACGGGCGCACCGGCATGCTGTGCGAAGGCATCGTCAACCACGAAATCAGGCCGGAGACCCTGCGCAGTGCTGAAGCGCTGCTGCATACGCCGGTCATGATCTCCCTGTTCTCGCGCAATGGCGCGCCGCTCTACCGCAATCCAGCCTCACGCGCATCGCAGATCGAAGCCGATCTCACCCTCCAGAACCGGCTTGTCGACGGAACCATCGCTGAGGCCCTGATGGGAGCCCTCGACTACGGCTCGGATTGCAAGGTCGTGGCCCAGACCCGCACCACACATGGCATCCGCTGGCACGAGATTACAGCCAGAACCTGCCGCGATGCGGTCACCGGCGTGCAGGCCTATCTGGTCAGCGAGATTGATGTCACCGAGCTGAAGGAAACCCAGGAACGGGCCAGATTCCTGGCGGACCACGACTTCCTGACCGGATTGCCGAACCGGCTCTATCTTCAGTCTCAACTCCCGGCCATGATCAATGCGTCCCTGACCGAAGGCCGGAGCCTCTACCTCTATTTCATCGATCTCAATGGCTTCAAGGCCATCAACGATACCCTTGGCCATGTCACCGGCGATCTGCTGCTGAGTGCAGCCGCGGCGCGGCTGTCCGGCTTTGCGGGTGACAAAGGTACGGTGGCACGGCTCGGCGGCGATGAGTTCATTGTCTGCATTCCTGACCGGATGAACGGCCTCAACCCGCAGGACTTCGGCCGGCAGCTGCTGGATCTGTTCATCGAGCCCATGGACATTGGCGGTCAGATGCTGCAGGTCACCGCCGCCGCAGGGATGAGCGTCTGCCCGGACGACGGCAAGGACATGGACACCCTGATGCGTCATGGCGACCTTGCGCTTTACGAGGCGCGGGGCGGGCGGGCCAACAAGGTCACCCCGTTCTCCATGGACCTGCGCCAGCGCCTTGATGAACGTGTGGCGCTGGAACAGGACCTCTGGCGGGCGCTGGAGAACAACGAGTTCCTCCTGCATTTCCAGCCGCGCGTCTGCGTCAAGACCGGCGCGATCCTTTCGGCCGAAGCCCTGATCCGGTGGCAGCATCCCAGGCGCGGCCTGTTGAGCCCCGGCAGCTTCATCCCGGCCTGCGAAGAGACCGGCATGATCGTGGAGGTGGGCGAATGGGTCTACCGGCAAGTGGCGCTGCACCAGAGGCATCTGCAAGACGCTGGCATTGACATCAGCCTGTCGCTGAACCTGTCCGTGCGCCAATTCCAGGATCAGGAGCTGATCGAAAAGCTTCTGCTGCTGCCGCAGGAGACCGGCTGCGATCCGCGCAAGATCGGCTTCGAGATCACCGAATCCATGCTTCTGGGCGACAGTCCGTCCGTCCGCTTCTCCCTGTCACGCCTGAAGAAGTGCGGCTACAATATCCTGATCGATGATTTCGGCACCGGCTATTCCAACCTTGCCTATTTGCAGAACTATCCGATTGACGTGCTGAAGATCGACCGCACCTTCATCAATGACCTGAAGACGGCAGCTCCGATCACCCGGCTGATCATCTCCCTCGGCAATGTGCTGAATGTGCGGATCGTGGCGGAAGGCGTCGAGACGGCCGAACAGCTTGAGTGGCTGCGGGCCAATGGCTGCGACGAGTATCAGGGCTTCCACTTCAGCCGCCCGGTCCCCTTTGCGGATCTTATCCTGCAGTGTGAAGAGGATCAGGAGCGGCGGCGCAACCAGTCCAAGGTGTTGAAAGTGCGCAAGCCCCGGCAGGCCATCCCCCGCCGGGCCTGATCCGGTCCCGATGAGACTGGCTCACCGGGACCTGCGGTGAGGTCACAGATCGGCGCGCAGATCCCACAGTTCGGGGAAAAGCACCACCTCCAGCATGCGCCGCAGATAGACCACGCCGCTGGTGCCGCCGGTGCCGCGCTTGAAGCCGATCACCCGCTCCACCGTGGTCACATGGTTGAAGCGCCAGCGCCGGAAGTAATCCTCGAAATCCACCAGCTTCTCGGCCAGCTCATAGAGCGTCCAGTAGCGCGCCGGGTCCCGGTAGACCTCGATCCAGGCGGCCCGCACCGTCTCATCCGCCGCATAGGGCTGCGACACATCCCGGTTCAGCATCGCTTCCGAAATCTCGAAGCCGGAGCGGGCCAGCAGGCGGATCGCCTCATCGTAGAGGCTGGTTTCCTGGCGGATGCCCTCCAGCCAGCCGTGAACCTCCGGCACATGCTCGTGCGGGCGCATCATGGCCGCATTCTTGTTGCCGGCCATGAACTCGATCGCCCGGTACTGGAACGACTGGAAGCCGGAAGACTGGCCGAGCGCCGCGCGGAAGGTGGTGTAGTCGCTGGGCGTCATCGTGCGCAGCACATCCCAGGCCGAATTCAGCTGCTCGAAAATCCGCGCCACGCGGGTGAGCAGCTTGAAGGCCGGCTGAGCGTTGCCGCTGGCGATATGGGCCTTGGCTGAAGCCAGTTCATGCAGCGCCAGTTTCATCCACAATTCGGATGTCTGGTGCTGGATGATGAACAGCAACTCGTCATCGGCCTTGGACAGAGGCGCCTGTGCCGTCAGGATCTTGTCCAGCGACAGGTAGTCGCCATAGGACATGCGCCCGTCAAAACGCATCTGCGCGCCGTCTTCCGAGGGATCATAGGGGGTCTTGGCGGTCATCTCAGGTCACCTTGGCGCGGGTCTTGAACTGCGGTGCATCCCAGCTGCGGGTAGCGAGAATGTCCGCCAGAATATCGACAGCCTTCACCACATCGCCGTGAGAGAGATAGAGCGGGGTAAAGCCGAAGCGGACGATGTCCGGTGCGCGGAAATCGCCGATGACGCCGCGTGCGATCAGTGCCTGCATCAGGGCATAGCCCTCGGCAAAGCGGAAGGAGACCTGGCTGCCGCGCTCATCCGCATTGCGCGGGCTCGCCAGTTCCAGACCCTCGCAGCGGCTTTCCACCTCCTTGATGAACAGTTCGCACAGGGAAACGGATTTGGCCCGCAGCACGTCCATATCTACATCGTCAAACACATCCAGCGCCGCATCCAGGGCGGAGAGCGACAGGATCGGCGGCGTGCCGACGCGGAACTGGTCGACGCCCCTGGCGCCGCGGTAATCGAGATCAAAGGCAAACGGCGCATCGTGGCCCATCCAGCCGTTCAGCGGCTGGCGGGCAACGGCCTGGTGCCGCTCTGCCACATAAAGGAAAGCCGGAGCACCGGGGCCGCCGTTCAGATACTTGTAGCCGCAGCCGATGGCAAAATCGGCGCCGCAGGCATCCAGCTCCACCTTGAAGGCACCGGCGGAATGGGCGAGATCCCAGATAGCAAGAGCTCCAGCCTCATGGGCAAGGCGGGTCAGCGCCGCCATGTCATGACGGCGGCCCGTACGGTAGTCGACCTGGGTGATCATCATCACCGCGACCTCGTCCGTGATGGCATCCGCAACCTCTTCCGGCTCGACAAGACGCAGCTCATGACCAGCACCCAGCAGGTCCCGCAGGCCCTGCGCCATGTAAAGATCGGTCGGGAAATTGCCCGTGTCGGAGAAGATCACCTTGCGCTCCGGGCGCAGGGCAAGGGCAGCCGAGAGCACCTTGAACAGGTTGATCGACGTGCTGTCACCGGCAATCACCGTGCCGGGCGCGGCGCCCACCAGACGGCCGATCCGGTCACCCACACGGCGTGGCAGATCCACCCAGTCATGCTCGTTCCAGGCGCGGATGAGGCTCTCGCCCCACTGCTTGCTCACCACATCGGCCACCCGCTGCGGCACATGGGCGGGCAACGTGCCAAGGGAGTTGCCATCCAGATAGATGACGCCCTCGGGCAGGGCAAAGGCGGCACGCTTGGGCCCAAGCGGATCGCCCTGATCAAGCGGATGAACGCTGGATGTTCCGGACATGAAATCTCCCTCAGTCGGTCTTGCCGCGCCCTCTGGGCGCACTGCCGCAGCAACGGCTGCCTCATGCGGTCACGCTAACAGCGGACCTGCACGCTCGCAAGGATTATATATAATTTGACAGGTCATATATTCCTGCTCAGATGCACGGGAAATCTCAACCGGGACCACCGAGCGGAATGCCGAAGACGGAAGACGCCTACAACGCCCTGCGCAGTGCCATTCTGGAATGCACCCTGCCTCCGGATGCGCCGCTGACAGTTTCCCTGTTGAAGGAGCGGTTCGGCTTTGGCTGGACGCCGCTGCGCGAGGCGTTGTCGCGGCTGGAGGCAGAGCGGCTGGTGGTGCTGATGCCAAATCGCGGCTACAGGGTCTGCGGCGTCTCGGCGGAAAGCCTGCGCGATCTTCAGGACGCGCGGCTTGCCATAGAGCCAAGGCTTTTCATCCGCTCCATTGCCGAGGGCGGGGAAGAGTGGGAAGGGCGTGTGGTCGCGGCCCATCACCAGCTGGCTTCAACGCCCGTGCCGGTGCCGCATGCGGCGCGCGATGCCATCCACCTGTGGGAGCGGCGGCACGATGCCTTTCACGCAGCCCTTCTCTCGGGCACGCAGGCCCCCTGGCTGCAGCTTTTTGCCAGCCAGGTAAATGACCAGCTCCGGCGCCACCAGCGGCATATGCTCAGCTCTCTGGAGGTGCGCGCCCGCATGGATGACGATCCGCAAGGGCGGCTGCGGGAGACCTATGAGAAAACGCTTGGCCTTGGCCCGCACACGGAGCTGATGCAGGCCGCTCTCGACCGCGACGCGGACCGCGCTTCCCGCCTTCTGACGGATCATATCGGCTTTTCGCTCGCGGTTTTTGAGGCTTTGTGGTCCTGAGGCCCTGACATTGCTCCGTGTGCGTGGCACTTCTTGCTGAATTGAACCTTCGCGGTGCCGCCGGACGCAGCCAGACAATGGGACGCAGCATCACACTGGCACGCCCGAAAATACAAAGAGACCTCGACCGGAGGCCTCGCCGTGAATATTGTCGAATGTTGAAACCCTGACGGGAGACGGGAGCTTGCTCGCGTCAGCAGGAGAGCGGGCCACTGCGGCCCGCAGCGGGAGAACCATCTTGCAGCAGACAGCACTTCTTCTCAGCGCCACCCCCATCTATGCCGGGATTCTGGGGCTGGTCTATCTCTTCCTGAGTTTTCGCGTCGTCAGCCGCCGCAAGAGCCTGCAGCTGGCGCTGGGTGATGGCGGCGACGCCGAACTGCTGCGCCGTCAGCGCGTGCACGGCAACTTTGCCGAATATGTGCCGCTGGTGCTGATCCTGATCCTCATGTGCGAATTGCAGGGGGCACCGGTTCTGCTCGTGCATGCCCTCGGTCTTGCTTTCACGACCGGCCGCATATCGCACGCCTATGGCGTTTCCCAGCCGAAGGAGCAGCTGATCTTCCGGATGACCGGCATGATCCTCACCTTTGCCACGCTCGCCATCTCTGCGGTCACGGGCATCGTGCTGGCGGTGGTGTGAATCAGGTCCCGGCGGGAAGACCAATCGCCCGTCAAAAAGCAAAGCCCGGATAGCCTGCAAGCTGTCCGGGCTTTTTCATGTCACACGCCCCAGACGGCGGCGCGGTCGTGGTACATGCGCTCTTCCATGGCCTTGGTGTAGGACGCGCATTCCTTGATGTAGGCGATGTAGGAGGCGTGCACTTTTTCGGCTACGGCATCCCCTTGCGGATAGGCCTCCAGCACCTCGCGCGAGGCCTTGCCCAGCGCCGCCACCACATCATCCGGGAAGGCCGAGACCTTGGCGCCCTTGCTGACGAGATCGGCCAGAACGCGGGTGTTGTTGTAGCGGAACTCGGCAATCGTATCCTCGCCCTGCGCCTGTGCGGCGCTGGCGAAGATGGCCTGCAGCGACGGGGACATGTTGCCCCAGACATTCTGGTTCACGATCATCTCCAGCGCCGCGCCCGGCTCGTGGAAGGCCGGCAGGTAGTAGTAGGGCGCGATCTTGTAGAGCCCCAGCGCCACATCGTTCCACGGGCCTACGAACTCGGCCGCATCGACAACGCCGGACTGAAGAGCCGGATAGATTTCCGGCGGCGGGGTCAGCACGGTGACGACGCCCAGCTTGCGCATCACATCGCCGCCAAGACCGGCAATGCGCATCTTGAGGCCTGCCAGATCATCCAGCTTGGTGACCGGGTTCTTGAACCAGCCGCCAGCCTGCGCACCCGATCCGCCCGCATAGAACGGCTTCACGCCGAACGGGGCATAGGCCTCGTCCCACAGCGCCTGACCGCCGCCATAAGCGATCCAGCCCGACAGTTCGGACTGTTCCAGACCGTAAGGCACGGTCGTGTAGTACATGGCCGCGCGCACCTTGCCCGCATGGTAATAGGACGCCGTATGGCCCATGTCGGCTGCACCGCTCGACACCGCGCCGAACACCTCGAAGGGAGGCACCAGTTCACCGCCGCCGTAATAGGTGATCTTCACCTTGCCATCGCTCATCGCCTCGATGCGCTTGGCAAGCTTTTCAGCCCCGGTGCCAACACCGGGGAAGCCGCGCGGGAAGCCGCCCACGAGCTTGAGGTTCAGCGTTGCCTGCGCAAGGGCGGGCGCTGCAAGGGCAGGCGCGGCCGCAGCCGCAAGCGCACCCGTTTTCAGAAAATCACGGCGTTTCATTGATTGACCTCCCGGCGGGCTTCGAGCCCGAAGCAGAATTTCCACCTGTGATCGTAGACCGCATCAAGGCCGCTTGACCAGATGGAAACTGTTGTTTTTGCCCGTTCTTTCCGGGTGGGTAAGACCAGCGGATGCGGGCTTCAGTTCTGCTTCAGGCGGGTCTTCTGGGCGTGTTCGATATGACGGCGGGCAGCCGTCTCTGCGGCATCGAGATCGCGTGAGGCAATGGCCCGCACGATGGCGGCATGCTCTTCAATGGCCGTCTCGCGCCGCTCGGGTGTGTCCAGCGTCGTGCCGGCCATCAGGATCATCGACAGGCGCAGATGGTCGATCTGGCCGACGAGATAGCGGTTGTGGGAGGCGAGATAAATGCGCCGGTGAAACTCCCTGTTGGAGCGCACCATGGACTTTTCGTCCGCCACCCGCTGCCGGTCCGCCTCGACCAGTTCGGTCAGGATCTCGATTTCGGCGTTGGACGCATGCTGGGCAGCCAGGCGGGCGGCTGTGCCTTCCAGCACCTCGCGCATGTAATAGACCTCGGAAATCTGCCGGTGATCCAGCGTCGGGATGACCATGCCCCGGTTCGGCTCGTGAATGGCGAGGCCTTGCGCCTCCAGCCGCTTCAGGCCTTCGCGGATCGGTGTGCGGCTGACGCCGAAAATCTCGGCGAGCTCTGCCTCACGCAGGCGGTCGCCCGGCTTCAGCGTGCGGTCCTCGATGGCCTCCACCAGCCGGCGGTAGATTTCGGCCCCGTTCAGCCGCTCGTCGTGCCGCTCGCGGTTTCCGAAGACCTCGTCTTCGTCAATGGGTCTGCTCTTGTCCATGTATCTTCAGGCGCCTCAGGCTGAGGGGCGGTAGAGGCGTCCGCCGATCACCGGCTCGCGCGCCCCCGTCGTATGCGGATAGCTGGTAGGAAGACCTGCCATGAACCGCGCGCCAAGGAAAGCCATTGCCTGCGCTTCCAGGGCATCGCCGTCGATGCCATGCACATCCGAGCTGACCACATCCGCATCCAGCCGCTGCGCCAGCTCCGCCATGATCGTCTGGTTGCGCCGCCCGCCGCCGCAGACGATCCAGCTTTTCGGCGTGCGCGGCAGAAGGGCGGCGGACCGGGCCACAGCCTCCGCCGTGATGGCTGCGAGTGTTGCCGCGCCATCCAGCCACGACAGGCCCTCCACCCATTTCAGCGAAAAGGCATTACGGTCCAGCGACTTGGGGGCAGGCTGGGCGAAATAGGGATGGCGCAGGGCGATTTCCACCCGTGAGGCTTCCACATGCCCTGCCCCGGACCAACGTCCGTCCCGGTCGAAATCACCGAGGCCGGACTGGCGGATCCAATCATCCAGCAGCGCATTGCCTGGCCCGATGTCAAAGGCCATCAGATGCTCGCCGTCGATATAGGTGAGATTGGACACCCCGCCGATGTTGAGGAAGCACAGCGGCTGCTTCAGGCCTGCGGCCAGCGCCCGGTGATAGACCGGCACCAGCGGCGCGCCCTGCCCGCCCGCTTCCATATCCGCCTGCCGCACATCACCCACGACCGGCAGCCCCAGCACATCCGCCAGCTTCTGCGGGTTGCCGAGCTGCACGGTCTCGCCAGCGGCGGGATCATGCCAGACCGTCTGGCCGTGGAAGACGACGAGATCCGGCTTGCGCTCCAGCCGTGCCAGAAAGGCGGCAATGGCCACGGCGTGATCGCGGGTGACGGCTTCGGCCAGACCCGGCCAAAGATCCCTGCGCCTGGGCCCTGCAGCGATGGTGGCCAGAATGGCCGCGCGGGTCTCGGGAGCATAGGCTTCGGTTTCTGCTGGCCCTGCCGACAGCAGCCGTTCCCCGTCTGTCGTGATCAGGGCCATGTCGATACCATCGGCGGAGGTGCCGCTGATCGTGCCAAGCACTGTAATCGGATCCATGGCTGAAACTCCGGTTTGCCGGCGCGGGCGCGGCACTCCCGGCAAGCTGCCGTTCTGCGCGCCTGCTCAGGCTGCGCGGTATTCCGCGCTCGCAATCATGATGTCGGACAGCGTTGCATAGGCTGCCATCCATGCCGAGCGTACCTCAGGTGTAAAGGCTTCGCCAAGGTGGCTCTCGAGTGTCCACAGCAGGGCATCGCCAGCGGCATGATAATGGGCGGCACTGACGCCATAGGTCACATGGCGCTTGGCGAGGGTTTCCAGCTCCGGCAGAAGCATCTGCAGGTTGGACAGCATGCTCACAACCGCCGATAGCGCCTCAAGAAGCCGCAGTTCCTGTGCGGGAAGCGGGCTGCGGAACAACGGGCGCAAGGAAGGAGACAATTCGAAAAGGCGGCCGTAAAAGCCGGAGATGACGGCAGTCCCTTGCGGGCGCAGCCGGTCGAAGCTTGCTTGCACAAGTTGGATCTGCTCAGGCGTCACCTCGACCCCTCCACTGAACCACATCTGCGGTTGGCACAGGCACCGCCCGTAGGAGCGGAGGCGCTGTGATGTAATGATATTACTGCATTATCAATAATAAATATCTCATCGGGAGACAAGCAGTACCAGCGTGAAATGAAGTGTCCGGCGTGAAAAACTATTTCAAACTCATTTTATCATGCCGCGCCAAAGATGGCGTGATCTGACAGGCGCAAGAAGGGGAGTACCTTCGGACTTCCATGGCGGCAGGCAGAGGCCGCGCAACATATGCCTGAACGGCACATGAGCGCTCCTCATACCGGGCACCTTGCGCGCGAACTGCAAATTCAGAGCAGACATTTCCGCACACGATCCTCTTGCAGCTTGTTGGTCCGCAGGACTGGCGCTAACAGTTTCGCCTTACGTCTTTGCAGGGAGGCATATATGGACGGCGAAGAATTCCGCCACTGGTCGCGGCGCGCAGCCGATTGGGGTGCTGACTACAGGGCAGGCCTCAGGGATCGTCCGGTGCGGGCCCAGACAGCCCCCGGCGAAATTGCCGCCCGCATTGCTGCCAGCCCGCCGGAAGAGCCGGAGGCCATGGAGGCGATCTTCCAGAGCTTCGAGGCCGATATCCTGCCCGGCATGACCCACTGGCAGCATCCGCGCTTCTTCGCCTATTTCCCGGCCAATGCCGCGCCGGTCTCCGTTGTTGCCGAGTATCTCGTCAGCGCGATGGCGGCGCAATGCATGCTGTGGCAGACCTCACCGGCGGCAACCGAGCTGGAAGGCCGGGTGACGGACTGGTTCCGTCAGGCGATTGGCCTTCCTGCAGATTTTTCCGGAACGCTGCAGGATACGGCCTCCTCTGCCACGCTGGCTGCCGTTCTGACCCTGCGCGAGCGCGCCCTTGGCTGGCAAGGCAACAGCAAAGGCCTCTCCGGTCAGCCGCGCCTCAGGGTCTATTGCTCGGGCGAGGTGCACACCTCCATCGACCGGGCGATCTGGTTTGCAGGTCTTGGCGCGGACAATCTGGTGCGCATTCCCATCGAAGGGCCGGGGCGGGCGATGAACCCGAAGGCGCTGCAAGCCGCCATCACCGCCGACCGTGAGGCCGGATATCTGCCGGCCGGCATCATCGCCTGCGTGGGCGGCACGGGATGCGGCGGCACGGACGATATCCGCGCCGTGGTGGAGATTGCCGCCCGCGAGGACCTCTACATGCATGTCGATGCGGCATGGGCTGGGTCTGCCATGATCTGCCCGGAATTCCGCGAGTTGTGGGATGGCATTGAGGGCGCAGACAGCATCGTCATCAATCCGCACAAGTGGCTGGGTGCCCAGTTCGATTGCACGGTGCAGTTCCTGCGCGATCCTTCCCAGCAGGTGCGCGCCCTTGCCATCCGGCCGGAGTATCTGAAGACATCCGGTCAGGACGAAATCACCAATTATTCCGAGTGGTCCGTGGTGCTGGGCCGGCGTTTCCGGGCACTGAAGCTCTGGTTCCTGATGCGCGCCCATGGCCTCACCGGCCTGCGTGAAATGATCCGCAATCACGTGGCCTGGTCGGTGGAACTGGCACAGAAACTCGGCGGCGAGCCGGATTTCGAGATCATCACCGATCCCATGCTCTCGCTCTTCACCTTCCGTTACCGCCCGGAACATCTCTCCGGCGATGAGGAGGCCATTGCGGCCGCCAACCGGGCGCTGCTGGAGGCCATCAATGCGGACGGGCGGATCTACCTCACCCAGACGCTGGTAGACGGCCGCTTCGTCCTGCGCTTCCAGGCCGGCCAGTTCGAAACCACCCGCGATGACGTGATGCTGGCCTTTGATGTGATCACCGGCCTTGCGCGCAAAGACGGGTAGTCAGCCATATGCGGCAGTCAGGCTTCATCTGGCCTGCCTGCCGGTTCCGCTACAAGGATACGGCGGAGGCCAAGACTGCAATTTAAGTCAGGAAGCCGGCGTAATCTCAGCAGACAGCTTCATCCCCAAAGCCCGCATCACTCCCAGCAGGGTTGTCAGGCGGGGGTCTCCCTCTTCACTCAGGGACTTGTAAAGCGCGACACGGGTTACACCGGCCTCGCGGGCGACTTCAGTCATGCCGCGCGCCCGGGCAATAATCCCGAGGGCGGAAGCGATAGCGGCGGCATCTCCGCTTCCCAAGGCTTCGTTCAGCAACTCCGCCTGATCAACCGGATCTGTCAGGTGCCCGGCGGCATCGAACGGAAAGGTTTCAAGTGCCATGGTCATTCCTCCAGATCCGCAGCCATCATCTTAGCCTTGCGGATATCGCGGGCTTGGCTGCCTTTGTCTCCCCCGCACAGCAGGATGATCACCACAGCACCCTTGCGGACGAAATAAACGCGATAGCCCGGGCCATAATCGATACGAAGCTCGCCTATGCCATCGAAGAATTTTACATCGCCCAATAAACCACTTTGCACGGTGGCAATCCGGCTTCGGGCGCGCAAGTCTTTCAGCTCAGCAAACCAGCCGCGAAAGACGGCTGTCTGGCGGACTTCGATCATGCGAGGAATATAGTGCCAGCGGCCGGTGGGTGTAAATTATAATTTACACCCACCCTTACCAGCCTTCTGGTGCCCCCTCACCCCGGCAGGTGGAAAGTCTGGCGGAAATAGCGGCGGATGGCGGCCATGGCGGGGGTGAATTCGGCGTTCTTGCGCCAGGCAAGGCCGACATCCATGGAAGGCACGGGATCGCGCAGGTTGATGGTCTCAATGCGGCGGCCCTCCAGCGACCAAGGGCGGTGCACCATGTCGGAGAGGATGGCGACGCCCTGATCATTGGCGACGAGCGAGCGCACCGCTTCCACCGACGAGGTGCGCAAGGTGATATGCGGCTGATAGCCGGACTGGCTCCAGTATTTCAGCGAGCTATGCGAGGCCTCATCCACCGTCAGCATGATGTAGGGCTCTTCCGCCACTTCCCTGAGGCCGACTGAGGGCGCGGACAGCAACCGGTGCTGGCCCGGCACCCAGAGGCGGCGGGCCGAACTCATCAGCTTTTCCGTGGTCAGTTCCGGATTGAGAATGTTAGAGGTCAGCAGCACGGCAATGTCATGCCGGTTGGTCAGAAGCCCCTCCTCGATGGACTCCCGGTTCATCTCCAGCAGCTGAATATCCAGCCCCGGCAGGCGGCGGCGGATCCGCTCGATATGCAGGGGCAGGAAATAGCCCATGACCGTGTAGGTGGCAGCCACCGTCAGCCGCCCGGTCAGCTCGCTGCCCGTCAGCGACAGATGCGTTGCCTCCTCCACCTTGCGCAGGATCTCATAGGCGTGGGAGAGGAACTGCCGCCCGGCCTCCGTCAGCTCCATGCCGTGGGACACGCGCTCGAACAGCGGCGAGCCGACAATCTGCTCCAGCTCCTTGATCGCCGTCGTCACCGCCGACTGGGAGATCGACAGATGAATGGCGGCCTGCGACACCTGCCCCTGCTCCGCCGTCGCCACAAAGTAGCGGATCTGCCTCAGGCTGATCGACATGATTGCACCCCTCCCGTATTTTCCAATCAGAGCCCATCTGATTTTCAGATGGGGCCGCCTTCATCTTGAGCAGCGAGCTGTCAAATTCTGCTCATGATCCGGCATCTTGTTGATTTTTATTCTTTAATTCCCCAGATGCCTGGACATCACTATTCTTCTTTTCAGATAGAGAAACGCAAAACATAAAAATTTTCAAACGCTCTTTTTTCGCCTAGCGTCATCTATGACGAAAACAGAGGCACCCCACTTCCCTGCTCAAAAGGCAGGCAGGCGGTGAAAGGGCGGACATTGGCACTCGAAGCTGTCGACATCAATTGTGATCTGGGAGAGGGCTTCGGCCGCTGGCGCATCGGCGATACCGAGGATGCCGCGCTGATGGGCCTGATCAGCTCGGCCAACATTGCCACCGGCTTTCATGCAGGCGATCCTAACCTGATGGACCGCACCGTGCGCATGGCCGTGGAACATGGCGTCGGCATCGGCGCGCAC
Source organism: Pannonibacter sp. I15F10I1 (assembly GCF_900185665.1). Taxonomy (NCBI): domain Bacteria; kingdom Pseudomonadati; phylum Pseudomonadota; class Alphaproteobacteria; order Hyphomicrobiales; family Stappiaceae; genus Pannonibacter; species Pannonibacter sp. I15F10I1. The sequence goes on from NZ_FYAN01000029.1 coordinate 269,511, forward strand.
CCCGGCTACAACGACCTCAAGGGCTTTGGCCGCCGCCGGATCGACGGCACGGCGCGCGAGCTGCTGAACGACATCATCTATCAGGTCGGCGCGCTGCGCGAGTTCGCCCGCCGCCATGGTGCCAGCCTGCAGCATGTGAAGCCGCATGGCGCGCTCTACATGGAGATGGCGGTCAACACCGAACTCTCCCAGCTGTTCATGACCTACATGCAGACCGTGGCGCCGAACGCCTTTGTCTTCTGTATGTCGGGCTCGGCCACCGAAACCGCTGCGCTTGAGGCGGGCCAGCCGGTGATCCGCGAGTTCTATGCCGACCGGGACTATGACAACAGCGGCTCCATCGTCTTCACCCGCGATGTCGGCCGGCCCGACCCGGAAGCCATTGCCCGCAAGGTGGTGCGTGCCTGCAAGGAGGGCGTAGTGACGACCGTCACCGGCACCGACATCAAGGTGCCGTTCGAATCCATCTGCTTCCATTCCGACACGCTGGGCGCGCAGGAGATCGGCCTGGCCATGCGCGAGGGCCTGAAGGCCGCCGGCATCAAGATCATTCCCGTCTCTGAACTCGCAAAAGAAACCTTCCGGAGAAGCGCATGAGCAAGATCGAGATCAGATCGCCCCTTCCGGGCATCTTCTACCGCAAGCCCTCCCCCGATGCGGCAGCTTTCACGCAGGATGGCGCCAGCGTTGGCGAGGCGGATGTGATCGGCCTCATCGAGGTGATGAAGACCTTCCACGAGATCCCGGCAGGCCTGTCCGGCAGCAACATCACCTTCCATGTGGAAGATGCCGAGCCGGTCATGGCGGGGCAGGTTCTGGCCGAGGTTGAGGCATGATGATCCGCTCCCTCCTTGTGGCCAACCGGGGCGAGATCGCCGTCAGGATCGTCAAGGCGGCCAAGGCCATGGGCCTGCGCACCGTGCAGGTCCATTCCGCTGCCGATGCGGACATGCTGGCGGTGAAGCTTGCGGATGAAGCCGTCGATATCGGCCCGCCGTCTGCCGCAAAGTCCTATCTCAACATCGAGCGTGTGGTGACCGCCGCCAAGGAGGCCGGCGTTGATGCGATCCATCCGGGTTACGGCTTCCTGTCCGAGAATGCCGCCTTTGCGCAGGCCGTCACCGATGCGGGGCTGATCTTCATCGGCCCCAGCGCCGAAGCCATCAGCCTGCTTGGCGACAAGGTGAAGGCGCGCGAGGTGGCTGCGGCTGCCGGTGTGCCCACCGTTCCGGGCAGCGACGGGCTGATTGCGGATATCGAGGCCGCCCGTGCCGTCACCGCCCGCACCGGCTTTCCGGTGATGATCAAGGCCGCAGCAGGCGGCGGCGGGCGCGGCATCCGCATTGCCGCCAGCATGGAAGAGTTCGAGCGTCAGTTTCCGCTGGCCTCTGCCGAGGCCAAGGCCGCCTTCGGCGATGGCGGGCTTTACATCGAGAAGGTGATCGAGCGCGCCCGGCATGTGGAAGTGCAGATCCTGGGCGACGGGGTGGACGCAATTCACCTGTTCGAACGCGAGTGCTCGTTGCAGCGCCGCCGCCAGAAGGTCTGGGAGGAAGCCCCCTCCTGCAGCCTGCCGGCTGATATCCGCGATGCCCTGTGCGCCAGTGCTGTCGCGCTCGCAAAATCGGTTGGCTACAAGGGCGCGGGCACAGTCGAGTATCTCTATGACGAGGATGCAGGCGCCTTCTATTTCATCGAGGTGAACACCCGCATTCAGGTGGAGCACCCGGTGACCGAGATGATCACCGGCGTTGATCTGGTGCAGGAGATGATCCGCATTGCGGGCGGCGGAAAGCTGAGCCTGCGGCAGGAGGACATCCGCCTGTCGGGCCATGCCATCGAATGCCGCATCAATGCGGAAGACCCGGCCCGCAATTTCGTCCCCGGCCCCGGCACCATCTCCAGCCTGAGCGTGCCGGAGGGCGAGGGCATCCGCTTCGACACCATGCTCTACGAGGGCTACACGGTGCCGCCCTTCTACGATTCCCTGCTCGGCAAGCTGATCGTGCATAGCACGGACCGGGCGGCCTGCATGACCCGGCTGGAACAGGCCCTCAAGGACCTGAAGATCGGCGGGCTGGCCACCACCGTGCCGCTGCATCTGGCCCTGTGCCGCGATGACAGCGTGCAGACGGGCGCCGTTCACACACGTTTCCTGGAACCCTGGCTCGAAGAGAGCTTCCAGCCGGATGCCGGACTTGAGGAGGTTGCGTAATGGCGATGCGTTACACATTCGGCGGTGACGAGCACCTCTTCGTGGAATGCAGCGAAGACATGTCCCTCGATGCCTTCTTCCAATCCCTGTCCATGACCAATGGCATCCGCGATGCGGGCATCAGCGGCGTCACGGAAATCTGCCCGGCCAATGCCTCGTTTCAGGTGAAGTTCAATCCGGATGTGATCCATCCGGACGATCTCATGCGCGAGGTGAAGGCCATCGAGGCGGCGGCTGCCAAAGCCGAACCGGTGATCCGCACCCGCATCGTCGAGATCCCGGTGTTCTACAACGATCCCTGGACACATGAGACGCTGATGCGTTTCCGCGAGCGCCATCAGGACCCCTCGGGCACCGACCTCGACTATGCCGCCCGGATCAACGGCTATGACACGGTGAGCGATTTTATCACCGCCCATTCCGGCTCGCCCTGGTTCGTCTCCATGGTCGGCTTCGTCTCGGGCCTGCCCTTCATGTACCAGATGGTGGAGCGGCAGCGGCAGATCGAGGTGCCGAAATACCTGCGCCCGCGCACGGACACGCCCCGGCTGACCGTGGGCCATGGCGGCTGCTTCGGCTGCATCTATTCGGTGCGCGGTGCAGGCGGCTACCAGATGTTCGGCATCACACCCATGCCGATCTATGACCCGGCGCAGGAGACGAGCTACCTCAAGGACTTCATGGTGTTCTTCCGCCCGGGCGACATCGTCAAGTTCAAGCCGGTGGACCGGGATGGCTATGACACGGCGGTGGAAGAGGTGGCCAAGGGGCACTTCACCCCGCCGGTCCGCGAGGTGAGCTTCGACCTCACCGAATTCAGCAAGGACATCGACGGCTACAACCAGAAACTGGAGGGCGTCCTCTATGGCGATTAAGGTTCTCCATCCCGGCCTTGCCACCACGGTTCAGGACCTCGGCCGCCCCGGATATTTCCATCTCGGCATTCCCATTGGCGGGGCCATGGACCGGCTGGCCATGCGAGCGGCCAACCTGCTGGTGGGCAACGACGAGGGGGCTGCCGGTCTTGAGGCAGTGTTCATCGGCCCCAAGCTGGAGTTCACCCGCGATGTGACCGTTGCCGTCACCGGTGCGGACATGCCAGTGAAGCTCGACGGCGAGGCCCGGCCCGGCTGGACCGCCTTTGCGGTGAAGGCCGGACAGGTGCTCAGCTTCGACTTCCTGAAATCCGGCGCCCGCATCTGCATTGCCGTTTCGGGCGGCATCGACGTGCCACTGGCGCTTGGCAGCCGCTCGACCTATGCCATCGGCGCCCTCGGCGGCTTCAATGGCCGGGCGATTGCCGCCGGTGACGAGCTGCCGGTGGGAGACGCCGGTGCCAGCACGGACGGGCGGACCATTCCGGAAGACCTGCGCCGCAAGCCGGGCACCCCGGCACAGCTGCGCGTGCTGCCGGGGCTCTACTGGCACCGCATCACGGAAGAGGCGCAGCACGCCTTCTTTGCCGATGAGTGGAAGGTGGCACCGGAAGCCGACCGCATGGGCTACCGCTTCCGCGGCGGACGCCCGCTTGATTTCGTACCGCGCCAGCCGCCCTTCGGCGCAGGCTCGGACCCCTCCAACATCGTCGACAGCTGCTACCCCTATGGCTCCATTCAGGTGCCCAGCGGCAGCGAGCCGATCATCCTGCACCGCGATGCGGTGTCGGGCGGCGGCTACTTCATGGTGGGCACGGTGATTTCGGCGGACATGGACCTTATCGGCCAGCTGCAGCCGAACACCCCCACCCGCTTTGTCCAGGTGGACATGGAGGGCGCCCTGAAAGCCCGCAGGGAACGGGCAGAGCTGATCGGCCGCATCAGGGCGCTTTTCTGACTTCGCATAACAAAAACAAAACGCAACCTTTCAACCGGGGAAGACAACATGACACGCACTGCCTTCAAGGGGCTTTCGGCCTCAATGATCCTGCTTGCCTCGATGGCCCCGTCTCTGGCGGAGACCTGGTATCCCTATGATGCCACCGAGATCACCCCTGCCTTCTCGGCGGACGGCACGCCCTCTGACGTGCAATACACGCCGCTCGAAAAGGCCAGCCAGCCTTACAAGATCTGCGTCTCCTTCCCGCACATGAAGGATGCCTACTGGCTGGGCGTGGACTATGGCGTTGCCGAACAGGCCAGAGACCTCGGCGTCAAGATGACGCTCGTGGAAGCGGGCGGCTACACCGAGCTCGCCAAGCAGATCTCGCAGATCGAGGATTGCGTCGCCGGCGGAGCGCAGGCGGTGGTGATCGGTGCCATCTCCTATGACGGGCTCAACAATCTCGTTTCGGAACTGGCGGCGAAGAACATTCCCGTCATCGATGTCGTCAACGGCATGTCCTCGCCCAAGCTGACGGCCAAATCCCTCGTTTCCTTCTACACCATGGGCTTCGAGACCGGAAAATACCTTGCCGCCAAGCATCCGAAGGGCAGCGATCCGGTGAAGGTAGGCTGGTTCCCCGGTCCTGCGGGCGCCGGCTGGGTGGAAGCCGCCAACAAGGGCTTCATGGACGCGGTGAAAGACTCGGGCCTCACCATTCTGGACCCCAAATATGGCGACACCGGCAAGGAAGCCCAGCTGAAACTGGTGGAGGACGTGCTGCAGGCCGAACCGGACGTGCGCTACATCGCCGGAACCGCCGTCACCGCCGAAGCCGCACAGGGCCTCATCCGCGAGCGCGGGCTGCAGGGCAAGGTGGACCTTCTCGCCTTCTACATGACGCCGGGCGTCTATGAGGGCATCAAGCGCGGCTTCATCGCCGCCGCCCCCGCCGACTCCATGGTCATTCAGGGCCGCATCGCCATCGACCAGGCCATCCGCGCCCTCGAAGGCAAGGAGCTGATCCAGCACGTGGGCCCGAAGATCTTCGTCGTGGACGAGGACAACATCGCCACCGTCTCCAAGACCAGCATCCTACCCCCGGACGGCTTCAAGCCGGTGTTTACGGTGGAGTGATGCGGATGGTGAGGCGCCATTAGTGACATAGCGCCTCACCTCCCCTCAATGATCAGCGGATTCATACATCAGGTTCGAACTCCGCCCGCAATGACGCATTTGCTTTCCGGGAAGACGCCAGCCGCCCCCCTCCCCCTGGTGGGGAGGGGTGAGGGGTGGGGGGGGCTCTGAGCCTGCAACTACTTGAAAGATAGATACTTTCTTCAGAGGGCTAACAGGTGTTCGGGATCATTCGTCTCTGTACCCGGTGGAGACGCTCTCCCCCCCACCCCTTACCCCTCCCCACGAGGGGGAGGGGGGCGGAGAAGCCCCGCCGGGGAAACAGGTTCCGCCACTGCCGCAACAGCCCGGAAGACACCACAGGCACAGTCCTGAAGGAGAATGGCAGATGTCCGTGAACCGGAAGCCGCTCGTCGAGATGACCGGGATTGCCAAGCATTATCCCGGTGTGAAGGCCCTTGATGGCGTGAATTTCACGCTGGAAGCGGGGGAAGTGCATGTGCTGTTCGGCGAGAACGGCGCGGGCAAGTCCACGCTCATCTCGATCCTTGCGGGCGTGAACCAGCCCAGCGCCGGAGAGATCCGCATTGACGGGGAGCCGGTGCATTTTGCAGGCGTGCGCGATGCACAGGCCGCCGGTGTCGGCGCGGTGTTTCAGGAATTTTCGCTCGTGCCCACCATGACGGTGGCCGAGAACATCTATCTGGGCGATGAGCCCCGGCGCGGCCCCTTCATCGACCGGCGTGCGATGGTGCGCGAAGCCCGCGCCCTCTTCACCCGCCTCGGCTTCGATGTGGACGTGAGCCGCCGTGTGCTGTCGCTCTCGCGCGCCGAGCAGCAGATGGTTGAGATCGCGAAGGCGCTGCACCGCAAGGCGCGCATTCTCATTCTGGACGAGCCCACCGCCTCCCTGACGGAGCGCGAGACGGAACGGCTCTTTGCCTTCATCCGCTCCGCCGTGACCGAAGGCGTGGGTGTCGTCTACATCTCCCATCGCATCCAGGAATTTCAGGCCATCGCCAGCCGCATCACCGTGCTGCGCGACGGGCGGCTGATCGGCACGGTGGACGCAAAGGGCATCAGCGAAAAGGCGCTGGTGGAGATGATGACGGGCCGCCCGGTGGACGAGATCTATCCCGCCATTGACCGCGCCGCCGCGCCTGAACCCGTGCTCACCATCCGCGGCCTTCATGCCTGGGGTGTTGAGGGCGTGGATCTTGATATCCGCGCAGGCGAGGTGCTGGGCGTCGCCGGGCTGGTCGGTTCAGGCAAGTCCCGCTGCTTCCGCGCCATGCTGGGCCTCAACCGCATCGAGGCGGGCGAGGTGCGGCTGAAGGGCCGGGACGTGACGGGGCAGCCGGTGCGCCGCCTGCTGCGCGAAGGCATCTTCTACCTGCCCTCGGACCGCAAGAGCGAAGGCCTGGTGCTGGGCGCCACCACCCGCGACAACCTGAAACTGGCGCTGATGGACCGGGCGGACATGCGCAGCGCCGCCGGTCTGCTCTCCCCCTCGCGCCTGTCGGCGGAGGCAGGCCGCATTGGCCGCAAGGTGGATCTGGCGGATGCCTATATGGGCCGCATGGCCTCCAGCCTCTCCGGCGGCAACCAGCAGAAGATCCTCTTCGGAAAGGGCTTTGCCGAAGACCGGGAGATCTACATCTTCGACGAGCCGACCGTCGGCGTCGACATGGGCACGCGCGCCGCGCTCTACCGCATCATCAAGCAGGTGGCGGAAGCGGGAAAGGCGGTCGTCGTCATCTCCTCCGACCTGCATGAAGTGATGCATCTCGCCCACCGGCTCATCGTCTTCTCGCAAGGGCGCATCTCCGCCGAATTTGATCAGACCCAGATTTCCGAAGAGGCGGTTCTGCGCGCCTTCTTCAGCAACGAAAGGCATGCCGCATGACGCTCGACGCCGGGACCGCCCCCATGGCGGCCAGAACGCTGCCCAGCCGCGCAGGCTCGCTTGCGCGGGAAACCTTCCTGCGCACCGGGGTTCTGCCCCTGTTCATGACCGCTGCCGTGGTGATCTTCACCCTCGCCTCGCCGCAGTTCCTGACGCTTGGCAACCTGACCAACGTCGCCCGCCAGTCGGTCTATCTGATCCTTGTGTCGCTGGGGCAGATGACGGTGCTCATCACCGGCGGCTTTGACCTTGCGGTCGGCACCGCCATCGCCATGACATCCGTGGTCTCGGCCATGATGATGGTGCATCTGGCCGGCATCTTCCCCGATGCCGGCTGGCTGGTGATCCTGCCCGGCCTTCTCGCCGGCCTTGCTGCTGCGCTGGCCATTGGCGCCGTCAACGGCTTTGGCGTCGCAAAATTCGGCGTCTCGCCCTTCATCATGACGCTGGGCGTTCAATCGGCCGGAGCGGGCGCCGCCCTGTTTCTGACCGGCGGCGTTCCGGTCGGCAACCTGCCCTATGAGTTCGGCGACCTCTTCGGCTTCGGCCGGGTGGCGGGCGTTCCCGTGCCGGTGCTGGTGGCACTCGTTGCCATTGCGGTGATGTGGGTGCTGATGAACCGCACCCGCACGGGCGCGCGCATCTATGCCATCGGCGGCAACATCAAGGCGGCGCAGCTGTCCGGCATCAACACGGCGCGTACGCTCTTCATCGCCTATCTCATCTGCGCCGCCCTTGCCTCCATTGCCGGCATCCTGCTGACGGCCCGGGTGGAAAGCGGCGAGACCAATCTGGGCGGGACGATTGCCATGGAATCCATCGCCGCCTGCGTCATCGCCGGGGTGTCGCTGCGCGGCGGCATCGGCCGGGTGGAGAATGTGGTGCTGGGCGCCTTTTTCATCGTGCTGGTGCAGAACGGCATGAACATCATGCAGATCGGCTCCTACATGCAGATGGTCCTGCTGGGCGGGCTGCTCATCCTTGCCGTGGTGGCGGACCAGTACCGCTACCGCATGCTGACCGGCGGGCGGTAACACCCGTTCGGGAAGGGAGGGGGCGGCACCACCCACCACCACACTGGCCGCTCCCTCCCGGCCTCCCTGTTGATTGATCTGCCTTAGAACGACGCCGGAGTGTTGACCCACAGGAGCACGGTTTCGCCGCCGCTGAGATTGCGCCAGGAATGCGGGCGGCGGCTTTCAAAGTAGAAGGAATCGCCCGCCTGCAAGGTGATGAAGCGGTCCTGTTCCAGAATGATTTCCAGCGCCCCGGACAGCACATGGACGAATTCCTCGCCCTCATGCGCATAGGCGCCTTCGCTCGACGCGCCGGGGGCGAGCACGAAGCGGTGGCACTCCATCTGGAACGGCCCTTCCGCCAGCACCTGCACCACCACACCGGAGGCCGTCGGTGGCCAGCTGGCCCAGGTGCCGCTGCGCACCAGTGACTCGCCCGTGCTGTTGCCTTCAGTGCCCGTAAGAGCTGCCAGCGTGGTGCCGAAATGCCCGGCCAGATCGCGCAGCGCCTTCAGCGACAGCCCCTGCGAGGTGCGCTCGAAGGTGGACAGCACCGAAGACGACACGCCAATGGCCGCGCTGACCTGCCCGAGCGTCTGCCCGGCCTCGCGCCGCAGATGCCTGAACTTCGGCCCCAGTTGCGGCACAGCGGCACGGCGGGCGGCCTTGCGCTGCCGGGATGGCTTGCCAACTGTTTCCGCCAGCCCCTCGCGGATGGCTGCCGGATTGATCCCCTTTTCCTGCCGCAGCCAGCTGATCTTCTTCAGCTGCTCCACATGCGCCTCGCTGTAGAGCCGCTGGCCCTTGTCCGTGCGCAGCGGCTCGATCAGGCCCTGGCTCTCCCACAGCCGCAGCGTGGAGGCGGACACACCGGCCATGCGTGCCGCTTCGGCGATCTTGAAACGCACCGGTTCTGTCATGGCCTTGCGCCGCTCCGCTGTTCCGAATCTTCAAGACACTCATACCAACTCTCGATGGGCTTGACTCATCGAGAGTTGGTCAAGCCCGTGCGGCGCCTGAGCCTTGTCAAGGCGTGATGCGTCAGCATCTCAGAGCCTTGGTATAAAAAGTGGCACAGGCGGGATTGCAACTCTACAGAAAAAATGTAGAGTTTTATTCCGGTGAAGCGGGCCGGCAGTTTTCATGAGGTCCGCCCTGTCTGGAGATGAAGATGCAGAATTCTCAGATCGCGGCCCGGCGGGCTGCTGCCATTTCGCGCGGCGTCGGCGTGACGACGCAGGTCTATGCCCACAAGGCCGAGAATGCCGAGATCTGGGATGTGGAAGGCCGCCGCTACATCGACTTTGCGGCCGGCATTGCCGTGGTCAACACCGGCCACCGGCACCCAAAGGTGATCGAGGCCGTGAAGGCGCAGCTCGACAGCTTCACCCACACCTGCCACCAGGTCGTGCCTTACGAGAACTACGTGGCACTGGCCGAAAAGCTGAATGCCGCCGTGCCCGGCGACTTTGCCAAAAAGACCATCTTCGTCACCACCGGCGCCGAGGCGGTGGAAAATGCCGTCAAGATCGCCCGTGCCGCCACGAACCGGCCTGCCGTCATCGCCTTCACCGGCGCCTTCCATGGCCGCACCTTCATGGGCATGACGCTGACCGGCAAGGTGCAGCCCTACAAGGCCGGTTTCGGCGCCATGATGCCGGACGTGTTCCACGTGCCCTTCCCCGTCGAGCTGCATGGCGTTTCCGTCGAGGATTCGCTCTCCGTGCTCGACAAGCTGTTCAAGGCCGATGTGGACCCGGCGCGCGTTGCCGCTTTCATCGTCGAGCCCGTGCAGGGCGAGGGCGGCTTCTATGAAGTACCGCGCGCCTTCATGGAGAAGCTGCAGGAGATCGCCCGCAAGCACGGCATCCTGCTGATCGCCGACGAAGTGCAGACCGGCTTTGCCCGCACCGGCAAACTCTTCGCCATGGAGCATTACGGCGTGGTGCCGGACATCACCACCATGGCCAAGGGCCTTGGCGGCGGTTTCCCGATTGCCGCCGTCACCGGCCGCGCCGAGATCATGGATGCCCCTGCCCCCGGCGGCCTTGGCGGCACCTATGGCGGCAACCCGATTGGCGTTGCCGCAGGTCTTGCCGTGCTCGAAGTGATCGAGGAAGAGGGCCTGTGCGAACGCGCCGTCAGCCTTGGCAACCGGCTGAAGCAGCGCCTCTCCGGCCTTGCCGCCAGCATTCCGCAGATCGCCGATGTGCGCGGCCCCGGCTTCATGAATGCGGTGGAGTTCAACATTCCGGGAACCTCGACACCGGACGCAGAGTTCACCAACCGGGTGCGCGAAAAGGCACTGGAGCGCGGCTTGATCCTGCTCACCTGCGGCGTCTACGGTAATGTCATCCGTTTCCTTGCGCCCGTCACCATTCCCGATGATGTGTTCAGCGAGGCGCTGGACATTCTCGAAGCCGCGCTTCTCAGCGCGAAGGAAGGCTGAACCATGACGATTTCCACCTCTCTCCTGTCCCGCCTGAAGGACGCTTCGCTCGTCACTGACAAGGCCTATATCAACGGCTCCTGGCGCTCGGCCAGCGAAAGCGGCGCCACCTTCGAGGTCACCAATCCGGCCAATGGCGAGGTCATCGCCACCCTGCCGGACATGGGCCGCGAGGAAACCGCGCAGGCCATCGACGCCGCCCATGCTGCGCAGGCTGCCTGGGCCGCCCGCACGGGCAAGGACCGCGCGGCCGTGCTGCGCAAGCTCTTCGACCTGATGGTGGCCAATGCCGATGATCTTGCCACCATCCTGACCATGGAAATGGGCAAGCCGCTGGCCGAGGCGCGCGGCGAAATCCTCTATGGCGCCTCCTACATGGAGTGGTTCGCCGAAGAGGCCAAGCGCGTCTATGGCGACACCATCCCCGGCCACCAGCCGGACAAGCGCATCATCATCATCCGCCAGCCGGTGGGTGTGGTGGCGGCCATCACCCCGTGGAACTTCCCCAATGCCATGCTGGCGCGCAAGCTCGCCCCGGCACTGGCAGCTGGCTGTGCCATGGTCTCCAAGCCTGCCGCCGAAACGCCGCTCTCCGCCCTGGCCCTCGCCGTTCTGGCCGAGCGCGCGGGCCTGCCCGCCGGGCTCTACAACGTGATCCTGGGCACCGATGCGCCCGCCATCGGGCAGGAATTCACCAGCAACGCCAAGGTGCGCAAGCTCACCTTCACCGGCTCCACCGAGGTCGGCCGCATCCTGATGCGTCAGGGCGCGGACAACATCATGAAGCTGGGGCTGGAGCTGGGCGGCAACGCGCCCTTCATCGTCTTCGAGGACGCCGACCTGGATGCCGCAGTCGAAGGCGCCATGGTCTCGAAGTACCGCAACAACGGCCAGACCTGCGTCTGCGCCAACCGCATCTATGTGCATGCGGATGTCTATGATGCCTTCGCCGAAAAGCTCGCGGCCAAAGTTTCGGCCATGAAGGTGGGCGACGGTTTCGAGGACGGGGTGAATGCCGGTCCGCTGATCGACGATGCTGCCCTTGCCAAGGTCAACGATCACATCGCCGACGCCACCTCCAAGGGCGCCAAGGTGATGCTGGGCGGCACGGCCCACACGCGCGGCGGCCTGTTCTTCGAGCCGACGGTGCTGACGGACGTGACCCCGGCCATGAAGATCGCCCGCGAGGAGACCTTCGGCCCCGTCGCGCCCCTCTTCCGCTTCAAGACCGAGGCGGACGTGATCGCCATGGCCAACAACACGGAATTCGGCCTCGCCTCCTATTTCTACTCGCGCGATGTGTCGAAGATCTTCCGCGTCGCCGAAGCGCTGGAATACGGCATGGTCGGCATCAACACCGGCCTCATCTCCACCGAAGTCGCCCCCTTCGGCGGCATCAAGCAGTCCGGCCAGGGCCGCGAAGGCTCGCGCTATGGCCTCGAGGACTACACCGAGATGAAATACCTCTGCCTCAGCATCTGAGGACAGGAACAGACGGAAGCACAAATCCCCCGGGGCGGGCACGCTCCGGGGGATTGTGTTTTTCCGGGCGGTTTAAGTCCGGATGCTCCCTGTTCAGCCCCCTCGGCGGGGGCACTGTCGATGAAAACGGGGCCACCGAAAGTGCTCTAGCTTGAGCTCTCGCCGCTCCGGTAGATCAGAATGTCGCCGGGCTGACATTCCAGCACCTCGCAGATCCGCTCCAGAGTTTCGAAACGGACACCCTTGACCTTGCCGGACTTGAGCAGGGACACGTTCTGCTCGGTGATGCCGATCTTCTCGGCCAGTTCCTTTGACCGCATCTTGCGGCGGGCGAGCATGACGTCGAGTTCTATGATGATGGGCATACCGGAAGCCTCAGACGAACTGCTGGTTTTCTTCATGCGCGAGGGCAGCCTCGCGCATCACCCATCCGAGCAGAAGCACAAGCGCGCCCAGAACCAGGAACAGGATCTGCCCGGCTTCCAGCGAGAGTGAAATCTGTTTCTCGCCTTCCGGCAGGTCAAAGGTCATCAACACCGAACTGACTGGATCGAAAACGAAATCCATCGCCCCGAGGACGAGCAGCCACCTGCCGCTCTGCACGATAATGGACAAGGTGCGGCTTGAGAAAAAGTCCAGCTCGGCAAGACGGGCGAAGAGCTGGCGCAGCTTCCACAGCAGCATCAGCACAGCTTCAATGAGGATGACCAGCAACAGCGTGATGCCGATGCGCTGAGGCAGGCTGATCTCAAGAATGACGCGTGAAACGCCGCCGATATCGACCGTTTCCTCCGGGCCGTATCCCAGCAGCCCCGGCGCCAGCAGCACCACGCAGACCAGCATGCCGAACAGGGCGGTGATAGACGCGAGACCGGTCAGAAGCCACTTCATGCCTCCGGAAAAAGACTGGATGCGATGCAGGCGGTGCGCCTGATCGTCACTGGTCCTGAACAGGGAATGAAAGATGCCGGATGCCATGGGAAACGTCCTGATAGGGGCTACTGGGTTCAGTAGTACCGCCCATGCCGGCACCCCGCAATGAGAAAACAATGCGATTGACAAAAAAATATAATTCATTCATTTGAAAATTATCGCATAACGATAAAAAATTGATCTGATCCGTAGTCCCGGTCAGGGAATTCGACTGCCACCCGGCAGCCCGCCGGCCGGATGATGATCGCCTGGAGCAGAGCCCCATGAGTCTTTCCGCTGTTCCCACCGAGCGCCCCTGCGGCCGCCGCGCTCTATACGCCATCGCCGCTGCGCTTCTGTCGATTGGACTGTTCACCGCGGCAGTTTTGGCTGCTGGTCCCCACAGAACGCTGCCGGAAACGGCACACGAGGGTGCCGGATGCCCTGAGATCTGCCCCGGCGGCTTGTGCCGGATCCGTCTTTAAGGGCGCCTGCCAACGAAAATCCAAAATAATGCTGTTGACAAAAAAATTAGAATTATGAATCTAAAAATTATCGTCTAACAGCAATTTTTCACGCAGAAGGCGATATGATTGAAGTCACCCTTCCGCCGCCGGTGAAACTGCCGGCGTTGCGGCGATCAACCGGAGCAGAACTCTCCATGCGTTTTTCCTTTGTTTCCCCGAACCGCTCTGCCGCCCGCACCGGAGTGCGCGGCTTTGCCGCGGCGATTGTCTGCTCGGCTGCATTGCCAGCCTTCGCCGCCGATATGCCCGGCAGCCTGCCGGACTATGAGAACGTCAGCTCGCATGAGCGCAAAAAGCCGCTGTTTGCCGGCAGCTACATGGGCCTTGAGGCCGGTGTGTCCGGCAATACCGACAGGAGCAAGGGCAGCGGCAAGAAGTCCTCGTCGCGGATGGAAGCGGCCTTTGGTCTGTTCGGCGGCTACAACTGGCAGATGGGCAGCGCCATCGCCGGTGTCGAAGGTTCGGCCACCTATCTCGGCAACAAGAAGACAGCGGCGGGAACCGGTGCGCTCAGCGGCGTACGCTCCCATTCGCCCTGGGCGGCGGACATCAAGGGCCGCGTCGGCATGCCGGTGGGCCAGTTCATGCCCTATCTGTCGGCCGGTGTTGCCCTGACGCAGCACACCCATCAGATGCAGGGCTTCAAGGACAAGAAGTCTGTTGCCGTAAGGCCGGTGGTCGGTGGCGGTCTGGAAATGGCCATGACTGACAACATGCGCCTGCGCGCCGACTACACGCTGACGATGGGCAGCAACAAGAAGCAGTCCTTCGGCTCCACCACCTTCAAGGAAAGCTCCACCAATCACCGTCTGATGTTTGGCGCCTCCTACGCCTTCTGATCCCCTCTGGAAGGTAAAAGACGCGCCAGACCGGGCCGCCGCTCCTGCGGCGGCCCGTTGTTTTTGCTGCGATTTTCTGCAGACGCCAGCAGCCCGCCGCAGGTCTTTGGTGCGGTCAGCGCCATTTTTCCCTTGATCTCAACAAACCATCGGCCTATCTGCCTTTCGTCCGCACTGGTGCAGCTGCGGGCCTATCTGACAATCGAGAGAACCATGGACGGCTATTCTAGTCGTGGCGTCCTGAAGCGGGCGCCACTCCAGACAGAACAGATCGCTCCCGGCAAGGGCCGGGTGACCGGCGGCGTCCACGCCTGAGGGCGGCCCCGTTCACCTCTTCCCCCGCCGTGAGGGGTCGCAGGAGGTGAACAATGAACAAGCTCATCTTGTTTCCGCAGGCTGGCCGGCTTCCGCTGGAGCGTGCGATTTTCCCAGCAGCAAAGGCACAGGCCAGCCATTTCCGGCCTGACGTGCGGCAAGGTGCACGGCCTCTCTCCGGCCGCCAGCTGATCTGCCGCTGGTCTGTCCCCCATTCAAACGGCAAGCTCTGCTGCCGCTGGACCACCGAGGACCCGGCGGCAGACGACGGCGCAAGCATGCAATCTGCACGATTGCCGCTTGCACTGCGCCAGCCTCGCCTTACCGGCTGCCTGCGGGCAGCCTGAACCCAGACCGGAGCACTCCCATGGACGACCGACCTAGACGTTGGGCCGCGCGGCATTCGTGCCCCGTGGCCATGCCCCTCAAGCCCATTCCAACTGCCCGCCGGCGTCTGATCCTGCCACCTCGTTGATGGCGGGTCCTCCGCCGGTGGCCGCCTGACCATCGACGGAGTAATGACCATGACCACCCTCATCACTGCCGCTGCCTTCCGCAGCTTCCTTGACCGCAAGGACACCGGCTCCATCAAGGCCGCGCTTGCCGACCGGCATCCGGCAGACATCGCCGCTGTGACCGCAAGCCTCACCCCGGAGGAGATCACGCAGATCCTGCTGCTTCTGCCCGAACGGCGCGAGGCGGAGGTTTTCGGCTATTTCGAGCCCGCCATCCAGGTGGCGGTTGCCGGTCAGCTGAGCCGGTCCGGTCTGGCCCGGCTTGTCACGGCCATGTCGCATGACGAGCGCGCCGACCTTTTCAACCGGCTGACGCCAGATCAGCAGCAGGCGCTGCTGCCCGGGATCGCCCATGCCGAGCGCGAGGATATCCGCAAGCTGGCCTCCTATCCCGAAGGCACGGCCGGCTCGATCATGACCTCCGACTATGCAACGCTGACGCCGGATCTCACCGTCCGCGAGGCCATCGACCGGCTGCGGCAGGAGGCGCCCGACCGGGAGACAATCTACGAAGCCTATGTGGTCGATGATCAGCGTCGGCTGACCGGTGTCGTGTCCCTGCGCGATCTGCTCCTCGCCCGCGACGAGGTGCAGGTGTCCGGCATCATGCGCAAGGGGGTGATCTTCGCCCATGTGCAGGACAAGCGCGACAGCGTGGTGCAGAAGATTGCCGATTACGACCTGCTGGCGCTGCCCATTGTCAATGGCGGCGATGCACTGGCCGGCATTGTCACCGTCGATGACGCCATGGATGCCGCCGAAGCCCAGCGCGGGCGCCGGGTGCTGCAGTTCGGCGGCAACGTCGCTCCCGGCGGCGGTCCTGACCTCGATCTCAGGGCCTCCAGCTTTCTGGAGATGTTCAAGGTCCGCTCTTTCTGGCTGATCATGCTGACTGTCTTTGGCGTGATCACCAGCACCTTCGTCGCCGCTCAGGAGGAGATCCTGAGCCAGGCCATCGTTCTGGCAGCCTTCATCGCCCCGATCGTCGACATGGGCGGCAATACGGGCAGCCAGTCCGCAACGCTGGTCATCCGCGCCATGGCGCTTGGCGACCTCAAGCTGCGCTGGCGGGACATCTGGTTCGTGATCAAGCGCGAAATCCCCGTGGCGCTGACGCTCGGCGTTGTCATTGCCCTGCTTGAGGCCGTGCTGGCCTATTTCAGCAAGGGCGTGGGAGGCGATGTGCTGCTGGTGGTTGGCCTGTCCATGGCCGCCTGCACCGTGCTGGGCGGGCTGATCGGCGCGCTCCTGCCGTTTGCCGCACGCCGCATCGGCACGGATCCGGCCACGCTGAGCTCGCCGATGATCACCTCGATCATGGATCTGCTCGGCGTCTTCATCTACTTCGGCCTCGCCTATGCCTTCCTCGGGCATCTGCTGGCCGGCTGACGGGCAAGGGATCTGGCTGCAGGCTGACGGCTGCAGCCAGTGCTTGCGTTTCGAACAGCGGCCATGCTGCGGCGAGCCGCTACCGGTTTTGAAGAGCACGGCCCCAGCGGCGTGCCGGCCAGCCCGATGCGGCGCTCAATAGGCGATCCTGGCGACGGCGCGCAGTTCGTCCGCCGTTGCAGAACGGAAGCCGAAGAACTCAAGATAGGCCGGGATCTGCTCGAAAAGCATGTCCGTGCCAACCTGAAACTGGCAGCCGCGCTCGCGGGCCGCGGCAAGGAACGGGGTGATCTCGGTTTTCATCACCACCTCGCCGACAAAGGCCGACGGGTCGATGCGAGACACATCCACCGGCAGCGGATCTCCCTCTTTCATGCCGAGCGGCGTCGCATTGACCACCAGATCGTATCCGGCCGGATCGTTCGAGCCGGTGTTGACGGCAAGGCCGGGGTAGGCCTGCCGCAGACGCGTCGCCAGCCCCAGCATCGACGGCTCAAAACCGTCGAACAGGGACAGCTGGGCAACACCCGCCTTGGCCAGGGACGCCGCGATCGCCGATCCAACGCCGCCGGAGCCCACGACCAGAGCCGTTTTGCCCGAAAGCTCCCGGCCTTTGCGCAGCACACCCCGGACAAAGCCTTCCCCGTCGAACATGTCGCCCACCAGCCTGCCATCGGGATCCAGCCGGATCGCATTGCACGCCCCGGCGACCTGTGCCGTCGTTGACGCCTCGTCAAGCAGCGCCATCGTCGTGACCTTGTGGGGCATGGTCACCAGAGCCCCGTGAATGTTCGACAGGCGGAAGACAAGCCTCAGGAATTCGCTGTAGTCCTCCGCCTTGCAGCCCATCGGAACCACGACGGCATCAATGCCATGCTTCTCGAAAAACGGGTTGTAGATCATGGGAGCCCGGAAGGAACCGGTCGGGTATCCGAGATGGACGATCAGTTTGGTATTGCCCGAGATCACGTTTCACCTTTGTGTTTCGCCATAACCCTGGAGCACTCTCGTTAAAAGCTGCGCCGCCGGAAGTGCTCTATCTCTTTGTTCTCCCGCAATTGCGGGGGGCTAATACCAAGGCGCTGAGATGCTGACGCATCACGCCTTGAAATTGCTCAGGCGCCGCACCGGCTTATACCTGACACATTCTAGCCCTCGTAACCCGTCAGGCGCGGCAGGAAGAGAACGATGTCGGGGATCAGTATCATCGCCAGAAGCGCGGCGAGGAGAACCACCAGAAACGGCACCACGTCACGAATGATGTCGCGCAGCGGAATGCCCGTGACCGCATTGATGACAAACAGCAGGATCCCATAAGGCGGTGTGATCAGGCCGATCATGCAGTTCACGACGATCACGACCCCGAAATGCACCAGATCGATCCCCAGAAGGTTGCAGGCCGGAATGAACAGGGGAACGATAACCAGGATGATCGTGGTGGCGTCCAGCAGACAGCCCAGCACGAGCACCAGCGCGCTCACCGCCAGCAGGAATGTCAAGGGTGAGACGTCGACGTCCACGAGGTGGGCGGCCAGTGCTGCGGGAATGTTCTCCGATGCGACGATATAGTTCAGGATCAAGGCGCCGCCGATGACGATGCCGACAGCCGCCGACGACCGCGCACTTTCCACCAGGATCATGTACAGCGTCTTCATCCGCAGCGAGCGGTAGAAGACGGCCGACAGCAGCAGCGCATAGGCGGCGGCAACGGCTGCGGCCTCGGTTGGTGTCGTGACACCGCCATAGATCCCGTAAAGGAGGATCGCCGGCATCAGCAAGGCGGGAAAGGCCCGGCCCGTCACTCTCGGCAGATCACGGAACGGCACCGGTGCCTCGGTGGCGAAACCACGGCGGTGCGAGATCCAGGAATTCATCGCCATCAGCACGGCGCCCATGAGCAATCCGGGCAGAATGCCGCCGAGAAACAACGCTCCGACGGAGGCATTCGAGACCAGCGCGTACAGCACCATCGGGATGGAGGGCGGAATGATCGGGCCGATTGTGGCCGAGGCGGCTGTGATGGCTGCGGCATAGCCTGCAGGAAAGCGGCCATCCTTACGCATCATGCCGATGATGATCTTGCCGATGCCTGCCGCATCGGCCACCGCCGATCCGGACATTCCGGAGAATATCAGCGACGCCATGACGTTGACATGGCCCAGCCCTCCCTTGAAGCGGCCGACGGTGGCGATGCAGAAGTTCAGCAGCCGGTCCGAAATCGTCCCCGCATTCATGATGTTCGCGGCGACAATGAAGAGCGGCACGGCGAGCAGCAGGAAGCTCTGGTAGATGCCGTCCGTCAGTGTCTTGCCGACGATGCCGATGGAAGCTCCCGCCGCCAGCATGTAGGCCATCGAGGCCACGATGATCGCATAGGCGATCGGGATGCCGATCCCGGACAGGAGAAAGAGGGCACCCACCATGATCAAGAGTTCGAAACTCATTGTTTCTTCTCCGCGCGAACCGGCTCTTCATAGGGAGGCATGTGAAGCTCACGATCAGCGCCGTGGCGGACGCAGTCCCAGGCGCGCAGGACATAGCGCAGACCAACTGCCGCGAGGAAGACGAAGTAGATCGAGTACACAGGCAGCATCTTCACCGGCAGGGTCGCCGAGGATTTCAGCCGCAACAGCTTCATCCGGTCATAGGTTGGCCCGATCGAAGACCAGAGAGCTGCGGCGATGATCAGCGCGCCGGTGACCGCCAGAACCGTGCGGGTTTTCCGGCCCGCCATATTGTAGATGATGTCGAAAGTGACGTGGTCACTATCCCGGACGACGAAGGCAATCCCCCAGAAGATCGTCCAGAGCCAGAGCACGAGGATGAACTCGACGGTCCAGCCGAAGGAAGAAGCATCAATGGCATTGCCAAAGGTCGAGACGAACCATTGCGAGCCAACCGCGTAGCGCACGAAAATCTGCAAGATGAACGTGCCGAAAATGGCGGCCATCATCAGCGCGGAAACTCCTTCGGCTATGTTACGGAGTGTGCTGATCACAGCCTTCATTGCGCCCCCTCCTGCTACCAAGGCCATGAGATGCTGCCGCATCAGCCTTGAAACCGCTCATGCGCCGCACGGGCATGAGCAACGCTGAATGAGTCAAACCTTGCTCTTCTGAGCCGGCATCACGCGGCGGTCAGCATGACGCGCGCGGCTTGCTCCGGTTCCGGAACCACCGGCGCAGCGCAGGACGCGTTGCGCCGGTTTCAGGCGGCTCAGTTGCCGAGAGCGTTGACAGCGTCCAGGACGCCTTCCGGCCAGTTGGCGGCAAAGACACTGCTCAGATAGGCCAATTGCACCGCGCTGCGGAATGCGGCGACATCGGGCTCGTAGATATCCATCCCCTTGTCCTTGAGGAAGGTCACCAGCTCTTCTTCCTTGGCAAGCTGTGCAGCCCGGCCACTGGCGGCAGCAGCAACGGCAGCCGCTGTGACCGCTGCCTGCTGTTCCGCAGTCATGCCGTTGTAAACTTCTGCCGAGATGGCAATGAAGTTCCAGTCCACCAGGTGGGATGTCAGAACGATCTGCTTGGTGACCTCGTAGAACTTCGCGTCAACCACGGTTGGCAGCGGGTTGTCCTGCCCGTCAACGGCGCCGGTCTGCAGTGCAGTATAGACCTCGGTGAAGGCCATTGGGACCGGGTTTACACCAAGCGCGCGGCCAAGGAATTGCCACGCATCAGAGCCCGGCATCCGCAGGTTGACGCCAGCCAGTTCGGCTGGGGTCTTCACGTCAATTTCCGAACGGGGCTGGCGCAGGTTCACCTGGCGGCGCCCGAGATACATCGGCGCCAGCAGCCGGATTCCAAGCTCGCTCTCGACCTTCTGCTTGAAAGGATCCATCAGCGGATCGTTGAAGACCCGGACCTGATGTTCTGCGCTCTGCAGCACATACCCGGCAGCGAAGATGGACCATTCGGGAAAGAACGCTGCCAGTTCCTGAGCGGATGTGATCGACATTTCGAGATCGCCGACGGCAATCGCCTCGAGTTCCGCCCCTTGTGCAAACAAAGTGCCGTTCCAGTGCGGCTCAAAGGCCGCAAAACCGGCAACGGCCGGACCGAAGACATTGATCATCGCGACAGCGCGCTGGTCAGTCTCCGAGTTTACAGCGGAAAGCCGAAGCCGGATCTTGTCCTGGGCGAATGCACCGGTGGCGCTGACAGCGAGCACCGTGGCGGCCGCAAGAAGGGCGCGGCGAGTGATGGCAAAAAACATTCTGATCCTCCCTCGGGTCAACGGCCCCGCTCACTCCTTAAGCGGACGAACCCATGAAAGGTTTCGTATCACCGTAGATCGATACGATCAATTAAAATCGATTTTCTAGCCAATTATAGTTTTTCTCTTTACAGCCTTTTCCGGCCGCGATATCGTCGCCCTGATGAGGAACACACCCATGCCAGTCTTGGATTTCAACGTAAAATCAACGGGTAAGCCCACCATCGCCGGGCAGATCGAGGCGCAGCTGCGCCACGACATCCTGCATGGCATTCTGGCTCCGGGCGCCAAATTGAATCTCGACAAGCTCCGGATTGCGATGGGCGTTGGGTTGTCTCCCCTGCGCGAGGCCGTCACCCGGCTTGTCACGGAAGGGCTGATCGAAGCCGAGGCGCAACGCGGCTATACCGTCACGCCGATCTCGCTCGCCAATCTCGACGAGGTCTGCGCCTTGCGGCTCGAACTTGAGCCTTACGCCCTGCGGAAATCCATCGAAAAGGGCGGTCTCGACTGGGAGGCCGCCGTCATGGGCGCCCTGTACCGTTTGAACAAGACCAGCCGGATCCCCGGCGACCCGGACAGCCTTGCCAATTGGGAGGCTGCAAACAACGCCTTTCACCTGACCCTGATCGAGTGCTGCGGCATGCCGCTGCTGATCAAGATGTACAAGTCGCTTGTCAGCATGAATGACCGTTACAGGCACATCTACCTGAAGGCGGTTGCGGTTCAGCGCGACGTGATCGATGAACACACCGCCATTGCGGAGGCTGCCGTCGAACGGCGCGCGGACGATGCCTCCGCCTTGCTGATCAGGCACATCGAGCGCTCAACCAACAACCTGCGGCGCCTTATCTCCGACGAACTGCCGGCGGTTCCGCTATGACGCGCCCGATCGGTCTGGGACATTTCACCTTTCTCGACCTGCCGCCAGCCGAACTGGTCCGGCTGGCACGGCGGTCCGGATTCGGTTTCGTCGGCCTGCGTTTCCACCCGGTCACTCCCGGAGCGCTGAACTGGCTGCCCGATGCGCCCGGTCTGCGCGAACTGGCGCGCGTCATGGAGGGCGAGGGCATCGGCCTCTACGACATCGAGACGGTCGTCATCGATGAGACGCTTGAGCCGGAGAGCCTGGTTCCGGCGATGGAGGCCGCCAAGGCACTCGGAGCCAAGCGCGTCAATGTTTGCGCGGATGTCTTTCCCGCACTTGCGGAGACCTTCGCAAGGATAAGCGCACTGGCCACCGCTCGCGGGCTGGGTCTTGACCTTGAATGCATGGCGTGGCGCGGGATCAATACGCCGCGCGCCTGTCTTGATCTGATTGCGGCCTCAGGCGCCACCGGTGCGGCCTATCTGGCCGATGCATTGCACCATTCGCGCTGCGGCGGCGTCCCCACGGACATTGCCGCCATGCCGGCAGGCATGGTTGTTTCCGCCCAGCTTTGCGACGCCCCTGCCACCGCCCCGTCCGGCAACAGCGCGCTTCTGGCTGAAGCACGCGGCGGGCGCCTTCTCCCGGGCGAGGGCGGGCTGGATCTCGCCGGGTTCGCACGGGCACTGCCGGCGGCGGCGGCCGTCTCCGTCGAAATCCCTTCTGCCAGCGATGCCCGCCCGCCGCTTGAGCGCGCCCGCGCCATCTTTTCCGCGGCCTCTGCCCTTTTCGCACCGGAGACAGCATGAAGACCATCCTTGTCCTTAACGGTCCCAACCTGAACCTTCTCGGCAAGCGCCAGCCCGAGATCTACGGGCGCGAGACGCTCGATGATGTCGAACGCCTGTGCAATGCCACCTGTGCGGACGGGTTTCGCATCCGTCTGCTTCAGTCCAACCACGAGGGCCAGCTGATCGACTGGATTCACGAAGCCCGTGAGACAACCTGCGGGCTGGTCTTCAATCCTGCCGCGTTCACGCATACCTCGATCGCGATTCTGGATGCGCTCAACACCTACGAGCCGCCGGTGATCGAGGTCCACATCAGCCAGGTGCACAAGCGCGAGGCCTTCCGGCACCACTCCTATGTGTCGCTTCGCGCCGATGGGGTGATCGCAGGCCTCGGCCTTGAAGGCTACGCCGCCGGTGTGCGCCGGATCTGCCAACTCGCGTCCAGCCAGCCGCAGTGACAGCGGCGCGCCAGCCCCGGCTCTGACCCGCGAAACCGCACAGCCATCGAGAAGGAGGGCTCCGGATGACCATCATCCACAATCAGCAGGACGTGACGCCCGCCGTCCTGAAGGTCATGGATCAGACCAGCGATCCGCGCCTGCGCGAGATCATGGTGAGCCTGATCAAGCATCTGCACGGCTTTATCCGCGACGTCCGCCTGACCGAAACCGAGTTTCAGCAGGCGACCCGGATCCTCAACACGATGGGTCAGCAGAGCAACGACAAGCACAATGAATTCGTGCTCATGGCCGGGTCGCTTGGCGTGTCGTCCCTGGTCTGCCTGCTCAACAACGGGGACAATGGCACAACGGAAACCACCCAGTCCCTGTTGGGCCCGTTCTGGCGTATGAACCATCCTGTTACGGAGAATGGCGGCTCGATCCTCCGGTCCGAAACCCCCGGCCCACGGCTCTACGGCACGTTCACCTTCCTGGACCAGAACGGCGCTCCTGTCGAAGGGCTGGAGGTGGACATATGGCATGCCTCGCCCGTGGGCCTTTACGAGAACCAGGACGAAAGCCAGGCCGACTTCAATCTGCGCGGCAAGTTCATCACCGGAGCGGACGGAACCGTGCGGTTCCGGTCGGTCAAGCCCATCGGCTATCCGATCCCGACCGGAACGACGGTCGGCATGCTGCTGGCGGCACAGAACCGCCATCCATACCGCCCGGCGCATGTGCATGTCCTGGCCCACAAGGAAGGGTTCAAGACGTTGATCAACCAGACCTATGTCGATGAAACCAGCTATCTGACCTCGGATGTCCAGTTCGGGGTGACGGCCGCGCTGATTGGCAAGCTCGAGAAGCACACCGGCCCGCATCCCGAGGATGGCGAGGTGGGCGAATGGTACACGCTCGAACACACGCTGACGCTCGAGCCGGGCGTCTCGAAACTCCCCATCCCCCCAATCAAGTGAGCCGATGATGTTGACTGAACAGCAGCGCCAGGATGCCGCCGACGCGATCCTGCAGGCAGAACGGACCCGCCAGGTCTGTCCGCAGCCATCCAAGACATGGCCCGGCATGACCCTTGAGGACGCCTATGACGTCCAGCGCCGCTGGGCGGAGGCGCGCATTGCAGGCGGGGCGAAGATTGCCGGCCGCAAGATCGGTCTCACCAGCCGCGCCATGCAGCAGGCCTCAAGGATGACCGAACCGGACTACGGCGTGATTCTGGACGACGCGCTGTTCTATGACGGCGCGCGGATCAAGGCCGGCACGTTCATTAAACCACGGCTCGAAGTCGAACTCGCCTTCATCATGGGCGAGGATCTGCGTGGGGCCGGGTGCCAGGTGCATGACGTGCTCCGGGCAACGGAATTCGTTCAGCCTGCCCTGGAGATCATCGACTACCGCACCGAAGTGCCGCGCCAGATCGTCGACACCATCGCCGACAATGCCGCTTTCGGCGCGATCGTTCTGGGCGGGCGCACCATTCGCCCGTTCGACACCGATCTGCGCTGGATCGGCGCCACCCTGTCACAGAATGGCGTGATCGAAGAGACAGGCGTCTCGGCCGGGGTCATGGGGCACCCGGCCGCCGGTCTGGCGTGGCTGGTCAACAAGCTGGCGCCGCTCGGCGGCGGCTTGAAGAAGGGCGATATCGTGCTGGGAGGATCCTTTACCCGCCCCGTCGATATTTCCTCCGGCGACGTGATCTTCGCCGACTTCGGGCATCTGGGCTCACTGGGCGTCCGGTTCGAGTGACCGGCCTGCCTGTGTCCCCACGCTCACTTCAACCCGCCGGGAGATGGTCATGAATTTGCCTGCCAACGCTTTCAAGGCCGCGCTGCGCGCCGGACAGATCCAGACCGGCCTCTGGATTTCGCTGTCTGATCCGGCGGTGGCCGAGCTTCTGGCCGGTTGCGGCTATGACTGGATGATGTTCGACACGGAACATTCCACGGCGGGCCCGAACGAAGTGATCAGCTTTCTGCGCACGGTGGCTCCCTACCCGGTCAGCGCGGTCGTGCGGCCCGGCTGGAACAATCCGGTCGAGATCAAGAAGCTTCTCGATGCCGGGGCGCAGACCCTGCTGATCCCCTATATCCAGTCTGCGGAAGAAGCCCGGCAGGCGGTGGCGGCAGTGACCTATCCGCCCAAGGGCGTGCGGGGCGTCTCCGGCATTACCCGCGCCACCCGCTACGGCGCCGTTGCCAACTATGCCACACGCGCCAATGAGGAAATCTGCCTGCTGGTCCAGGTCGAAACCCGCGAGGCGCTGTCGCAGCTCAAAGAGATCGTACAGGTGCCGGGCGTCGACGGCGTGTTCTTCGGTCCAGCCGATCTTGCGGCCAGTTTCGGCCATCCCGGCCAGCCCTCGCACCCCGAGGTCAGACAGGCCATTCTTGACGGAATCGGCGTGCTGCGCGGCCTTGGCGTGCCGGCGGGCATTCTGTCACTCGATCAGGATTTTCTGCGCGAGGCCAGGGCCGCAGGCGCCCTGTTCATCGCGGTTGACACCGACAGCGGCCTGCTGCGCCTCGCCGCCCTCGCACGCCGCGCCGGCTGGTCCTGATTCCGGCGCTGGAACGTGTCCGCCTGGCGCATGGCCGCCTGCACCGTGCTGGGTGGGTTGATCGGCGCGCTCCTGCCGTTTGCCGCACGCCGCATCGGCACGGATCCGGCCACGCTGAGCCCGCCGATGATTACCTCGATCATGGATCTGCTCGGCGTCCTCATCTACTTCGGCCTCGTCTATGCCCTCCTCGGGCATATGCTGGTTGGGTCATGGGCCTGCAAGACAACGGCTGCGGACAGCGCGCGCGTTCCGGACACCTGGCTCTTTGGGACAGGCCGGAGCACGGGCGCTGAAAATGGGCAAGGCGGTAAAATCTTCTTCCCTTACGAGACGAGCATGTCCGCCTATCGCAGGGTCAGATCGGACGTTCCATCAGGCACTGGACTCGACCTCCTGGACGATCCATAATTCTCTTCCAGAATAAACTACGGACCGTCCAAGTGGACCCGCTCAGCGATGTGATAGCCTTGCTTCGGCCGAACACGGCCATCTCCAAGCCCATCTCAGGCCGGGGTGCTTGGGCCGTGCGTTACGCCGCTCATGATGCCCCCGGGTTCACGATCGTCCTGAACGGCGAATGTTGGGTCACGTTCGAGGATGAGCCCCCAATGAAGCTGGAAACGGGAGCCTTTTTGCTACTGCCCACCACGCCAGCCTTCACGCTGAGCAGCCAACCCGGCATGGAGGGAGCGCTGCGTGACCCGATGGATGCCCCCGTCCGCCACGGCGAACAGGAAGGCGAAGCGGATTTCAGGGCGCTGGGTGGAACCTTTCGCATCGAGACTGCGAATGCGCCGCTGCTGCTCGCCCTGCTGCCGCGCATGATCCATGTGCCGCCGTCCGAAGGCCGATCGGCACGGCTCGGCCTGCTGATCGATCTCATTGCGGAGGAATGCCGCAGCGAAGAGCCGGGCAAGGACATGATCCTCCAGCGCATGCTCGAGGTTCTTCTCATCGAGGCGCTTCGCTCGCACGGTACGGCGATGGATGAGAACCGGACCGGTCTGCTTCATGGCATGCGCGATCCTGTGCTGGCGCGCGTGCTTGCTGTCATGCATGCTGATGTGCGTGCCGGCTGGACGGTAGCAAGTCTTGCCCGCATTGCCGGGCAGTCGCGTTCAACCTTTGCTGCGCGCTTTGGCGCCGTTCTTGGCTGCGGGCCGATCGAATATCTGGCCCGCTGGCGGATGGCTCTTGCGAAAGACGCACTGCTGCGCGGCGCAAAGACGCTCGACCGGATTGCCGATGAGATCGGCTATGAATCTGTCAGCGCTTTCAGCACTGCCTTTCGCAAGCGGCTCGGCTGTCCGCCGGGGCAATTCGCCAGGATCAACGGCAGTAGCAATGACGCCTGAAGCCAAAAGCATGCAGCTTCAATATGGACGATTGAGCAATATTTATGGACTTTGGATTATTTATCGTCTCTCGGACTAAAGTTATCAAGGAACCATCCGAAACGAATGGAGGTTCCCATGCAAACGATCCTGATTACCGGTACATCCTCGGGTTACGGCCTGGAAACGGCGCGCCACTTCCTCGACAAGGGGTGGACTGTCATCGCCACGATGCGCCGCCCTGACGCCAGCCTTTTTCCTGCTTCGCCGCTGTTGCGTCTCCTGCCGCTCGATGTGACAAGCGATGAAAGCATCGCGGAAACCATCGCCGCCGCCGGCCCTATCGACGTGTTGGTCAACAATGCCGACATCGGTGTGGTCGGCGCATTCGAGGCGACGCCCATGGCACATGTCCGCAAGGTCTTCGCTACCAACACGTTCGGTGTGATGGCGATGTGCCAGGCGGTCATTCCGCAGATGCGCGAACGCCGCTCCGGTGTGATCGTCAACGTGACATCGAGCGTGACGCTGGCCGCCATGCCACTTGCTGCGGCCTACACCGCCAGCAAGCAGGCCATCGAGGGCTTCACCGGATCGCTCGCGCATGAGCTTGGCTGCTTCAATGTCCGGGCGAAGCTGGTGGAACCAGGTTATGCCCCGACGACGCGCTTTGCACAGAATACGGATGTGCGGATCGAGGATCTGATCCCGCCAGCCTATGCCGGTTTTGCAACACCCATCTTCGAGGCTTACGCCTATCCCGCCATGACGACCAAGGAAGAGGATGTGGCCCGGGCAGTCTGGAATGCCGTCTACGACACATCAGGCCGCCAACAGTTTCCGGCCGGTGCCGACGCGGTTGCGCTCTACGAAGCCCGGCAAGGGTGAGGCCGAAGGCCCAATCACAATCCGGCATCGGCCCACCGGCCGGTGCCACTTGTTTTTCGATAGTTCTCAACATCCGGGGCGTGCGAACTTTTTCCCGCCGGATGCCGCCGTTTTTATGTTCTGAGCAAGCAAGTATGGATATGAAGATCGGCCCCGGCACACGATAGGCAATTACTTTCGCATGATATCGTGCAATCGGTGAGAAAATGGCGCGCCGAACCGCGCCGGGTTTGCTGGAGGCTCCAACTCTTGAGTAGGATGGAGCATCATGAGCAAAACCACGAACAAGTTTTCCTCTGAGGTGCGCGCGCGGGCCGTGCGGCTGGTCCTCGACAACGAGGCCCAACATCTGTCGCGCTGGCAGGCGGTAATGTCGATCGCGGCGAAGATCGGCTGCACGCCCCAGACGCTGAACGACTGGGTGAAGAAGGCCGAGGTCGACAGTGGCCGGCGCGCGGGCATTCCGGCCGAGATGGCCGAGAAGATGAAGGCGCTGAAGAACCCGATCCGACGCGAGTTCCACCTCTTCCTGCTGCTCTCAGGACACCGACCCGATGCAATCAAGAGAGCACGTGTCGAGCACGTCGACTTCCGAACCCGGATCCTTCACGTGCCCAAGCCGAAGGGAGGTGAAGCGAAGGCATTCGATATTCCCCTCTCGCGGGCAATGGTCCTCTGCCTGATACGCGGACTTCGCATAGGAAGGGTGATGCACCCCGCGCAATCACGCGAATGGTTGTTCCCGGCAGAGAGCGAAAGCGGCCATATCACCGAGCGCAAGGAAAAGCGTCACGATTTGCCCAAGTGGGGCAACGATCTGCGTCAGACCTACCGCACCGTGGCCCAGGCAGCAGGCATTCCGGAACTGGCCGTTCACCTGTTGATGAACCACTCGATCCCAGGCGTGAATGCGGGAGACATCACCCGCAACAAGCTGCTGAGCGATCACTTGCGCCTCCAACAGGAAGCGATTTCAAGGAGAATACTGGAGGCGGCAGTGACCTCGCCGAATGGAAGCAATGCTGGTCAGTCTCATTGGTGTGCAATCCCGAGCAGACGAATAGTAGCTGACCTGACCGAAGCCTCGCGAGCAGCGAACTGACGGGAAGACTGGGGACGCGGGTTTGCTTGGAAAACTGCATAGCGCGCCTATCGCGCCCATCCGGAGATGTTACCGCATCCGTGGTTCTGCCGGCTCCAATAAGCCTTGTTGGCCTGCGCGAAATTCTCAAAAGAACGGGCAGGTCGGCCCGTGAGCGTTGCAACGGCGTCAGTGGTTCGCGCCTCACTCCCTCCAGCAAGGAAGTTATCTAGTTGGGCCAGTATTTCGGAATAGCCATCGTCCAAGCCGAACTCGATAAACTTTTGGGCAAGTTCTACTGGATCGAGCCGAAGGTGTCGAATGGGCCGTCCCGCGTGCTTTGAGATGATTTCCGCCATCTCGTCATATGTATGGACGGTCGGGCCGGTCAGGATGGCGTCGCCGTTCAGCGGCCGCCCGGCGCACAGACAGACGGCGCCCGCCTCGCCGATATCCTCTGCCCCGACAAAGGCGATGCCGGCGTCACCAGTGGCTGAATATATGCTGTCCCGGACCCTGATCGTGTCGCCATGATGGCCTAGCGTAAAATTCTCGAAGAACCAAGACGGCCGTATCACCGCCCATTCAGGTGCATTGTCGGCTAGAAATCGGTGCACGCCGCCGAGCACCGGCCCGTCGATTGGGATGGCGGAGGAACTCAAGAGCACAAAGCGTCTGACGCCGCTCTCTATGGCTAGCGAAATGAAGGAGGACATCGATGGCAGTGGATCTGGAACGCCTGCCGGAGCGACCAAGTATACAGCGTCAATGCCCGCCAAAGCGGTCTCGAAGCTACCCTGGTCCATCCAGTCGAAGCGGACTCCATTGGGGATCTTCGGCGGCTTGCGAGACGCGATCGTATGCGCCACGCCGCGACGCCGCAAGCCTTCGACAACGTGGCGGCCGGTTTTGCCGGTGCCGCCCGTGACGAGTACGTTGGTAGCGCCGACCATGCTCAGTTCTCCCCTGCATTGAATGCCGCGATGAAGGACTGCGCATTGCCGAAGGTTTCGATAGCCACGAGCGGATTCCAAAAATCTCGGTAGAGCAGGATTTCTCCGGCATCATTGATTCGCATGAACCCCACATAGTGCTGGTTGTAGGGGCGGTTAGTAGAGAGAGAAGTAGCTTCCAACTTGAGTTCAGCAAATCCCTCGGTGCCGACATCGTTTTGGACCAGGCCAATAATAGTGATCCCCTTAACGTCAAACCGCTCTGGAAAACTGCTCATATATTCGGCGATGGCCTTCTTTCCTACGATGCTTTTCTTGTAACCGGGCGGGGCATAAGGGTGCTCGAACACACCCTCGGCCGCCCACAGGTCGACCCAGGCTGCGATGTCTTTGGCGACAATAGCCTCGGTGTAGCGCTTCACAAGCAGAGACAAATCGTTGCGCCTGCCAATCTCAATGGTGCTCATGCCGGTACCTCCTGATTTGCTCGGCAGAAATTTCAAGGGAGACCTTCGACGACGAGACTGATTCCGAATAGGAACATGACGTGCCGGAACGTCGTTACGATATGATGCGACGTCACTAGCTGTTCTATCGGTGGAATGCAAATGCAATTTGTCATATGAGTGCGTGATGAAACACAAACCCACTTCCACTCGACGACCGGCCGGTGCCGCCCTCCTGCAGGAGAACTTGACAAACGCACTGATGCGCTCGGCACTGATCGAACTGGCCCGCCATGGCTATGCCAATCTTACGCTAGGCGCCGTTGCGCGGCGCGCCAAGGTGGGCAAACCGGCGCTCTATCGCCGCTGGGGCAACAAGGCGGAACTGATGGCCGACCTCCTGCTCCATTTCGGAATCCCGATCATCACGATCGAGGATCTGGGCTCTTTGGAGAGTGAACTCGAGGAGTATGCACTGCGCACCTTGGCGATGCTGAAACGGCCGCTGGCGCGAGCGATTCTGCCTGATCTTTATGGCGAGCTGGCGCGCAATTCCGCGCTGAGCGACCATATTAGGGTACATTTCCAGGAGCCGAAGCGTTTTCAGGCACTGCACATTATCGACCGCGCAATCGCCCGCATGGAGATTCACAGTACGGTCGACCGCTCGCTCGCGCTCGATTTGATGGCGGGGCCGCTCTACTGGCGCCTGATGATCACCAAGGATACGGTCGAAACGGACTTTGCGGCGAAGTTCGCAAGGGCGATCGTTGGTGCGCTGAAGGCCTGCTAGGGTTGATTTCCAGCTGACCATGACGGTTGATCGCGGTCAGCGGAATGTGTTGAGCAGCCAAACGAAGCATCCGGAGCATTTTAGCATGCGAATATGGATGGCGGGGCAGAAAGACAAGTGTCATTGAGGGACGCACATAGTTCCAGCTTGGCTTTCGCCAGGGGTAGCTCATATCGGCTGAAATAGCGGTACGCAGCGAGCTTGCCCTCATAGAAGGTTCGATCTTGAGAGGTATGGTCTTCGTTCGCCAAGGTACAGGCCGCCACCTCGGCCTGGCGCAGCCACATCCACGCAATGACGATGTGGCCGAATGCGTCGAGAAAGATTGTCGCATTTGCCGTTCGCCGGGCGACGCCGGCGGAGTTGAGCAGCACCGTCGTCGTCTCGGTAAGCAAGTCGAGGATTTGAGAAAGACGCGAGCAGTCCTCATCGAGATCCCCCACGCCAGAAACGCGCTCAACTGTCGAACGCACCAAATCGACGAAGCGAAAAAGCGTAGCGCCACCGTCTCGCCCGATCTTCCTTTCCACCAGATCAAGACCCTGGATGCCGTAAGTCCCTTCGTGGATGTGGTTGAGCCTGTTGTCGCGATAGAGGCGCTCGACTGGATAGTCCCGGGTGTAGCCGCAGCCTCTGAAAATCTGGATGGCCCATTTGTTGCCTTCCAGGCAGTGCTCCGACGGCCAGGATTTTACGACGGGCGTCAGCAGCCCAAGCAATTCCCCGAGCCAGCGCTTCTCGTCAGACTCTTCCTGGACCGCAAGTTCGTCCACCAGGGTGGCGCAGTAGAGAGACACAGAGAGACTGGGCGTCTTCCACCGCGGCCTTCTGCGCCATCAGCATCCGCCTGACGTCAGCATGTTCCACGAGCGGGACCTGCGGACTCGAGGGGTCCCTCCGGACGAAGCCACGTCCCTGCGTGCGGGTTTGAGCATATCCCGCCGAATATAGATAGGCGCCGAGCGCAGCCATCGTGGAGGCGTGTCCAACAGCGGTGCGTACCTCGTTCATCATGTGGAACATATGCTCGATGCCGCGATGCGGCTCGCCGATGAGATAGCCGATGCAATCGCCCGTCTCGGCGAAGTTCAGCAGGCAATTCGTCGTACCGCGTTGGCCCATCTTGTGGTTTAGGGCCGCCAACGCGTTCATGTCGACGGCTCGGCGGACCATGCCATGCTGCGTCGCAGAAAACGCCCCTAAGGGCGTTTACTAACTTAATGATTTTCTTTGAGAATTTTGGAGCGAGTGAAGGGATTCGAACCCTCGACACCAGCCTTGGGAAGGCTGATGGCCGGTCCCTGCCGCGATCGAGGCGTACCTTCCCATTGATGAACGACTCCAGTTCGATTTCGCATACTAACTTCGAAATTAGTATGCGGATATCAACTAAGCCTTTGAAATTGAATGGCGCGCCCGAAAGGATTCGAACCTCTGACCCCCAGATTCGTAGTCTGGTGCTCTATCCAGCTGAGCTACGGGCGCGCAGTGCCTGTGTGAGGCAGTGTCTGGTTGCTGGACTTGCGGATATACCTGCAAGGAAACCAAACAGCTGTTCGTTCACCGCGTTGCCGCGGCGGCTGCGAACGAGGGGGTATCTACCGGCCTCCCGGACGGATTGCAAGGGGCGTTTTCGAGTTTTTTTATCCGGCGCTGAAAAACCGCAGACTCCTGCGGCGAAAACTTTGCAGAAAGCCTGTGCACGGCGGTGGATAACATATCCGGCAAAGGGCCCCGCCCCCACGCCGCATCAAACGCCTTCAGAACTGACTTGAACTGTGGGCGGGAGGAGCCCCTGTGCCCGCCAGCCAAGGCTCTGCCGGATAATAAGGACGGCGAAAACACCGTTCCACTGCACGCCGCCTCTCATACCAAGGCTTTTGATGCCGACGCATTACGCGCTGAAAAGACTCTGCGCCGCACGGGCTTGAGAAGCTCCCGGTCTGTCAGGCTCACCGGCAGCCGCTCACGCCTCCGGCGCGGCGCGCTGGGGCAGCTGGATGCAGAAGGTGGTGCCGGGCCCGGTGTCTTCCAGCACGAGGCGGCCGCCGTGGGCGCGGACGATTTCAAGGGCGATGGCAAGGCCAAGGCCGGTGCCGCCGTTCTTTGCCCCGCTCTGGAAGGCCCGGAACAGGCCGGCACGCACGGCAGGGGGAATGCCGGGCCCGGTATCCCGGACGCGGATGAGGCATTCGCCTTCAATCAGCGCCGCTTCAATGGTCAGACGGCAGACATGGGCGGCGTCCGCACCGGCTTCCATCGCCTGCACGGCATTGCGGCACAGGTTCACCAGCACCCGGAACAGCTGCTCCGGATCTGCCTCCAGCTCGAAGCCTTCGGCCACGCGGCTCTCGAATTCGATGCCCGGATGCTCGGCAAGCGCCAGCAGTTCGGCCACGTCGCTCACCACCCGCTCGAGGCGGATCAGGCGGCGGCGCGGCGGCTCTTCCCGCGCCTTGCCATAGGCCATCACGGCCTGGGTGTAGCCGACCGCACGGTCGAGCGTCGCCAGGATCTTCGGCACCAGCCGCTTCACGGTCGGATCGGGCACATGCTCGATACGCTCCATGAACAGCTGCGCCGAGGCCAGAAGGTTGCGCAGGTCATGGTTGATCTTGGACACGGCAAGGCCAAGGTCGGCGAGCCTCTGCTTCTGGTGCAGGGCGCGGGAAAGGCCCCGCTGCATGTCAGCCAGCCGCTTTTCCGCATCGCCGATCTCGTCGTCACGTCCGCCCGGCACAATGATGCGCGCCGTATCCTCGGGATCTTCGGCAAAGCGGGCCATGGACGCCGACAGGCGCTGCAGCGGGCGCACGAACATCCAGCGCAGCGCCAGATAGACGAGGCTGGCCGTGATCACCGAGATGATCAGCGTCAGCCCGAGAATGCGGCCCGAGAAGGCCAGCATGTCCTTGCGCAGCATGGCGACCGGAAGCACGATATCCACCTTCTGCACGTCATCCCCGGCGCTGGAGCCCATCGGCAGCGGCTGGCTGACGCGCATCAGGCCGGAGCCATCGGAAAACAGCACCTCGACACTGTCGCGGATGGCACTCCAGGGCGTCTCTTCCTCCATGTCGATGACATAGCGGATCTCCTCCGGCAGGCCGCTCATGGCGATCAGGCTGCGGCGGCCCTTGTGGGTGAGAGAGATGGCGACGGCCCCCGTCACCCGCATCAGCTCTTCCTGCAGGCGCGGGGCGATGGTGTTGGTCTCGGACAGGACGGCGGCGGCCACACCGGCGGTGGTGAGCTTGTCCTTCAGCCATGTGCTGCGGAAATTGGCGACTGACGGCACATAGACGAAGACTTCCGACAGCATGACGAAAAGCACTGTCAGAAGCAGAAGTTTGCCGGACAAGCCGGCAGAGCGGCGCCGCACAGCCCCCCCTGCGGGAACAGGAGCAGGCGGAACGGCAGGCAGCCCTTCACCGGGGGGCGGAGTGGCCCCTCCGGACGCCGTGGGCGGCTGTTCGTGCTTCATCACTCTGCTCCAGCGCCCCTCATCCGCCCCAAGCACCTGCTTCTGCTTTATAACCCGGCGCAGGCGTCATGTCAGCCACCCCGCCAGCAAGCCGTTGCGCAGTGGCGATTCCCCCGGCCTGCGGACAGGTGCAGGGTAGCACGGACCCGGCGGAACCTGAGCCAGCTGTGCAAATCCTGCCTCCTGCGGCCTGCAGGCAGGGCAAAGCCATGCAATGGCGCGGGAAAAGGCGGTTCTGCGTTGACTCACCGCCAGAGCCCTCGTATAAGCGCGCTCGACTCGGACCGGCATCCGGCCTGTCTCATGGAGCAGGCTTGCCTTGTGGCGGCAGGATGCATCCAGCCTCAAGTTTCAAATAAAAGGGCCGCGCGACGGCGCGGAATAGAAAAATGAAGCGTACGTATCAACCCAGCCGCCTCGTCCGCAAGCGCCGTCATGGCTTCCGCGCACGCATGGCGACCAAGAATGGCCGTCTGGTCCTGTCCCGCCGCCGGGCAAAGGGCCGCAAGAGCCTGAGCGCCTGATAGCGCCCTGCAGCGGCGCTTTGGACCACCCTTTCGAGGCTCTGGATTTCAGAACGCCGCAGCACATGAAAACTCTTAAAAAGCGCTCCGAGTTTCTGGCCGTCGCCAAAGGTGGACGGACAGACCGGCGCGCTTTTGCGTTACAGGGCCTGAAACGCGCGGATGAAGGCCCCGCCCGCGTCGGCTACACGGTGACCAAAAAGACCGGCAACGCGGTCGAGCGGAACCGGATCAAGAGACGGCTGCGCGCGGCTGTTGCGCAACTTGAGGACGAGACCGTACCATCCGGTGCGGATTTTGTGATCATCGGACGCCGCGCCGCGCTGAATCAGCCCTTTGCAGATCTGGTCAGAGAGCTTAACTCAGGGCTCAAGCCTGCTCTGGAGCGCAAGGGCAACGGATCATGGCAGGGCCGCCGTGACAACCGCAAGCCAAAGGCAGGCGGGCAGGCACAAGGCAAGGAACCCGCACAGGGGTCAGGACAGAGACAGGGGTAACCGCAGCTCATGGCTGACAACCGCAACACATTCATCGCCATCGCGCTGTCGCTGGTGGTCCTTCTCGGGTGGCAGTATTTTGTCGCCCGGCCGCAGCTGGAGCAGGCTCAGCAGGCCGCGCAGCAGCAGGCCGAGGCACAGCAGGCCGGCACTCCGGCGCCCGGCGCAACGCCCGGCGCCGCATCCGGCACGGCTGGCGTCCCCGGCTCCGCAGGTGAAGCCACCGGCCCCCTCAGCCGCGAGCAGGCAATTGCGGCGGCTCCGCGCGTTTCCATCGAAACACCGCGCCTGAGCGGCTCCATCAGCCTGACCGGCGCCCGGGTCGATGACCTGCGCCTGAAGGACTACCGCGAGACGGTCGACAAGGACAGCCCGCTCATCACCCTGTTCTCGCCCAAGGGCACGCAGGGTGCCTTCTATGCCGACAATGGCTGGGTGGCTGAACCGGGCGCACAGGTGAAGCTGCCGGGTGCAGATACGGTGTGGACCGTTGCGGGCGAAAGCAATCTGACCCCCGGCACGCCGGTCACCCTGACCTGGGACAATGGCGAAGGCGCCGTGTTCAGCCGCACCTTCTCCATCGACGAGAACTACATGTTCAAGGTCACCCAGTCGGTGACCAACAACACGGGCGCTGACCTGACGCTCTATCCCTACAGCCTGATTGTCCGCAACGGCACGCCGCACACCGAAGGCTTCTACATTCTGCATGAAGGCCTGATCGGTGTGACCGGTGACGAGGGTCTGCAGGAAATCAAGTACAAGACCCTCGCCGAAGACGGCAAGACGATGCCGGCCAAGGCAAACCGGGGCTGGGTTGGCTTCACCGACAAGTACTGGGCTGCAACGGTTGCGCCGGAGCCGGGCACCAGCTTCCAGCCGAGCTTCAGCTACAACAAGGCCACCGACAATTTCCAGGCCGATTACCTGGGCGACGCGGTTTCCATTGCAGCCGGCAGCACGCAGGAAGCAAGCACCTATCTGTTTGCAGGTGCCAAGGAAACCAAGCTGCTGGCCTCCTATGAGGAGAGCATCGGCATCGACCGCTTCGACCTGCTGATCGACTGGGGCTGGTTCTACTTCCTGACCAAGCCGATGTTCTATGTCATCGACTGGCTGTTCCATCTGGTCGGCAACTTCGGCATCGCCATCCTGCTGGTGACGGTTCTGGTCAAGGCGATCTTCTTCCCGCTGGCCAACAAGTCCTATGTCTCCATGAGCAAGATGAAGCTCGTGCAGCCGCAGATGATGGACATCCGCGAGAAATACAAGGACGACAAGGCCAAGCAGCAGCAGGCGCTGATGGAGCTGTACAAGACCGAGAAGATCAACCCGCTGGCGGGCTGCCTTCCGGTTCTGATCCAGATCCCGGTGTTCTTCGCGCTTTACAAGGTGCTGTTCGTCACCATCGAAATGCGCCATGCGCCGTTCTTTGGCTGGATTCAGGACCTTTCCGCGCCGGATCCGACGACGATCTTCAACCTGTTCGGCCTGATCGATTGGACCCCGCCGCACCTGCTCATGCTGGGCATCTGGCCGATCATCATGGGCATCACCATGTTCCTGCAGATGAAGATGAACCCGGCGCCGACCGATCCGGCCCAGCAGATCGTCTTCACCTGGATGCCGGTGCTCTTCACCTTCATGCTGGCCTCCTTCCCGGCAGGTCTGGTCATCTACTGGGCCTGGAACAACAGCCTGTCGATCACCCAGCAGTACATCATCATGCGCCGCCAGGGCGTGAAGGTGGAACTGTGGGGTAACCTCAGGGAGACGTTCAAGCGCAAGAAGGGCGCGCCCGAGGCGGAAAAGAAGAGCTGATCCGGCCTTCTCCAGCACCAAAGACCGAAGGGCCTGCCACACGGCAGGCCCTTCTGTTTGCCACATGCTCAACCTGCGCTCGACGGCGCGGCCGCAGCCAGCTAAAAGCACATCATGACCGACTTGCCCGAATATACCGACGAACAGCTTGAAGCCGGCCGGCTGATGTTCAACCGCCCCTGGACCTTCCAGACCAGCGTTGCCGACATGCGCCAGCTTCCGGCCTCGCGCGGCACGGAAATCGCCTTTGCCGGGCGCTCGAATGTGGGCAAGTCCAGCCTCATCAACGCGCTGACCGGCCGCAAGGGCCTTGCCCGCACATCCAACACGCCCGGCCGCACGCAGATGCTGAACTTCTTCGGCGCCGAGGGCGCCAGCGTCACCGTGGTGGACATGCCCGGCTATGGCTATGCCCAGGCACCGAAGGACATGGTGGATGCCTGGACGAAGCTGGTGTTCTCGTACCTGCGCGGACGGCCGAACCTGCGCCGCGTCTTCCTCCTGATCGACAGCCGCCACGGCATCAAGGAGAATGACCTTGAGACCATGCAGCTGCTGGACAAGGCGGCCGTCGTCTATCAGGTGGTTCTCACCAAGGCCGACAAGATCAAACCCGGCCAGCTGGCCACGCTGATGACGGCAACGGCCGAGATCCTGCGCAAGCGGCCGGCGGCACACCCGGTGCTCATCCCCACCTCCTCCGAGAAGGGTCTGGGCATCGACCTGTTGCGTGCGGAAATCTGCGCACTGCCCTGAGGCGCGCCGGAGCCGGGACTGGATTGAAGCTTTCGTGTCCGGTCACGCGATCCGTTGAGATACCCGGCCAAACCGGTTATAGACGCTGCAAGCCCTTGCTTCTGATCAAGGGCCTCCGCGCCCTTTCCCGCCACCGCAGCAGCGAGTGTTCCCGCACATGAGCACCCCGGACTTCAGCAACAACGCCCATATCATCGCCCAGGCCCTGCCCTACATGCAGCGCTATGACAAGCGGCGTGTCGTGGTGAAGTACGGCGGCCATGCCATGGGCGATGCGGATCTGGGCAAGGCCTTTGCCGCCGACATCACCCTGCTGCGCCAGTCCGGCGTGCATCCGGTTGTCGTCCATGGCGGCGGCCCGCAGATCGGCAACATGCTGAAGCGCCTGAACATCGTCAGCGAGTTCCGCGGCGGCCTGCGTGTCACCGACAAGGCAACCGTCGAGATCGTCGAGATGGTGCTGGCCGGTTCGATCAACAAGGAAATCGTCCAGCTGATCAATGCCGAGGGCGGCCGTGCGGTCGGCCTGTGCGGCAAGGACGGCAATCTGGTGACCGCCACCAAGCTGACCCGCACGGAAAAGGACCCCGATTCCAACATCGAGAAGATCCTCGATCTCGGTTTCGTCGGCGAGCCTGCACACGTCAATCCGGTGATGCTGGACCTGATGCTGAAGGAAGACCTGATCCCCGTGGTGGCCCCCGTGGCCCCCGGCGCGGATGGCGAGACCTACAACATCAACGCCGATACATTTGCTGGCGCCATCGCCGGTGCGCTGCATGCCTCGCGCCTGCTGTTCCTGACCGACGTGCCGGGCGTGCTCGACAAGGAAGGCAAGCTGATCAAGAACCTCACCGTCGCCCATGCGCGTGAGCTGATCGCCGACGGCACCATTTCCGGCGGCATGATCCCGAAGGTGGAAACCTGCATCGAGGCGCTGGACCGCGGCGTCGAGGGTGTGGTCATCCTTGATGGCAAGGTGAAGCATGCCGTCCTGCTGGAACTCTTCACCGACCGGGGCGCCGGGACCCTGATCAGCAAGTGACAGACACCATCCCCACACCGGACGAGGGCCAGGGCGCCCACCGTCATGATCTTCGGGCTTTCACCGGTGTGGAGGCCTGGGTCTTTGATCTGGACAACACGCTCTATCCGGCGGAAATCGATCTGTTCTCGCAGATCGACGTCCGCATCTCCGACTACATCGCGAAGCTGCTGGACATCGGCAGGGATGCCGCGCGGGCGAAGCAGAAGGAGTTCTACCGCGACTACGGCACCACGCTGCGCGGGCTGATGATGCAGCACAAGATCGATCCGGATGACTTCCTCGCCTATGTGCATGACATCGACTACTCGCCGGTGAAGCCGGACCCTGCTCTCGGCGCGGCCATCAGCCGTCTGCCGGGCCGCAAGTTCATCTTCACCAATGGCGACCGGCCCCATGCGGAGCGCACCGCTGCCGCGCTCGGCATCAGCGATCATTTCGAGGACATCTTCGACATCGTCGCCGCAGGCCTGCTGCCGAAGCCGAATCTTGAGACCTACCAGACCTTCATCGCCAAGACGGGCGTCTCGCCCGCCAGAGCGGCCATGTTCGAAGATCTGCCGCGCAATCTGCTGGTGCCGCACAAGCTCGGCATGCGCACGGCCCTGATCGTGCCGAAGGTCACGCGCGAAGTCTTCCGCGAGGAGTGGGAGATGGAAGGCCACGACGCTCCGCACATTGACTTCGTCACCGGCAATCTTGCCGGCTTCCTCGAAGGGGTTCTGGGCGCAATTGAAGCGTGAGGCACTGGACCGGGGGAGCTTCGCCGGTTTATTGATGTAAACTCAATAATCCCGCGAGCCGCCCCGGCCTGCCGAACCCATCGTGTGAACCCATGGTCTCCCTGCGCGCCCTGCATGCCTTTGCTCTTCTTGCCCGCAATGGCCGCGCCGCGCAGGCCGCGGATGACCTTGGTATTTCGCCTTCCGCCCTGTCACATCTCCTGCGCAAGCTGGAAAGCGAGCTGGGTGCCACGCTGGTGCTGCGCGACGGGCGCGGCCTGTCTCTCACCGAAGAGGGCAAGCGGCTGGCCGCCGGACTGGGCGATGCCTTTGAGCGGATCGAATCTGCCGTGGACGGGTTCCGCCGCCGGGGCCGGACGGAGCTGCGCATCAGCACCGTCTCCACCTTTGCCACCCGCTGGCTGATCCCGCGCCTGCCGCAGTTTCAGACCGCGCAGCCCGATGTGGAGCTGCTGCTTTCCGCTTCCACCCGCGTCGTTGACCTCGACCGGGAGAATTACGACTGCGCCATCCGGCTTGGCCGGGGTGACTGGCCGGGCATCGACGCAACGCTGCTGTGGCGCGAGCATCTGGCCGTCGCCATGGCCCCGCGCCTGATGCGCGAAGACGCTGGCCCGGACGCCGCCCTGCCCGGCCTCAAGCTGCTGCACAGCGCCTCCCGGCGTGACGACTGGTCCCGCTGGCTGGCCCATGCCGGGCTGAAGCTGCCCGACGCCAGCTCCGGCATGGTGCTGGAGAGCCGGGATCTTGCCATTCAGGCTGCCATCGCGGGCATGGGTGCCATCGTCATCGACCGGCGCTTCGTCATGCTGGAGCTGGCGGCCGGGCATCTCGTCATGCCCGACTGGCCGGTGCTGCAGCTGGACAGCGGCTACTGGTTCGTCCGCTCCCCCAACCGCCCGCTCTCCCGCCCCATCTCCGGCTTCCGCGACTGGCTGATCGGCACGTCTGCGGCGGATGCCGGGTAGTGATCAGGTACCGGACAGCAGCACCAGAATGGCGGCGACGATCAGCACGCAGCCGGTGATCTCGCGGCCATTGATGCGCTCCTTGAAGAAAAACCAGGAGGCGATGAGGGTGAAGACCAGTTCCACCTGCGCCAATGCCCGCACATAGGCAACCTGCTGAAGCGTCATGGCGGTGAACCAGCCCGCAGATCCTGCAACGCCGGCAAGCCCCACCCATACCGCCTGCCGCCAGTGGCGGATGGAGGCGGCCAGCTGGTCCGGCTCGCGCCAGACCATGTAGAGCCCCATGGCCACCGTCTGCATCAGGGTGACAACCGCAAGGCTGTAGGCGGCCTGCATCAGATAGCCGGGCCCCTCCAGCGAGAGCGAAGCCATGCGGTAGAGCGCCGCCGAGCCCCCGAAGAAGGCAGCCGAAGCCAGCCCGATCAGCGCCGGACGCCCGGCGAGCGAAGCCACAATCGCCCGGCCCGTCAGCGGCACCCGCGCCATGGAAATGAGGATCACGCCCGCAACGCCGATGCCGATGGCCGTTGCCGTCAGTCCGGTTACGTGCTCGCCAAGGATGACCACGCCGAAGATCGCCGCCTGCACCGGTTCCGTCTTGGAATAGGCCGTGCCGACCGCGAAATTGCGGAAGGAGAAGAGGTGGACGAGCAGAAAGGTCGCGATGATCTGGGCAAGGCCGCCGAGAGCCGCCGCCAGAAGGAAGCGGCCATTCATGTCCGGAAAAGGCATGCCGAAGGCCAGATGCAGCACCAGCACATAGGCAAGGGCAAAGGGAAAGCCATAGGCGAATCGCACCAGCGTCGCCCCGCTGGTGCCAAGGCGGCCCTTCAGGTGCTTCTGCAGCGCCGAACGCAGGTTCTGGCAGAAGGCGGCAAAGAGAGTGATGGGAATCCAGAGTTCCATGAGAGGCGGCCTGCGGGCTTGAGAAGATGCGGGAGAAACCGTCCTCAATGTCGCCTGTTTGCGGCCTTTGCGCAGTTGAGCGCTTCTCAAGCCGCATGAACCATTGACTCAAGCCCCGCACCCGCCTTTTATCCGGCGAACCCTAACCGACCCCTTTGCGGAGCCGATCATTTCCATGTCGACCGATCTCGTGAAACTTGCCGCCACCATTGACGCCGCCTTTGAAGACCGCGCCAATATCGACACGCACACGACGGGTGACGTGCGTCAGGCCGTTGACACTGCCCTGAACCTGCTGGATCGCGGGCAGCTGCGCGTCGCCGAGAAGCAGGACGGCGGCTGGATCGTGAACCAGTGGGCCAAGAAGGCCGTGCTGCTCTCCTTCCGCCTCAACCCGATGGACGTCATCAAGGGCGGCCCCGGTGATGCGACCTGGTGGGACAAGGTGCCGTCCAAATTTGACGGCTGGCGCGGTGTGGACTTCGAGGAAGCCGGCTTCCGCGCTGTTCCGGGTGCCATCGTCCGCCGCTCGGCCTTCATCGGCAAGGGCGTGGTGCTGATGCCGTCCTTCGTCAACCTCGGCGCCCATGTGGGTGAAGGCACGATGGTGGACACCTGGGCCACCGTCGGCTCCTGCGCCCAGATCGGCAAGCATGTGCACCTGTCCGGCGGCGTCGGTATCGGCGGCGTGCTGGAGCCGCTGCAGGCAGGCCCCGTGATCATCGAGGACAACTGCTTCATCGGCGCCCGCTCGGAAGTCGTGGAAGGCGTGATCGTGCGTGAGGGCGCGGTGCTGTCCATGGGCGTCTTCATCGGCGCTTCCACCAAGATCATCGACCGCGCCACCGGCGAAGTCTTCATCGGTGAGGTTCCGGCCTATTCCGTCGTGGTGCCCGGCTCGATGCCCGGCAAGCCGCTGCCGGACGGCACCCCCGGCCCGAGCCTCTATTGCGCCGTGATCGTCAAGCGCGTCGACGCCCAGACCCGAGCCAAGACCGCCATCAACGAGCTGCT
Organism: Pannonibacter sp. I15F10I1; assembly: GCF_900185665.1. NCBI lineage: Bacteria > Pseudomonadati > Pseudomonadota > Alphaproteobacteria > Hyphomicrobiales > Stappiaceae > Pannonibacter > Pannonibacter sp. I15F10I1. The sequence continues at coordinate 312,185 of NZ_FYAN01000029.1, forward strand.
GCGCGACTGATACCCGGTCCCGTGCGGCGTTCGAGCCGTTTGAAGGCGTGATGCGTCAGCATCGAAAGCCTTTGACCGCACACGCAAACAAAAAGCCCCCGCCGGAGAATGCTCTGGCGGGGGCTTCTTGTTTCCGGCGTTCTCAGCGCAGCGGCATATGCCGCACGGCGGTGAAGGACTTGGTGAGGCCGAAGAACTTTTCCTTCTCCATCACCGCATCGGGGAAGAGATAGCGCATCTGGCGCAGGTCCAGCATGCGGGCGTCTTCCAGCGAGGCCATGGCCTCGTCGAGATTCGCGGCCTTCGGATAGAAGCCCGTGGTCCGGGCCAGATGAATGCGGTAACGCAGCGGGTCCGGCAGCCAGTGCAGGAACAGGCTGCGGGCATGCGGCTCAATCGGGAAGGAGAAGCTGGGCGTCTGGATCGCATAGCTGCGCGCCACCCGGCCCGCCTCCCGCGCAAAGGCCTTCTTGTTGCTCCAGGAGCCCACATGCTCGATGACCGAGTTGGAAAAGGCGAGGTCATAGGCCCCGTCCGCCACCCCGGCCAGGTCACAGGCATTGCCCTGCGTCATGCGCACGTTGGGCATGTCAGTGGTGTTGGGATCGCTGTCCGGAAACAGGTTGACGCAATCGACCGAGAGATTGGCGAAGTCGAGCTCGCTCTTCCACACATCCCAGAAGCCGCGCGTGCCTCCCAGATCGATGATCCGGCAGTGGCCTTTCGCGGCGATATAATCATCAATGATGCGGGCAAGCGACTGCACACGCTTCTTGCGGAACGAGTTCTGCGTGGAAACCGGCGATACATCGAGCAACGGACAACTCCCGGATCTGGGCACAGCAAAGGCTCTGCAGTCCCGGCCGGTGCCGGGACCCAATGACCGGGACTATGACAGGCTACTGATAATTGCCGATTAACGCGGGGGAAGAATGCCTTGCCTCAGCCAGCAAAATAGCTGTCGAGGAAGCGGCGGTAGACGGCGGCGAGCTGGTCGAGGTCGGCGACCGGGGTGCATTCGTCCACCTTGTGCATGGTCTGGCCGACAAGGCCGAATTCCACCACCGGGCAGTAGCTCTTGATGAAACGGGCATCCGAAGTGCCGCCGTTGGTGGACAGATCCGGGCGGCGGCCCGTCACCGCTTCCACCGCGTCCGCCAGCGCCGTGATCAACGCATCATCGCGGGTGAGGAAGGATTCGCCCGCATCGCGGCGGAAGTCGAGGCTGTAGCGCAGGCCGGGACGGGCAGCAGCTGCCAGTGTGTCCTGCAGCTTCGCCTTCAGTGCCTCCAGCGTCCACTCATCGTTGAAGCGGATGTTGAAGCGCCCCTCGGCGCGGGCCGGGATGACGTTGAAGGCCGGATTGCCCACATGCAGGTTGACGATCTCGAGGTTCGACGGCTCGAACCGCTCGTTGCCTTCATCCAGCACCAGCGCATCCAGCGCGCTCATCAGCGCCAGCAGGCCGGGGATGGGGTTGTCGGCGAGTTGCGGATAGGCGGCATGGCCTTGGGTGCCTTCCACCGTGACGATGCCGGAGAGATAGCCGCGCCGGCCGATCTTGATGGCATCCCCCAGCGCTGCCGGATTGGTCGGCTCACCGACGATGCAGGCATCAAACACGTGCCCCTGCTCCTTCGCCCAGGCGAGAAGCTTCGACGTGCCGTTCACCGCCGGGCCCTCCTCGTCACCGGTGATGAGGAAGGAAATGGTGCCGCCGAACGCCTTGCCGCGCGCTTCAATGAAGGCAAGAGCAGCGGCTGCGAAGGAGGCGATGCCGCCCTTCATGTCCACCGCGCCGCGCCCGTAGAGCACGCCGTCGCGGATCTCGCCGCCGAAGGGATCATGCTGCCAGTCACTTTCCGCACCTGCCGGCACCACATCCGTGTGGCCGGCAAAGACGAAATGCGGCGCGCCGCTGCCGATGGTGGCAAAGAGATTTTCCACGTCCGGCGTATCCGTGTCGGAGAAGGTGACGCGGGAGACGGTGAAGCCTGCCTCACCCAGCAGCCGCTCCAGAAACGCCAGCGCACCGCCTTCGGCGGGCGTGACGGAGGGGCAGCGGATGAGATCGCGGGCGATGGCGGCGGCGGGAGACAGAGCTTGGGTCATGGTAGAAGTCCTAGCCCCGCTTGGGGGCATGGGTCAATGCGTGCCGCTTCAGCGGCGGCGGTAATAGCTGTCGGGCTGCGGGCCGTAGCGGTTCGGGCCTTCGGCACTGGGCAGGAAGCCAAGCGTCAGCACCGCGAAGAAATTGATCACCGGCACGAAGGCCACCAGCGCAAAGAAGCCGGGCAGCCCCACATCCTGCAGCCGCTTGATCAGCAGCGCCATCTCGAACCAGGTGACCACGACGAACAGCACCGGAAACAGCGGATTGGAGCCCATGAAGTCGCCGAAGGTGAGCGAGGCGAGGTCCACATCGCCCGGCAGCGACTTCATCCACATGTTGGCGGCGATGGCAATGATCACCCAGTTGAAGGCAAGCCCGTACCAATAGACCTTGCGCGACAGGCGGCCAATCGGGCTGAGCAGCAGCCAGCGGATGCCGGGGCTCAGTTGGGCAGGGGGAAGTCCGGAAACCATTGTTGCTCCAGCGGGTGAGGACAGGTCCTGACGTGGCAGGTACTGCGGCCTGCGGCGGGGATCAAGCAAAAGCAGCACCGCAACGCATATGTAATACCACCTCTCGCTGAGCTTGCCTCATCGAGAGGTGGTTAAGCCTGTGCGGCGCTTGAGCAATTTCAAGGCGTGATGCGTGAGCATCAAAAGCCTTGGTATAAGTGCAGATTAAAAAATTTTGGCCCCTCCTACCGGAAAATACGATTGGCGGCTTGCGGTTTTCACGCCACTCTTCTTCGCAAACCATGCAATCGAGGGAGGAGATGGGTATGGAGGAAACGGGTAACGCCGCCCCGCAGGGAACAGCCTCACACAGGCCAGATCCCAAGGTGCGCAAGATCAGCACCGCCGACATCATCACCGCCCTTGGCAAGGGCCTGCGCGATTTCCGGCGGGCTCCGCAATTCGGCCTGTTCTTCGGCGGCATCTATGCCCTCGGCGGCATCCTCGTGCTGCTGACGGCCTCGGCCCTGCACATGAGCTATCTCAGCTATCCGCTGGCGGCTGGCTTTGCCCTCGTCGGGCCGTTCATTGCCTGCGGCCTTTATGAGGTGAGCCGGCGGCTGGAGCAGAACGAGCCGCTCACCTGGGGCGGCGTGCTCGGCGTCATCTGGGCCCAGCGCAGCCGGGAAATCGGCTGGATGGCCTTTGCCGTGCTGTTCGTGCTGATCATGTGGATGTATCAGGTGCGCCTGCTGCTGGCGTTGTTCCTCGGCTTCCAGTCCTTCGCCAGCTTCCCCGAATTCATCGACACGGTGATCTCGACGCCGGAAGGGCTGATGTTCCTGCTCACCGGCCACATTGTCGGCGCCATCCTGTCGCTGCTGCTGTTCTCGCTGACGGTGATCTCCTTCCCGCTGCTGCTCGACCGGGACCGGGATTTCATCACCGCCATGATCACCAGCGTGCGCACCGTCGCCACCTCGCCCCTGCCGATGATCGGCTGGGGCATCGCGGTGACGCTGACGCTGATCGTCTCGATGGTGCCCTCCTTCATGGGCCTCATCTTCACCCTCCCCATTCTCGGCCACACGACCTGGCACATCTACAGGATCGCGGTGGAGCCGGAGGCGGGATGAGGGGAAAGCGAGGGTTCGCCGTGTGTTGAGGGGGCTCAGGCGTCCTACCGGGTTCACACATCAGGTTCTGACGTCGACCGCAGTGATGCAACAGCTTTCCGGCAGGATGACTCCGCCCCCCTCCCCCTCGTGGGAGGGGTAAGGGGTGGGGGGCTCTGAGCCTGCAAGGAGTTGAAAAGACGAACTTTTCCTGAAGAAGCTGGCGAGGAGAGACTGTCTGTAATCAATGGATACCCTGCCAGCCGGAAAGGCTATCCCCCCCACCCCTAACCCCTCCCCACCAGGGGGAGGGGGGCTGAAACGCTGTGCCGGAATGACCAGAAGGCAGGCTTTCCTCAAACCATGACCGGGAAGCCGGACTGGCAGTTCGATGTAAAAACGCCCCTCTTGCGGGGAGGAAGGCTGAAACTCTCTGTTGCAAACTCACTCGTAACCGCAAGAAACCATCTGCAGCCGTCATCTGAACCTCACAGCAAAAGCCGATCAAAGCCCTCCGTCAAACTTCCCCGTCATCCCCGTCATCCTCCACCACCGCAGAGCGGGCGTGCCATTCGGCGTGGGAGGCGATGTCGGTGGCGGCGGGGCGGTAGTCGACGCGGGTGAGATAGAGCCCGTCCGGCGGCGCGACGGGGCCGCAGGCCTTGCGGTCGCGGGCGGCAAGGGCCTCGCGCACGGTGTCTGCCGTCCAGCGCCCTTCCCCCACCAGCCGCAGGGTGCCCACCATGGAGCGCACCTGATTGTGCAGGAAGGAGCGGGAGGAGCATTCCGCAATCACGAAGTCTCCGTCCCGGCGGACGCTGAAGGTCTCCAGCGTCTTTTCCGGGCTCTTCGCCTGACAGCGGGTGTGGCGGAAGGTGGTGAAGTCGTGGTGGCCGATGAAGACCTGGCTGGCCTCGTGCATGGCCTCCACATCCAGCGGCTGCTTCACGTGCCAGGCCAGCCCCTTTTCGAAGGTCAGCGGCGGCAGGCGGTTGAGGATGCGGTAGCGGTAGGCGCGGCGGATGGCAGAAAAGCGGGCGTCGAAGCCCTCATGCATCTTCTCGCAGGCGAGAATGGCAACCGGGTCAGGCTGGCAATGGAAGTTCATCGCCCCCATCACGGTTTCGGCCGGCCAGTCCTTTTCCAGATCCACATGCGCCACCTGCCCGGTGGCATGAACGCCCGTATCGGTGCGCCCGGCGCCGCCGATGGCGACCTCCTCACCGCTGAAGGCCTTGACGGCACGCTCCAGCACGGCCTGCACGGAAGGGCCATTGGCCTGCCGCTGCCAGCCGCAGAAGGGACGGCCGTCATATTCGATGGTCAGCTTGTAGCGGGGCATCGGCCTACTCGAATTCCCTGATCTATTCGAATTCCTGGAAGGGCGTGGCGAAGCTCACTTCCACCGGCAAATACTCGCGCCCGGCCTCCGTCAGCGCCAGCGCCATGAAGGCAGCCCCCGCATAGGGCGCCTGCACCTGCTTTGCCAGGTCCGCATCAAACCCGAAGCGCGGGTAATAGGCGGGCGGGCCCAGCACCAGAACGAGATCCTCGCCCTGCGACCGCAGTTCCTCGAGCCCGGCCGTGATCAGCGCCGAGCCGATCCCAAGCTTCTGAAGCTCGGGCAGCACGGAGACGGGCGCAAGGCAGGAGATCTGCAGCCGGTGGCCGGCGCCTGCCCCGGTTACCCGGCTGAAGGCGACATGGCCGAGAAGCCGTCCGTCATCCCCTTGCGCCACCAGTTCCACCAGCAGCGCCCCGCAGTGGCGCAGATTATACACCAGCCGGACTTCAGATTGCTGATTGAAGGCGGCGGTGATGACACCAGCCACCTCCTTCTCATCACTTGCGGTGACAGGACGGACCGTGAAGGCGGGGCTGTTCTGCGCTGCAGTCATCACCAGATGCTCCCTCAATCTCAACAAGTGCCGCTCAGCCAACCCGCTCGCCAGCGGCAAGCTTGGCACCGCGCTGGAACTCTTCACCGCCCATCGGCTTCTTGCCGGCACGCTGCACGTTGACGAGGCGCACCGCGCCCTCGCCGCAGGCGATCACCGGCGCACCGTCCACGGACAGCACCTCGCCCGGTGCGCCCTGCCCTTCGGCCAGCGCAGAGCGCAGAACCTTCACCCGCTCGGCCGTGCCGGCAATCACCGGCTCGCACCAGGCGCCGGGGAAGGGCGAGAGACCGCGAATGTGATTGTGGACCTCGCGGGCAGGCCGCGTCCAGTCGATCCGTGTTTCCGCCTTGCTGAGCTTCCTGGCGTAGGTCACGCCCTCTTCCACCTGCGGCACCTGCGCAAGCGCATTGCGCGACAGGGCGGCGAGCGCCCGCACGATCAGATCCCCGCCCAGCGCCGACAGACGGTCATGCAGGTCGCCTGCGGTCATGTCCGGGGTAATCGCAACGGTCTCGGACATGCAGACCGGGCCGGTGTCCAGCCCCTCTTCCATGCGCATCACCTGAACGGCGGTTTCCGTGTCGCCCGCCATGATCGCCCGGTTGATCGGGGCAGCCCCGCGCCAGCGCGGCAGAATGGAGGCGTGGAGATTGAGGCAGCCCTCGCGCGGGGCATCCAGAATGGCCTTCGGCAGCAGCAGGCCATAGGCAACGACCACGGCCACATCCGCATCATGCCCGGCAAAGACGCCCTGCTCGTCGGCGCCCTTGAGGCTGAGCGGGGTGAAGACCGGAATGCCCAGCGCCTCCGCCGCCTCATGCACGGGCGATTTCTTCAGCTCCATGCCGCGGCCTGCGGGGCGCGGCGGCTGACTGTAGCAGGCCACCACGTCATGCCCCTGCCCCACGATTTCCATGAGGGCCGGCACGGAGAAATCGGGCGTACCCATGAAGACGATGCGAAGTGTCATGCGCTGCTTCCGAAAATCTGGGCGGGGCCGCGATGGCCCGGAAAATGCGAACGGCCCACGATGGGCCGTCTGCCGTGTCAGGACTTGCCCGTGGTGCGGGCCTGTTTCTGGAACTTCTTCACCACCCGGTCGCGCTTCAGCTTCGACAGGTAGTCGATGAAGAGCTTGCCGTTGAGATGGTCCAGCTCGTGCTGGATGCAGGTGGCCAGCAGCCCGTCAGCCAGAAGCTCCTGCTGCGCGCCTTCCCGGTTCTGGAAGGTCACGCGCACGGAGGCCGGGCGCTCCACGTCATCATAATATTCGGGGATCGACAGGCAGCCCTCCTGATAGACCGACAGTTCCGGCGAGGACCAGACGATTTCCGGGTTGATGAAGACCATGGGCGCCTTCGGCTGGTCTTCCTTGGCCACGTCCAGCACGAAGATGCGCTGCAGCACCCCGATCTGGCTGGCGGCAAGGCCGATGCCCGGCGCGTCATACATGGTGTCCAGCATGTCGTCGGCCAGCTGGCGGATGTCATCGCCAACGGCGGCAACAGGCGCGCAGACCTGCCGCAGCACGGGATCGGGAAGGGTGATGATGGTGCGTTTCGTCATGTGATCCAGATAGGCAAAGGCGGTTAGCCGGTCAACGCGTTTCCGCAAGCTTTCGCATGCCGGAGCACCAGCTTTTGGTCTTCTGTGGCCTGCGCCGCGCCTGTGCAAGGCAGAGTCTGCGCCCAAGGCCGAATCGTTCTATGTTTGTTTCATGCAAGACACAGTTTTCACCTTCGGCACCCGACCTGTCAGCCTGCTGGAAGCCAGCGTTCTCGCCGCGCTGCTTTTGCTGGCTTTTATCACCCTTCTGGTGGTCAGCGCCCTGCGCCAGATCAAGGCACGGGCCACGAGCGAGGCCATTGCGGCGGACCGGATCGAGGATCTGGAGGAGCATCTGGCCCGGATGCTGCGCTCGCAGGGGGAAATCACCGGACGCATGCAGACCATGGCCGAGGTGTTCTCCAGCCGGCAGGGCGACATGATGCGCGCCGTCAACGAGCGGCTGGATGGCATGGGCCACAAGCTGGGCCTCTCCATGGCCGACACCACCCGCCAGACCCATGACGGCCTGCGCCAGCTGCACGAGCGGCTGGCGGTGATCGACCGGGCGCAGAAGACCATCACCGACCTGTCCGGTCAGGTCGGCCAGCTGCAGGCGATCCTTGCCAACAAGCAAACGCGCGGTGCCTTCGGGCAAGGGCGGATGGAAGCCATCATTCAGGACCAGTTGCCGCCGTCCGGTTACAGCTTTCAGGCCACACTCAGCAGCGGCTCACGGCCCGACTGTCTGGTGCACATGCCCAACGGCGCGCCGCCGCTGGCCATCGACGCCAAGTTTCCGCTGGAGGCCTTCAACCTCCTGCGCAAGGCCCAGTCGGAGGAGGAGCTGAAGCAGGCGCAGGCACAGTTCCGGCGCGACTTTACCAAGCATATCCTGGACATCCGGGAGCGCTACCTCATCCCCGGCGAAACGCAGGACACCGCCTTCCTCTTCGTGCCATCGGAAAGCGTCTTTGCGGAGCTCAACGAGAATTTCGAGGATCTGGTGCAGAAGGCCCACCGCGCCCGCGTGGTCATCGTCTCGCCGTCGCTGCTGATGCTGTCCATTCAGGTCATTCAGGCGGTGCTGCGCGATGCGCGCATGCGCGAGCAGGCCCATCTCATTCAGGCCGAAGTCGCCCATCTCACCGCCGATATCGCCCGCCTCAACGACCGCACCGGCAAGCTGCAGGCGCATTTTGCGCAGGCGAGCAAGGACATCGACCAGATCCTCATCTCCACCGACAAGATCTCCAAACGCGGCCGCAGGATCGAGGATCTGGATCTTGGCGAAGTGCGTGGGGAGGCAATGTCTTCTTCAGGAGAGCGTGTGCGGCTGATGGCGGGGGAGGAGTAGGAAGGGCTCCACTCGCCGGAAATAGCTGGTTCCAGGCCGGAAACTGGCTCTGAGTCACCCCGGCCAAGCGCAGCGTGAGCCGGCAACTGTTTCATTGATGTCTGAATGTGGCGTTCTCCCGGAGCATGGCATTGAGGATTGTGAGGAGTTTGCGTGCGGTCGCGATGATTGCGATTTTCCTGACTTTGGATGCGCTGGTGATGCGGTCTGCGAAGGCTTTCAGCGTTGGATTGATGCGGGCCGCCCTCAAGGCTGCCATGAACAGGGCCCGTCTGACACGGGCTCTTCCGCCCGAGATACAGCGTATTCCCTTCAGTTTGCCCGAGTCGTGATTGAAGGGGGCCAGCCCTGCCAGCGCCGCCAGACGCTTGGGATTGGAGTTGCCCAGTTCCGGCATGAGCGCGAGAAGGATCTGCGCCGTCACTGGCCCAACGCCAGGTGCACTCGCCAGAATGCGGGCCTGATCCCTCAGGGCGTCATTCTCCTGTATCTGGCGCTCGATCTCGGCCTCGATCCTCGCAACAGCCCGGCTGAGATGGCAGATTGTCTCCTCCAGATCCTGGCGCAGGAAAGGATCCGTCAGCTCGCAAAGGCGGGTTTTTTCGCAGGCCCGCATGGCGACCAGCTGGTCCCTTCGCGCCGCCAGCCCTGCCAGACGCGCCCTGTGAGGACAAGGAGCGGGATCCGGATCCGGGCGCAGGCGCTCGCCCATGTCTGCCAGAATGATTGCATCCAAGGCATCCGTCTTGGCCTTGCGTCCGCGTGCCTGTGCATAGCGGCGGACCATGGTCGGGTTCAGCCGTGCACAGGCGATACCCGCCTCATGCAAGCTTGTACGCAGCACACTGTCGTAGGTGCCAGTGGCCTCGAAGAGCACAAAGGCGTTTTGCCCTTGCAAGGAGCTCACAAACACACTGATTGCTTCGGCGGTGTTATCCAGATGCTGAACGCGGCCCGTACGCGGATCGAAAACATCCAGCCAGCACTTGGAAACATCGCATCCGATGTAGTGATGAGATATGCTCATGATGCCTGTCCCTGTGGTGCGAGGTCTGTTGTGAGCAGCCTCATGCAACTGTTCAGGTTGATCTGAGAAAGCGGGACGGGGCCAAAGCCGGCTCACGGTCTTCAAGACCAGGGGTCTAACGGCCTCCGTCCCGCAATCACAATGACAGACTTTCGATACACAGGGGCCTACTCGCTCCCAGAGAGATGCCGGTGTCCGGAGCTGCGCGGCAGACACCAGCCCGGTACACGCTTCTCCGCCGGGCTTCGGGGTTTCACCGCTCTGCGAGCGAGTGGTCCCCGGGTCTGCGCTTCGCTCCGCCCGGGGTGACCGCCTGAGTGAACTGGAAGGCAGCGCACCCCCGCAATCTCCATTCCCTCAAAGCCGCCGGATCGAGGTCAGCGCGCCGTATTCCTTGGCGCCGATGCGGGCAAGGGCGGCGTCGAGGGGTTCCTGCGAAACGGTCATGGTGTAACCGTTGGCATGGGTGAGGACGGTGGGGCTGCTGAGCACACCAACGTGACCGCGCCAGAACAGAAGATCTCCCCGCCGCAGATCCTGCGGCAGCGGGCCGCCTTCCGCGAAATCCAGAGGCACACCGGCTTCGGCTTCCTGCATGTCGCTGTCGCGCGGCAGGACATGGCCGGCAAAAGACGCGCAAAGCTGGATCAGCGCCGAACAGTCGAGCCCCAGCGAGGATTTGCCACCCCACAGATAGGGCGTGCCCAGAAGGCTTTCGGCAATCGCCACCCAATCGGGCTCAATCGTGCCCACCGGTACCAGATGACCGGCCACCACAGCCGAACCGTCAGACAAAAGCGCATAGGCAAGGCCGCGCGTTTCCGCCTGCCCAAGGACACGCACCTTCGCACCGAGAGACAGATGCCCAAGAGCCGGAAGCCGCAGGTCTGCGCCCGGATAGCGGAAGGTGCGCAGCGCCCGCACCACATGGGTGGCCTCTTCCACCGGCGCCAGCGCATCGGAAGGAAGCCAGCCGACGTAGCCGTCACCGTCCAGCTGGCCCCAGGCCCAGCCCTCGGATGTGGTTTCATAGACCATGACCGTTTCGCCATGGAGCGCCTGTGTGTCCAGCCCGCAATCGGGGCGCGGCTCCTTGCGCAGCGCCACCACATCCGCCGCAATGCGCATGCGTTCGCCATCAGCAAAGCGGCGCGGGCTGACCTGGCCCTCATAGGCGCGGGCGGCAAGATCCGGGCGCACGGGATGGCGGCGGCGGTCGAGCGTGTCAGACATGGAGGGCCCTCAAAGCAAATCGAAGCAGGAAGATCAGCGCGGCAGTTCCTTGGCCTTTTCGGACACCAGATCGCCCAGCCGGTCAAGATAAAGCGCGCCGTCCACAGTGCGGGTGATGATGACATTGCGCTTGTCGGCCTCGTCGCGCTTGCGCGAGAGAAGCCGCATGCTGCCCAGCGTGTCCAGCGCCCGGGTGATGGCGGGCTTGGTCACGTTCAGCTTTGCCGCCAGCCCGCGCACGGTATGCGGCGGCGGCTCCAGATAGACCGTGAGCAGGATCGTCATCTGGCGGGCGGAGAGATCCTGCTCCCCGTCGCGCACCAGTTCCAGATTGACTTCGTGCCACAGCCTGAGCGCCTGCGAGGCGCGGATCTCCACTGCCATATGCGGCGCTTCCCCGAATCCCGTTCAGATCCGGAGAAGAGCACAAAATCGTTTCGGATGCGTTATTTCTTTCCGCCGTAGCGTGCCTCCAGCAGGGAGAACAGCGCCCGGATCGCCTGTGCCTCGCCGCCATAGGGCTTGCCGGGCCGCTCGATCGGTGTCCAGGCGAAGATGTCGAAATGCGCCCAGGCCTTGGCTTTTGCAACGAAGCGGGACAGGAACAGCGCCGCCGTCACCGACCCGGCAAAGCCGCCGCCGGACTGGTTGACGTTGTTCATGTCGGCAGTCTTGCTGTCGAGATACTTCATGTAGGGCTGCCACAGCGGCAGGCGCCACAGCGGATCATTGACCTTTTCCGCGTGGGCCGCGACTTCGCCCGCCAGAGCTTCGTCAGCGGTGTAGAAGGGCGGCAGATCCGGGCCGAGGGCGACACGTGCCGCACCGGTCAGCGTTGCCATGTCGATCAGCAGATCCGGCTCTTCCTCATCGGCCAGCGTCAGCGCATCGGCCAGCACCAGGCGGCCTTCGGCATCCGTGTTGCCGATCTCGATGGTCAGGCCCCTGCGGCTGGGCAGGATGTCGCCGGGACGGAAGGAATTGCCCGAGACGGCATTTTCCACCGCCGGAATGAGCACGCGCAGGCGCACCGGCAGGCGCGCGTCCATGATCAGCGAAGCAAGGCCGAGCACATTGGCCGCACCGCCCATGTCCTTCTTCATCAGCAGCATGGAACTGGACGGCTTGATGTCGAGGCCGCCGGTGTCGAACACCACGCCCTTGCCCACCAGCGTGATCTTCGGATGGCTTTCCTCGCCCCAGCTGCAATCGATGAGGCGCGGCGCCCGCGGGCTGGCGCGGCCCACCGCATGGATCATCGGAAAGCCCTCCTCCAGCAGTGCATCCCCGCTGATGACGCGCGACGCCCCGTCATGGGCGCTGAACAGGGCGCGGGCAGCGCCTTCCAGCTCGTCCGGCCCCATGTCATTTGCAGGCGTATTGACCAGATCACGCGCCAGCGACACGGCGCGCACGATCCGGGCCACACGGCTCAGCACCGCCTCATCGGCAATGCGGAAACGCGGCAAAGGCTTGGGCACTTCAGAGCGGTACCGGGCGAACTGGTAGGCGGTCAGGCCGATCGCGACAAGCGCCGTCTCCGCATCCGGAAAACCTTCGGCCAACACGTAATCCCCTTCCGGCAGGGCATTTGCCAGTGCGCCCGGCGCAAAGGGATCGATCAGGCCAGTGTCACCAAAGCCGAAGAGGACCGCAGCCTGGGTGCCATCCGTGGCCGGAACCAGCAGGATGGATCCGGCAGATGCCTTGTAACCCTGCAGGCTGGCCCATGCCTCCGCCGTCCCGCCAATCCGGGCCAGAACATCGGGCAAGGTGGCCGGAGTTACGGCCTCGACAGGCACGGGCGTCAGGCTCGCATCGCTTGGCAGAAGAGCATGGGGCATGTTCATTTCCTTCCAATGTTCCTCAGGATTAGCACAAGTGGTAATGCTCCGGGCCGATTAATGCAATCACGTGCAAATGCTTCCAGACATTAAGCTTTCGCAATCTGCGGCAGGTTAACCATGCATTAGGGTTAACAAGCTATTTCTGTCATCTGGTCAAATCGGCAGACCTCGCCGCAAGAGCAGGTTGCACAGGGAGCTGGTCATGGAACAGGCTGGGAAACTCCGGACAGGGTATCGCGCCGCAAAGGCTGGCCGCATTGCCATGGCCGCGCTCGCCGTGGTCCTGGCCGCGGGCTGCAACTCCACCCGGCAGCAGACCGGCACGAATTCCACGGCCGCAGCACGCGCCTTCGTGCAGCCAGGGTCCGCTGAAGCGATGCGCGAAGTCTCGGCCTGGGCCAGCGCCTATCAGCGCAGCCCGGACGACCGGCAGGTGATCATCGGCTATGCCAATGCCCTGCGCCGCAACGGGCAGATCGAGCAATCCATGGCCGTGCTGCGCAATGCCATCATCAAGCATGGCTCGGACCGGGACATCGCTTCGGCCTATGGCAAGATCCTCGCCATGAACGGCAACCTGCAGGAAGCGCTGAATGTGCTGCAGAATGCCCAGACCCCGGCCACGCCTGACTGGCGCCTGCTTTCGGCGGAAGGCGCGGTGCATGACCAGATGGGCAATCCGCAGCGGGCACGGGCACTCTACAATCAGGCGCTGAAGATCGTGCCGGAAGAGCCGACCGTGCTCAACAATCTGGGTCTTTCCTTCCTTCTGGCCGGTCAGGCACCGGACGCGGAATATTATCTGCGCCGTGCTGCCGCGAGCCCGCGTGCCGACAGCCGCATCCGCCAGAACCTTGCGCTGGCGCTGGGTTTGCAGGGAAAATTCGCCGAGGCCCAGCAGGTGGCGCTCAATGAGCTGGACCCGCAGCAGGCAGAGGCCAACATCGCCTATCTGCGCGCCGTCCTCGCTGCCCAGAGCCCGCGGCAGGGCAAGCCCCAGAGACAGGGCTGAGCGGCAAGGCTGAGCGGCACTGCAATCTCAGCGGAAGGTTGCCATCACCTGCATGACCGCAGGCCCCATGATCACGGCAAACAGAACCGGCAGAAAGAAGATGATCATCGGCACGGTCAGCTTCGGCGGCAGGGAGGCTGCCCGCTTCTCAGCCTCCTGCATGCGCTGTTCGCGCACATCATCGGACATGACCCGCAAGGCCTGACCAACCGGCGTGCCGTAACGCTCGGCCTGAATGAGCGCCATGGTGACGTTCTTCACCGCCGGAACGCCTGTGCGGGCCGCCAGATTGAGATAGGCCTGCCGCCGCTCCTGCAGGAACGACAGTTCGGCATTGGTGAGGGTCAGTTCTTCGGCAAGCGGCACCGACTGGACCCCGATCTCCTCTGCCACCCGGCGGAAAGCCGCCTCGATGGACATGCCGGATTCCACGCAGATGAGCATCAGATCCAGCGCATCCGGCCAGGCACGGCGGATGGACAGCTGCCGTTTGGAGATGACATTCTGCACATAGAGATTGGGGAGAAAGGCGCCGACCCCGCCGGCAAAGAGCGCAATGCACAGTTTGGTCAAGGGCGGAAGAGAGGGCGGCATGACCGCAAAGCCGTAAAAAAGCACCAGCACGAAGAGCACCAGCGGCACCACAAGCCTGGACAGCACGAAGGTATAAAGCGGCGCAGGCCCCCGGAAACCAGCCATGCGCAGCTTGTTGTTCGTCTGCTCGTCGGCAAAGGCCGTCTTGAGGTTGAGCCTGTCCACCAGATTGCGGACCCGGTCCTTCGGCTGATTGCGCAAGGAAACCCGGGCCTCGGCCTTCTCGGTGGCAAGGCGGGCTCTTTCACGGGCGCGCATCTTCTCACGCTCGAGCGCAACCGACTTCATCCGGCTCTTCAGGCCATCGCGCTCCAGCACCGGCAGGACCAAGGCAAACACCGTCCCTGCGACCGCAACCATCGTGAGCGCGGCGATGAGAAACTGGGAGTCGAGGAAGAAGCCGAAAAACGTCATGTCTTCCTCCTAGAAATCGAAATTGATCATTTTGCGCATGACGAGCACTCCGATGAGCATCCAGACAGCACTGCCTGCAAGAATGTAATGCCCCCCTGTCGTGGTGAAGAGAAGAATGATGTATTTTGGAGCAACCGTATAAAGGATCAGCGTAACGATAATCGGCAAAGAACCGATAATGGCCGCGGAGGATTTCGCCTCCGCGCTAAGAGCCTTGATCTTGCCTTTCAGCGTCTTGCGGCTGCGCAGAACCTTGGCGAGATTGCTGAGTGCCTCAGACAGGCCGCCACCGGCCTGCTGCTGAATGGCAACGACGATCGCAAAGAAGTTGGCTTCCGGCAGAGGAATACGGTCCGGCATACGGGCAACGGCATCCGTCAGGGATATGCCCATGACCTGGGCCTCGACGATCTTGCGGAACTCGGTCGCCACCGGTTCCCGCGATTCCGCAGCCACGATGCGGATGCAGTCCGTCAACGGAAGCCCGGCCCGGACGCCGCGCACAATAATGTCCACGGCGTTGGGCAACTCGTCGATGAAATTGTTCAGGCGCCGTTTGCGCCGCATGTTGAGATAGAAGCGCGGCACGCCCAGAGCGCCGACAAAGCCGAGAGCCAGGGCGATCAGCAGCGATCCACCCGAGATGATCAGCCCCAGGAACAGCAAGACTGCGGCGCATGCGGCGCTGAAATACAGGAAATGCTTGCGCTCCCAGTCGAGCCCCGCCTGTTCCATCCGCGCGGCAAGCGTCAGGCTGCTGGCTTTCTTCTGCCGCGCCTTCTGCTTGTCCTCAAACTCCTTGAGCTGGTCCTGCACCGATTTGCGGCGGCGGTCCGCGTCGCGCTGCGGACGGCGGTCCGCGTCGCGCTGCGGACGGCGGTCGGCAGCAATCACGTCCCGCGCCGCGATGGTCTGAAGGCGCTCCTTGCTCTTGCGCGATCCGTTGAGCAGCGGCTCCAGCAGCACATAGAGGATGCCGCCGATGCTGAAGGCAACCAGCAGCGCTGCCGCCAGATTGGCCGTCTCCGGGCTCAGGGTGATGCCAAAGATCTCCATCAGCCCATCTCCGGCGCTTCGGAGGCATCAAGTGCCGCAGCCAGCCGCTGTTCCTCGCCGTAATAACGGGCACGGTCCCAGAACCGCGGACGGCCAATGCCAGTGGACCGGTGGCGGCCGAGAATGCGGCCCTGCGCATCTTCGCCCAGGATGTCGTACAGGAAGATGTCCTGCGTGATGATCACATCGCCTTCCATGCCCATCACCTCGGTGACGTGGGTGATGCGGCGGGACCCGTCACGCAGGCGCGCGGCCTGCACGACCACGTCGACGGAGGATACGATCATCTCGCGCAGGGTTTTGGAGGGCAGCGAGAAGCCGCCCATGGTGATCATCGACTCAAGACGCGACAGGGCTTCACGCGGCGAGTTGGCGTGCAGCGTGCCCATCGAGCCGTCATGACCGGTGTTCATGGCCTGCAGCAGATCGAAAGCCTCCGGTCCGCGCACTTCGCCGACGATGATGCGTTCCGGGCGCATGCGCAGGCAGTTCTTGACGAGATCACGCATGGTGACTTCGCCTTCCCCTTCAAGGTTCGGCGGCCGGGTTTCAAGCCGCACCACATGGGGCTGCTGCAGCTGCAGTTCGGCCGAGTCTTCGCATGTGATGATGCGTTCGGACGTGTCGATATAGGCGGTGAGACAGTTCAGCAGCGTCGTCTTGCCCGAGCCCGTGCCCCCCGAGACCAGCACGTTGCAGCGCGAGCGGCCGATGATCTGCAGCACCACAGCGCCTTCCGCCGAGATCGAGCCGTAGCGGACAAGCTGGTCGAGCGTCAGCTTGTCACGCTTGAACTTGCGGATGGTGAGAGCCGGCCCGTCAATGGCAAGCGGCGGCGCAATGACGTTGACACGCGAACCGTCCGGCAGGCGGGCGTCGCAGATCGGGCTCGATTCATCGACGCGGCGGCCCACCTGGCTGACGATCCGCTGGCAGATGTTCATCAGCTGCGCATTGTCGCGGAAGGCAATGCCCGTCTTCTGCATCTTGCCGCCCGTTTCGATGTAGACCGTATGGGCGCCATTGACCATGATGTCGGCAATGTCGTCGCGTGCCAGCAGCGGCTCCAGCGGCCCGTAGCCCAGAACGTCGTTGCAGATGTCCTCCAGCAGGTCTTCCTGCTCGGAAATGGACATGACCACGTTCTTCAGCGCGATGATGTCATTCACCACATCGCGGATTTCATCGCGCGCATCTTCCGGCCCGAGGCGGCTCAGCTGCGACAGGTCGATCGCCTCGACGAGTGCGCTGAAAATCGCTGCCTTCGTGGCGTAATATTCCGGTGAGCGCTTGCGCAGGCGGTCCTCTGCCGGCGGCTCTGCTGGCGGAGGAGAGGCCTGCGCAGCAGGTCTTGCAGCCGCAGCAGGAACATCCCGCAGATCATTGATCAGCTGAGCAGCCTGATCCGGCGCACGCGAAGCCGGTGCCGCCGGACGGATCTGACCGCCCTGCTCCGTTCCGCTTGTTGGGGTACCGCGCCTGCCAAACATCTGCAGCTCTTGCTCCTGATACCAAGGCCCTGAGATGCTGACGCATCTCGCCTTGAATGTGCTCATGCGCCGCAAGGGCTTGACCATCTCTCAAAGAGCCAGGCTCATCGACAGATGGTGTAAGGCCTTCAGGCCATTACTTGCCCTTCCTGAGCAGATCCATAAGGGCCGCCACCGGCGAGCGCCGGCCCCGTTTGATTTCACCTCGGCCCGATACGGTATGGGCGATCTGCGAAATCAGGTCATTCACCGCGTGGCGGGAATCCAGTTCACCAATCATCTGCCCGTTGTTGGCCGCGGTTCCGAACAGATGCGGATCAAAGGGAATGGCTGCCAGAACCGGGAGATTGAGCGCCTTGGCAAATTCTTCCGGCTTGATTTCAGGCCGCTTCGGCATGCCGACCCGGTTCAGCACCAGATGGGGCGGATGGTCGTTGGGACGCATCTGCCGCAGCGTATCGACCAGGTTCTTGGCATTCCGCAGGTTTGCCAGGTCCGGTTCGGCCACCATCACAACATCGTCGGAAATCTGCAGCAGATGACGGACCCAGTTGTTCCAGGCATGGGGCAGATCCAGCACGATGGCAGGCGTGCCCTGCCGCATCACATCCACCAGCGGATCAAACGAGGTCTCTGAGTAGTCGTAGCCGCGTTCCAGCGATGCGGGTGCCGCCAGCAGGCTGAGGTGATCCGTGCAGCGCGACAGGATGCGGTCAAGAAAGGTCTCATCCAGCCGCTCTGGCGCGGAGACGGCTTCATAGACCCCCTGGAGCGGGTCCTGATTGTAGTCAAGACCGGCCGTTCCAAACGGCAGGTCGAGGTCAGCCAGCACAACTTCGCTTCCAAAGGAGCGCGCGAGATTCCAGGCGACGTTATGGGACAGTGTCGAGGATCCGCATCCACCCTTGACGCCGAAAAAGGCCATGGTCCGGCCCAGCGGTTCGGACTGGGGATCGCTGTAGAGCGCACCAGCCGCGCCGATGATCTGCAGGATCGTAACGGGCGCCACGAGATACTCGCTGACACCGCGCTGGATCAGGTCACGGTAGAGCGCCACATCATTGATGTGCCCGATGACGATCACCTTGGTGCCGGTGTCACAATACTCGGCCAGCCGGTCCAGATCCGCGACAAGGCTCTGCTGGCTCGCACCGCATTCGATGATGATCAGATTTGGCGTCGGAGCCTGTGAAAAATGCTCGATTGCCGCCTGGATGCCACCCATGTGCACCTTCAGGTGCGCCTTGGTCATGCGGCGGTCTTCACCGGCAGCCTCGATGGTGCGCGCCGTCTCCGCGTCCATGCAGAAGGCCTGCACGGAAATGCGCGGCACCGGACGGATATCCGGCACAGGCTTGTAGGAAGCCTCGCCGGCATAGCCGTCTTCAGGTTCCTGCATGACCCAATTCTGGCCGCTTGCATTGCTCATGCCGCCCTCCTCGCCATGCCCTCAGTTTTTGCCCACGCCGGAGACATTGGCACCGGTACCTTCCTTGTATTCCGCCGCCGTCTGCTCGCCCTTGCGGTATTTCTCGAGCACGGCTCCGCGCCTGTTCTGATCCGAAGCCCCAATCGCGCGCGGGCCCATGAGGTCCGCCGGATTGGCGACCATGGCGGCAAGATTGGACTGCGTTGCGCAGCCGAAATCGTAATAGTCGTTGTTGGGACCGATGGTGCTGGCGATATTGTCCGGCCAGGTACCACAGGGACCGGTGGACGCCTTCACCCGGGCGTAGGACAAGCGGACCGGGGTCGAGATCCGCGCGTCTGCGACGCCATAGCTGCGGACCTGCACGTTCCGCTGCGCCACACCGCCCTGGACAAGCGCTGCCCGGATTTGCGGCACCACGGTGCTTGCCGCAATCTCATTGGCCGAGCCGGATGGCACCAGCACTTCGACCGTTGACGCGCCTGACGCGCGCGCTTCGGCACCATACTGGGCGATGCGGGCAGAGTAATCACGGCCAAGATTGCGGGTTGAGGCCGCCAGCGGAATGTCGAGAACCTCCGCCTGCTCGGTGATCATGATCGGATGCCTGACCCGGTAGTCGTTGGATGCCATGACAGTGGGCGTGGGCTGGGTCTGGCAGCCGGCCAGAACCGCTGCGGCACAAACGAGAAAGGCAGCTTTTCCCATCAAGGTGCGCTTGGCTTGTTCCCTATTCATAGATGAACCCCACCTGACCCTGATAGCTGCCCGGCACCGGAGCACCGGCCGTGTTGAACACCCGGTTCAGCTGATTGAAGAAAATGGTTTCGCCATCCGACGGCGGCGCAAAGTTGCTGTCCGGCCGGGCAAGCGCGCTCTGCGCCACCGGCTTGACAACATAAGGGGTCACGAAAACCACCATCTCCGTCTGCTGGCGGAGAAAATCGCGGCTCTTGAACAATGCGCCCAGCACCGGAAGCTGCATGAGGCCGGGCACGCCGCTCACCGTCTGCCGGTAGCTTTCCTTCAGCAGGCCTGCCATCACCAGCGTACCGCCTGAGGGGAGCTCCACCGTTGATTCCGCCCGGCGCACCTTGATCGCCGGGATCGTGATGCCGCCGGTCGTCACTGCCCCTTCATCCGAAAGCTCGCTCACTTCCGTCTTGATCCGGAGGCTCACATTGCCTTCGTTCAGCACAACGGGAGTGAAGTCGAGACCCACACCGAATTGCTTGAATTCGACGCCGAGCTTGTCGTTGTCGTAGCTCACCGGAATGGGAAACTCGCCGCCGGCAATGAAGCTGGCGTTTTCACCGGAAATGGCGGTCAGCGTCGGTTCGGCCAGAGTGCGGATGACACCGTCACGCTGCAAGGCCCGGATCTGCGCGGCAAAACTGTTGCCTCCGGAGGAGAAAGAACCCAGAAGGCTGCCCTGCGACGTAATTCCGGTATTGACGGGGAAGCTGGCCGCATTGGCGATGCCAAGCCCGAAGCTGCCGCTCGACAGCGTTCCGGACATGGTGACGCCAAGCTGCTTGATGACCGAGCGGTCCACTTCCGCCACGGTTACCTTGAGCTGGATCTGATCCTTGCCGCCGACGGAGATCATGTTCAGAACCGGCTGACTGGAGGAGCTTCCCCCCTCCCCATTGCCCTGTCCCAGAAAACGGCTGGCCAGATCGGCAGCCTTCTGGGCATCCGCCGTGCTCGGCGCCGTGCCGGAAAGCACCACGCTGCCATTGAGCGAATCTGCGCGAATGTCGGTGTTCGGCATCAGCTTGCGGATGATGGCATTCAGGTCCGACGTGTCCGGCTCAACCCGCACGCTGAAGCTCGCAATCTCGCGGCCAGTGGTACCGAAAAGCACCACGCTTGCCTGGCCTGCCCTGTTGCCCACCACATAGATGCGGTTGCGGCTGCGCACCGTCGCATTGGCGATCTCGGGCTCCGACACCAGCACATCAGCCACATCTTCGGCGACATCAACCACCACGGAGCGGCCAAGGCCGACACGCAGGATACGCTCGCCGGCCCTTTCGCCGGCAGCAATGCTGACAGATTTCGGGAACCCTTGAGCAACGGCGGGCGCCGGAGTGCCAAGGAAGGCACCAAAAGCCAGTTGTCCCGCCATCAGCATGATGGCCAGCCATCTGCCTGTCATGGCCTTTTCCTTCCCGTTTGCTGTCCCGCCATCAACACGCATCGCGGCCTCACTGTCCTGCGCCGTTGCTGGAGACGCCGTAGCGCACAAAATTGACGCTGCCCCTGTCCCTGCGCGATGCGCTGTCTGCGGCATCGTCAGCAGAATCCTCGGCACTGCGCAGTGTCAGCGAGATTTTGCCAAGCTGCTGAGCCTGGGCCACCACCTCGGCCTGTTCGGGGGAAAGCTCCAGCGTGGCCGTGCGGTCCGGCTGCAGAGACTTGCCTTCCCGCTCTCCGGCAATGACTGCGTCGATGGCAAGCACTCTCACATTCTGCAGTATCGTCTCGGCAACGGCGCTCGTGACGCTGCCTTGCACAGTTCTGGTGAGGATCACGTCAACCTTGTTACCCGGCAGAATGAAACCACCGGCCATCGTCTCGGTTTCGACCGAGACGGCAATGGCGCGCATGCCTTTGGGCAGAACGGAGGCCATGTAGCCATTGGCTGCGGTGATCAGGCGCTGCTCACGCAGCGGCTCGCCGTTATACAGCGGTGCCTTGGCAATCTGCCCCGCCATAGAACTTTCTGCCTCAGGCTGCTGGTCGCGGGTGATGGCACCGGCCGGCACCACATCGCGCGGCCAGTCGGTCCATTTCAGATCATGGGAGTGCACCAGTTCGCCCGGCTTCACGTCGCGCGTGACGATAAGGACGGGCACCGTTGGCTGTGTGGCGATCTCTGCCTGAACCGGTGCGGGCTGTTCGGGAGCACGCGACGACATCACCATGCGCGCCGCGAGAAGTCCCGCGCCGATCGCGATGCCGAGCACCAGAAGCCTTGCATGTTTCATCGCAACTCATCCACCAACACAAGCCAGCCCTTTGCAGGCTCGCTGTTAATGTGGCAGGCAATTCGTCAAAACATAGTTAACCAAGGGTGAGGAATGTTGGTTAACCTGTTTTAACGCCTTACGAACTTCCTCAACGTGGCGCAGAAGAAGTATATTCAGGCAAACAAGGGCTATAGCCAGCGTGTTATACCAAGGCCCTGAAATGCGGGACGCAACATGCCTTGAATTTGCCCGGACGCCGCACGGGTTAGTGCCAGCTGCCGAGCAAGGTGAACCAATGACTGGAGGGGTAAACGTGCAGCGCGGCCGCTGCGAGGGCTATTCCGTAGGGAATACCGGACTTCTGGTCAAGCAGCCGGGCTGACCAGGCATGACGTCCCAGCATTTCAGGGACGAAGGGCATCAGGCGCAGCTGCAAGAGGCCCAGCGTGAGGACCATGCCATAAATTGCGGTGAGAAGCACAAACTCGGTCAAGGACTGGCCAAGTCCGAACCACAGAGCAGCGGCAGCTGCGAATTTGGCGTCACCGCCACCCATCCAGCCCATGGCGAACATCGCAAAACAGGCGGACAGCACGAGCGCACCTGCGGCGAGATGCAGACCGAATACAGAAACAGGCATGCCCGTCGCGGCCGCCAGGATGCAGAAGGCACCGGCGAGCAGGAGAGACACCCTGTTGGGGATCGTCATGGTCAACAGATCAGACGAGGCAGCAAAGGCGGCCAGAACCGGAAAGACGACGAGAAGGGCTGCTTCAATCATCCTGTTCCTCCGGGTTCAAGGATTAACAGCAAGGCACTGACATATTCGAGTGCCAGATGGGCCTGACACTCCAGCTGACGCATGCCCCGCCCCGTCCAGAAACCAGGGCATGCGCAAAACTGATGTGGATCAGCTGCCCTTGGCAGTCGTCAGAGCGGTGTTGATCTTGGTGAACACCGCGGTCAGCGAGCCGCCCATCGTCGACAGGATCGTCACGATCACGACAGACACGAGACCTGCGATCAGGCCATACTCGATGGCGGTTGCGCCGGATTCATCCTTGGCGAAACGTGCGAAAAGCTTCTTCATCTGGTTTGCTCCATAGTCACATGATTGACAACTCCGCCCGCCAGCCTTGTTCCCGGCCGATCGAACTTGAGCTGACGCTACGACCGCCACGTTTCCATCTAGTTAAAATTATCCGCGTTTATCAGAAACCATCCTGACGTTACTTTCTTGGTTAATGAGAGGATGCCTATATAGGTAAACTTTTCCTATAACTTTCCAAATAACCAAAAGTATCGATACCTGATCAGAGAACTTTAAAGATTAGAAACTGCAGCTTCGCATTAGGATTTCATTCACCAAAAAACGTCATGATTGGCGAGATTCATGAGCTTCACGGCCCTGACGGAGTGAGACATGCCGCGCATTCCCCATTCGCTCATACCGCTGGCTGGACTGGCCGTTCTGCTGCCGGTGGCGCTGGCTGCCGCTGAGGGCGTCTCCGTTCCTGTGGATCAGTCGAAGGTCTTCCGGATCGAGCAGCCGGCAAGCACCGTCATCGTAGGCAATCCTGTCTTTGCGGCTGTCACAATGCATGACCGCTATACGGTTGTTGTCACCGGCAAGTCAGCCGGCACCACCAACCTGATCATACTGGACGCCAATTCCGAGCCGATCATCGATGAGCCGCTCACCGTAACCGCCGGATCGCAAAACACGGTCACAGTGATGCGCAAAGACACGCGCTACAGCTACAGCTGTGCGCCGGACTGTGACGCGATACCGTTGCCCGGTGATGGCAAGGATGTGTTCACGACAACTGCCGAGCAAATCAACCAGCGCGACCAGATGGCACTGCAGGCAGCGGGCAAGGCGAGCGCAGGTCAGCCTGTTCAGCGCTAGAGCAATTTCAGCAAAACCGGGAACCGGTTTTGCGTCGGGACTTGCTTGAAACCAAATGGATAGAACACGTCCGGCAGCGTCGCTTTCATCGAAAGGCTCTAGGCAGGGGAATGCAGAAGGTGCAGCAGGAAAGCCAGCGCAAACAGAGACGAGGCTTGTTCCGCGCGTTCCGGCGCGACCGTTCAGGCGCTACGGCGATTGAGTTTGCCATCGTTGCCCTGCCGTTCCTTGCCATCATCTTTGCCATCATCGAGTTTGGCCTTGCCTTCTTCGTCAACCGGATTCTGGATAACTCGGTGGCTGATGCAACCCGGCTGATCAAGACCGGTCAGGCACAGCAGCAAGGGCTTAACGAGGCACAGTTCAGGGCTGCGGTCTGCACACAGCTGACAACAGCCCTTTGCAATGAAAGCCGGCTTGAAATTGACGTACGGGTCTTCAACAGTTTCTCGCAGATCTCCCTGCCGGATCTTGTCGATGCAGACGGTAACTCGACCGGCCGGTCGAGCTATGCCACCGGCAAAGGCGGACAGATTGTCGTCGCGCGGGTGATTTACCGGTGGCCGATGTTCACCTCGCTGCTGCGGACGAATGCCGGAGACACCGGCAACATGGAACGCCTGCTGATCTCCACCGCCGTCTTCCGGAACGAGCCCTTCCCATGGTGAGCCTCCGCATCCTGCTTGCCCCGCTGCGCAAGGCCCTGGCCGCGTACGGATTTCCAACCCGCCGCCTGATCCGCGACAGGGGAGGTGTGGCCGCTGTCGAGTTTGCTCTCATCCTGCCGCTTCTTCTGATTGTGATGATCGGCACGGCAGAAACCACGTCCGCGCTCAACTACAAGCGCAAGATCTCACAAGTCGCCTTTTCGATGGCCGATCTTGTGTCGCAATCGTCCAGCCTCTCCTCCGGCGACATATCCGACATCATGGTGGCGGCCAGAGCCATCATGGAGCCCTTCCCATCCGATGGCCTCACTGTGGTCATTGCCAGCGTAAGCTTTGATTCCAATAGCAAGGCAAGTGTGGACTGGAGCGTGAACCAGACCGGCGGCACCCCCTGGAGCAAGGGCTCCGTTCCTCCGGTCACCTTCCCTGCGGGAACAGCAAGACCGGGCACCAGCGTCATCATTGGCCGCGCCAGCAACACCTACGTCCCCCTGTTCGCCAGCATGGTGCAGAGCATTTTCCCGCGTGCTGCGGAGATCTTCATGGAAGACACCTACTTCCTGCTGCCCCGGCTGAGCGACAAGGTGACATTTAATTAGAGTGCCGGAATTTTCGTCAGGCGCCTTTGAGCTGTGTCATGGGCAGCTGTCATCATCGCTGCGAAAAGCCATGCAATGCTGTCAGATACGGCAGGCACAGGCAAGACCGAGGCAGAGCGCATGGCGAGCAACCGCACTTACGACCAGATCACGATTGGCGAAACAGCAACCGTTTCAAGAACCTGCACTGCCAACGACCTCTATATCTTCGCTCACGCCTCCGGCAACACCAACCCGCTGCACCTGCCGAAAGCAGAAGGCAGCCAGCGCACCGGCGAGCCGCCCTTCGCGCCCTCCATGTGGATCGGCGCGCTTGTTTCCGCCGTTCTTGGCAACATCCTCCCCGGCCCCGGCACCATCTACCGCAGCCAGACATTTTCCTTCCATGGCCGCGTCCTTCTCGGCGACACGCTGAACGTCAGCGTGCAGGTTCTTGCCAAGGAGGCGGACCGGATCGTGCGGCTTGCAACACGCGTGACGCGCGCCGATGGTTCGCCGGTGGCTGACGGCATCGCCATCGTCACCGCGCCCGATGAACAGATCACCTTTGACACGGCGGACCTGCCTTCGCTGCTGCTGGAGCGGCACCGGCATTTCGACCGGTTCATCAGCTGTGCCCGGCGTCTGCCGCCGCTGGTGACGGCCGTGATTGCCCCGGAAGACGCCAACTCGCTGGGCGGCGCCCTGCTGGCTGCCAACGAAGGCCTGATCCGCCCCATCCTGATCGGCGACCGGGCGAAGATCGAAAAGACGGCCCAGTCGCTGAAGGCCCCGCTGGAGGCTTTCGAGATTGAGCACGTTCCCGATGAGGCTGATGCCGCCGCACGCGGCGTTGCCATGGTGCATGAGGGCCGTGTCTCGGCCGTCATGAAGGGGCACCTGCACACCGACCTTCTGCTGAAACACGTGGTCAAGCGCGACGGCGGCCTGCGCACACGGCGGCGCATCAGCCATGTCTTCGTCATGGATGTACCCGGCCACCCCACCCCGGTCCTCATCTCCGATGCGGCGATCAACATCGCGCCGGATCTGGAAACCAAGGTCGACATCATCCAGAACGCCATCAATGTTGGCCTTGCCATCGGCCTGGACGAGCCGAAGGTGGGCATTCTCTCGGCCATCGAGACGGTGAACCCGGCCATAGCCTCCAGCCTTGACGCGGCGGTCCTGTCCAAGATGGCCGAGCGCGGCCAGATCACCGGCGGCCTCGTGGACGGGCCGCTGGCCATGGACAATGCCATCGACCTGCAGGCCGCCCGCACCAAGGGCATCAATTCGCTGGTGGCGGGCCGGGCAGAGGTGCTGATCGTGCCGAACCTTGAGGCCGGCAACATGCTGGCCAAGGAACTGACCTTCCTCGCCCATGCCGAGACCGCCGGGCTCGTCGCCGGGGCCAAGGTGCCGGTGATCCTGACCAGCCGCGCCGATGATGACCGCGCCCGCCTTGCCTCCTGTGCGCTTGCCCTGCTCTATCAGCACTGGCTGACCACGGGCACCCCGGCTGTGACCGGTGACATGGATCCCGCCGAATGAGCGGCGCGCAGATGGATCAGGCGGTGCTGGTGCTGAATGCCGGCTCCTCATCGCTGAAATTCAACCTCTACCAGGGCACGGCAGAGCTTCTGAAAGGCCAGGTCGAGGGCATCGGCAGCACGGCCATGCGGCTGAAGGCGCAGCGGCCCTCCGATGGCACGCGGCTGGACGCGACACTGGAGGCCCCTGCCGGGGCGGCATCAGCAACCGGGCACGAAGCAGCCCTTGCTGCGGTTCTGGGCCTGATCCGTGAGGCCTTCGAGGGCCTTCGGATTTCAGCGGCAGGGCACCGGGTGGTGCATGGCGGCATCGGCTTCGAGGCCCCAGCCGTCATTGATGACAGCGTGATGGCGGAACTGGAGCGTCTGGTTCCCCTCGCCCCGCTGCACCAGCCGCATAATCTGGCCGGTATCCGCGCCGCGCAGAAGGCTTTCCCCAAAGCCCTGCAGGTCGCCTGTTTCGACACAGCCTTCCACCGCAATCACCCTTGGGTGAATGACGCCTTCGCCCTGCCGCTCCCGCTCTATGACGAGGGCGTGCGGCGCTATGGCTTCCACGGCCTGTCCTATGAATACATCACGCAGCATCTGGCGGAGACGGCGCCGGAAGCTGCGAAGGGCCGGCTGATCGTCGCCCATCTCGGCAATGGCGCTTCCATGTGCGCCATTGAGAATGGCCGCAGCATCGGCTCGACCATGGGCTTCACCGCACTCGACGGCCTGCCCATGGGCACCCGCTGCGGTCAGCTGGACCCGGGCGTGCTGCTCTATCTGATGCAGGAAAAGGGCATGACGGCAGAGGCGATATCAGATCTGCTCTACAAGCAGTCCGGCCTCAAGGGGCTGTCGGGCCTCAGCCAGGACATGCGCGAGCTGGAAGCCGCCGGAACGGAAGCGGCCCGCAAGGCCATCGACTATTTCACCTTCCGCGTCCGCCGCGAAATCGGTGCCATGGCCGCCATTCTCGATGGGGTGGACACCATCGTCTTCACCGGCGGCATCGGCGAGCATGCGGTCAACGTCCGCCAGGCGGTCTGCGCCCCGCTCGGCTGGCTGGGTGCCTGCCTTGATGAAGACGCCAACCGCAGCAGCGCCCGCATCATCTCCAGTCCCGCCTCCCGCGTCACCCTCATGGTGGTCCCCACCAACGAGGAAGAAATGATCCGGCGGCATACGGTGACGGCGCTGGGGGCATAAGCAGCAGCCCCATCACGGCGGCGGGAGGTCTCCTTCCCCGCCGTCTTCGGGCAAGGGCGCGGGGGCGGCGGTCTGCTGGTCCGCAAGCTCCTTCAGCATCGCCTGCCATTGCGGCTCCAGCGGCAGCATCACGGCGGAGAAGTCTTCCGGCAGCACCGGCACGAAGCCGCCGCCGAAGTCCGGCTCGATGGCGAAATAGGCGCCCGGCGCTTCGTCCTGAAGGGCGGAGAGCATCTGCCGCAGCCGGTCTTTCAGCTCGGGCGCCACATCGGAGCGCACCACATGCACGGCAAAGGGAATGCGCGGCGACTGCCAGACGACCGTCAGCCTGCCCACATCCAGCCGCATCCTGTCATAGGCCTGAAGCAGGGTGCCGGAGCTGTAGCCGATGTCTGCCTCGCCCAGCAATGTGGACCAGCCCAGCGCGGCTTCGGCCAGACCATCATAGAGCGCGGCAAGCCCCTCCTCAGGGCCGGAAACTGCAACAAGCGCGGAGAAAAACTGGCGCGGATCGCGTCCTGAAACAGCAAGACCGGCCAGCGGCACACGGAAGGCTGCCGTGGAGCGGGCCGGGCCAATGGCCAGCCGCTTCCCCGCCAGCGCCTCCAGAGAGGGTATTTCCCCGGCCTTGGCCACCAGAATGGCGTGAAAGCCGTCTGCACCGTCTCCGTCCCGTGGCGCGGCCAGTGGCTCGACACAGGCGCAGGCCTTGCGTGCAGCCGCATAGGCCGTGGCAGACAGGCGGCCGTACTGCACATGACCAGCGATGAGGGCGTCCGTCAGTTCGCCCAAGGTGTCCATGAGAAACAAGTCGGCCGGAAGGCCCAGCCGGTATTCCAGCTCGTCGCGGAAGGGTTCGGCTTCTGACCGGGCATCATCGCGCCCGGCCGTGACCACGCCAATGCGAAAGCGGCTGCCCATGTCCTGCGCCAGTGCCTGCCCTGCGGCCAGCGGGGCAAGCACCGCGAGGCAGCAGACGGCAAGGCAGTAGATGGCAGGGACCGGCAGCCAGCCGCCGTCAGTTCGGCAGATAGGGCTCTTCGTCCTCGGCAGCTTCCAGGAAGGGCACATCCATCCACTCGTCTTCATCGCCATCCCAGGACCATTCGCCCAGAAGCTCGACCGTATCCTCGAAGGGGAAATAGCGGTTCGACGCCATCCAGAGCTCGCGGGATTCCTCGTTTTCTTCCGACAGGCTGGCCGCTTCCAGATGAAGCGCGAAGTCTTCCGGATCCACCGGACGGAAGCCGCCCTCGTCCATCATGATCGAGCCATCGGTGAACAGCTTTGCGATCGGTTCTTCCAGTTCCTCGAAGCCGAGGTCACCGGCGGCACCGATGTAGCTGCCCCAAAGATAGCTGTCCGGCGCCGGGCGCACGGTCTTCGGGAAGGCCTTCAGCACGGAGAGGGCATGCTCGCGCGGCACTTCGCCGGAGAGCACACCATAGACCCAGGCCACCATCATGGCATCGCGTGCGTAATCGTCGGCGTTGCGGTCAGAGAACCCTTCCTCGAAGACGCTGTAGCCGCCCGGATTGAGGGCGATCAGGATCGGCCCCATGGTTTCGATCAGGCAGTCACCGAACAGGGCTTCAAGATCCTGATCCGTGCTGCGCAGCAGGCGCATCACGGGCTGGAAGGCCGCGGTGACCTTGAGGTCGGCCAGGATGTGCAGCGCGAGGAAGCAGGCGTCGCCCTTTTCGTCGAGCTGGCTGAGCTCACCCGTGCCGCCGGCCACGCGGTCTTCCAGAATGGCCATCAACGCCGGAACGGAGGCGGACGGAGTGGACAGGCACTCGCGGACGTCGGCCTCCGGGAAGCCCTCGCCTGCAGTGAAACGGGCGATGATGTCCTTGGGGTCAAAGGCGGCGGCGGTCATGGCAGATACTCTCTTGAAACTGAAGTTGACGCAGATCTACCACGAAGGCACATGTTAAGCGACCGATAACCTTTCAAGTTCCCCGTGGTTTGGCGCGTCTTGTCGCCTCTGCGGAGGCAGGGTCATCCGGCCAGGGGTGGCGCGGATAGCGGCCCTTCATCTCCGTCTTCACATCCGCCCAGGAACCGGCCCAGAAGCCCGGCAGGTCCCTCGTGATCTGAATGGGCCGGTGGGCGGGCGACAGAAGTTCCAGCGTCAGCGGAATGCGGCCATCGGCGACCGACGGATGCCGGGCGAGGCCGAATAGCTCCTGCACGCGGATGGAAATGGAGGGGCCGCTCTCTGCCCCATAATCAATCGGCACATGCGAGCCGGTGGGCGCGGTGAAATGCGATGGCGCCAGCCGGTCAATCTCCGCAGCGCCGCCATAGCCTAGAAGACCTGAGAGCGCATTGCCCAGGCAGGCGGCATCCACGTCCGAAACACGGGTGAAGCCCGCCATATAGGGCAGAAGCCAGTCTTCCAGCGTCTCCTGAAGGGCGGCATCGGACAGGTCCGGCAGATGCTCTGCCCCTGCGGCCCGCACGAAACCGGCACGGGCGCGCAGGCGCAGCTGATCATTGGTCCAGGGCAGACGGGCAACCCCGCGCCGGGCAATTTCCCCCAGCAGCGCCTTTGCCACCATCGCCGCATCCGGGTTGGCGATCTGCCGGGAGGCCAGTTCCAGCGCTCCCAGCCGGACCACACGGCGCGCCCGCACCAGACCGGAAGGCTCCAGCCGCACGTCATCGGTTTCAGTGATATCTGCGGCAAACATCGTCTCGATGGCCTCAAGCCCGAGGGGCGCTGCCAGCATGATGCGGCCCGACTGGGCCTTGCCCTGAATACCGGCAATGGCAAGGAAGGGCTCACCGGCCAGCGCATGCTCTTCCGGCAGTTCTGCTCCGCGCCCGTTGGCGAGGCGGAAGCGGCCGCGCTGGCCCCGGCCCTGCGCCACCCGCTCGGGAAAGGCCAGTGCCAGCACTTCGCCGGCCAGTTCCGGCGCGCCGCCATCGCTGTCCTGCTCCGTCTTCGCACCGCCTTCGGCCGCCATCTTCTGCCAGCGGGCAGCGAGTGCACGGGCATCGCGGCTGCGCGGATCACTGTCCCGGCGCAGGCGTCTCACCCTCTCCCGCAGATCCACATCCATGCCGCCAAGTCCGGGCTCGGACAGGATCGCCGCCACCTCCCCCGCCAGCCGTCCAAGACCCAGCGCTTCCGCTTCCACGATCATATGTGCAAGGCGCGGCTCGATGGGCAGGCGCGCAAGGCGCTGGCCGTGCGGCGTCAGGCGGCCTTCGCCGTCCAGCGCATGAAGCTGCGTCAGCAGGCTGCGCGCTTCTGCCCAGGCGCCGGAGGGCGGGGCATCAGGAAAAGACAGCGTGGCCGGGTCTGCCGTGCCCCAGGCCGCCAGATCCAGCACCAGCGACGACAGATCTGCTTCCAGAATCTGCGGCCGTTCGGCCGGCATCAGCGCCTGTGTCTGCGCTTCGTCCCAGAGCCGGTAGCAGACGCCCGGCTCCGTCCGGCCAGCACGGCCCCGGCGCTGGTCTGCCGTGGCCCGTGACACGCGCACGGTTTCCAGCCGCGTCAGCCCCGTCTGCGGCTCATAGCGCGGCACGCGGGAGAGGCCGCTGTCGATCACCGTCCGCACGCCTTCGATGGTGAGCGATGTCTGGGCGATGGAGGTGGCCAGCACCACCTTGCGCTCGCCCTCCTTCGCCGGGCGGATGGCGGCATCCTGTGCCTTGCCGTCCAGCGCACCATAGAGCGGGGCGATGCGCACAGTAGCAGGCACCTGCCCCTCCAGCGCCTCGGCCACACGGCGGATTTCGCCCTGTCCGGGCAGAAACACCAGCAGCGAGCCATGCTCCTCGGCCAGCGCCTTGCGCACAGCCCGCACCACCTGCGGCTCGATCCGCTCTTCCGCCTTGCGGCCCAGATAGCGGGTTTGAACGGGGAAGCTGCGGCCCTTGCTCTCGATGACCGGCGCACCGCCGAGCAGCCTTGCGACGCTGGCGGCATCCAGCGTCGCCGACATGGGCACCAGCCTCAGGTCATCACGCAGCGCACCCTGCACATCAAGCGCCAGCGCAAGACCGAGATCACCTTCCAGCGAGCGCTCATGAAACTCGTCAAACAGCACGCAGGCGACACCGGCCAGTTCCGGGTCATCCAGAATCATGCGGGTAAAGACGCCCTCGGTGATCACCTCGATGCGGGTGCGGGCGCTGACGCGGCTTTCCATGCGCACCCGGTAACCAACAGTGCCGCCCACCTCCTCGCCAAGGCTTTCGGCCATGCGCCGGGCAGCGGCACGGGCGGCAAGGCGGCGCGGCTCCAGCAGGAGAATGCGGCCATCACCGCGCCAGAGCGCGTCCAGCAGCGCCAGCGGCACACGGGTGGTCTTGCCAGCACCGGGCTCTGCCACCAGCACCGCATTGCTGCCCGCCGCAAGCGCCGCCAGCAACTCCGGCAGCGCCGCATCAATCGGCAGGGGCGGTGACCGCCAGGTATCCACTCTCTCAGCCACGCGGGCCTCTCCTGCTGCCTGCCCCGGTCATCTGAAGGCAGTGTTCGTTGCGGATGGAATCCCGCAGTACTGCATCTGAACTGTGGCAGGGCGCCTCCGCCCCCCTCCCACTGGTGGGGAGGGGTAAGGGGTGGGGGGCTCTGCGCTGGCAAGGGCTTGAAAAGCCGAATTTTTTCTCAAAAGGCTGGAGAGGAGAGACTGTATGTGAGCCATCGACACTCTGCCAGCCGGAAAGGCCTTCCCCCCACCCCTAACCCCTCCCCACGGGGGGGAGGGGAGCTGATACGCCGTGCCGGAATGCCCAGGACCTACGCTTTCATCAGACCTTAGCCCGGAACCCCACCGGAGTCCGTTGTAGACACTGCCCCCTATTGGGAAGGAAGCGGAGAGGTCCCCCAGAGATCAAACCGCCCAAACCCTCACCCCTGCGAAGTCCAGTGGCGGCCCTTGGTGCCGACGGCGAAGCGGTCCGGGGTGCGGGCGTAGGCGGCAAGTCCGTCCACCGCCGGGTTGGGGTGATGGATCAGGAACACCGGGATCGAGGCCATCAGCTTGGCATGGGGAGCCTTGGCTTCGAAAGCCGCACGGAAGCCGCCCTTGCGCAGGAACGGCGCAATGTGGGACGACACGCCGCCCGCGATATAGACACCGCCGCGCGCCAGCACCGAAAGCGCGAAATCCCCTGCCACACGGCCAAGGCAGCGGGCGAAGATCTCCAGCGTCTCCACTGCCACCGGGTCCCCGGCATTGGCCGCCTGCGTGATGTCCGCCGCAGACGTGAAATGCGGCTCCGCCTTGCGGGCGCGGGCAACAGCTCCGGCAAGGCGCGGCAGGCCGGTGCCGCTCAGCACTTCCTCGGCGCCGATGCGCCCGCCGTTGCGCGGGATATGCGGCCAGATCTCGTAGTCTTCCGGCGTCACGGGCCCCAGTTCCACGTGGCCCCCTTCACCGGGCACCGGCACCCAGGTGTCTGCCGCATAGATCATCGCCGCCGCACCCAGGCCGGTACCGGGGCCGACCACGAACTTGGAGGCACCCGCCAGAGGCTCGCCGCCGCCGATCTGCTCGATATCCTCACCGGACAGGCCGGGCAGCGCCAGCGCCTGCGCCTCGAAGTCGTTGAGGATCACCACGTCCCTGAGGCCAAGGCCGGCGATCATCTGCAGCGGCTCCACCACCCACTTGGCATTGGTCAGGGGAATGCGGTCACCGGTGACGGGACCGGCCACGGCGATGACGGCCGAGCGCGGCGCCGGCACATCCTGCCCCGCAAGGCAGGCGCCGATGGCCGCGTTGATATCCGGATGGGCCGCCGTTGGCTGGGACGGCAGCTTGATGGCAGGTGCGTCTTCATCCAGCACAAGGGCAAAGCGGGCATTGGTGCCGCCCACGTCCCCGACCAGAACAGGGAAAGCGAACGGGCGCTGGCGGGTCTCAGTCAGGCTCATGTGCGCGGGCCGGCCACTTCAGGCGTATCGGAAGAGCTGCGCAGGCCGGTCAGGCGGGCCGAGCGCAGCAGGATTTCGGCGGTCGAAAGGTTGAGCGCCATGGGGATGTCGTAGACCAGCGCCAGGCGCAGCAAGGCCTTCACATCCACATCATGCGGCATGGGCGACAGCGGGTCGGCAAAGAAGATGAGCCCGTGCAGACGGCCTTCGGCGATCATGGCGCCGATCTGCTGATCACCGCCCAGCGGCCCGCTCTTCAGCGGCGTGAGGTCGAGGCTGGGGCAAGCCGCCTTGATGCGCCCGCCCGTGGTGCCCGTGCCGACCAGCCGGAAGGCCGCCAGCTTTTCCTCATTGCGCTGCGCGAAGGCAACCATGGCGTCTTTCTTGGCGTCATGGGCCACAAGGGCCAGCACCGGACGTTCCGCCTCCATCCGCATCATCTCCCGCAAGCTCATACCGGCGCAGAAGCGCCATCAAAATCACGGCAACAGCTTTAGCGCCTTGCGCGGGAAACGCAAAGCGCGAGCTGACGCCCGGTCACAGGAAGATGCCGCAAGGATCGGAGCTGATTATGGCTCCTCGTAGATGAACCGCCGCTGCTGCCAGCGCCGCTCGCCTTCGAGGCAGAAGGGATCGATGCCATCGGCCACCCGGATCAGCCGGGCCTCATCCGGTGCTTCGGGCCGGGGCAAAACCGGCATGGCGATTTCCAGCACCAGCTTGCGGCGCACGGCTTCGGCAAACCGCTCCGCGCCGCGCACCGGCACGATGAAGGAGCCTGGGCCGCCGATGACGCAGGTTTCGTAGTAGCGGTCAAGGTCTGCCATATCGAACCAGCCCGGCCGCACATCCTTCAGCTGCAACGGCAGGCCGTTGATGACGATGCCCTGCGCCACCACCTGGTCGCGGGCGGCGGGCGCATAGGTGCCCTGATTGTTCGGCCCGTCTCCGGAGATGTCGATGACCTTGCGCGCGGCACTGTAGGGCAGCGTTTCGAACTGCTGCGCTGAAAACAGCAGCGCATCGCCGATGGCGGTGCGGTAGGCGCGGCTGATGGGGGCTTCGCCCAGCGCATCGGCAAATTGCTGCGCGCTGGCTTCGTCCGAAATCACATGCCAGTCAATCAGGACCGAGCGGGACAAGCTGCCTGCCCATTCCACATAGATGACAGCAATGCTGCCGGTCAGGCCAGTGCGTATGGCCTCCAGCACATCCGGCGAGGTAATCGCCTGCATGTAGCCCTGCCGCTGCAGCCGCTGTTCGTCGATGTCCATGGAATAGGAAATGTCGACCGCCAGAACGAGGGCCACATCCACTTCCTGCGGCAGCCTCTGCTGGGCATCTGCCCTGCCCGTCACGGCCGCCAGGGCCAGCAGCACCAGCGCCGCGCGGAAACCTCCGGCGCACGAGCGCAACCATCGCAGAATGTTGAAGGGCGTCATGCCGGACCTCCCCTTGCTCCGGCAGCGCCAATACACCGCCGGACACAGAAGAGCTTGTCAGCCTTGCCGCCTAAAACCCAATCGCATCTTCGTGAGCGGCGGCAAGCCACCGCCTCACTGGCCGCCACTCCTCTAGTCAAACAGATTGCAGCTGACGGACTTGCGGCCTGCGGCCGGGATGATCAGAGGCTGATCATCCATCAGCCCGGCAATTTCCAGCACCAGCTTCATCCGCACAGCCTCGGCGAAAGCCTCCTTTGAGCGCACCGGAATGGCAAAAGCCCCCGGCCCGCCAATGACGCAATCCTCGTAGTAGTGATCGAGATGCAGCATGGCCTGCCAGGCGGAGGTTTCCGATTTCATCATCAGCGGCAGGCCGTTGATGGTGACGCCCGCAGCAATGACCTTGTCGCGCATCTGAGTGACAGTGCCGCCCTGATTGTTGGGCCCGTCACCGGAAATGTCGATCACCTTCCTGAGGCCCTCAAATTCATTGGAAGCGATCATGTCCGCCGATTTTTCCAGCGCGGCAAAGATGGACGTTCTCTGGACCTGCCGCAGGGGGGCTTCGGCGATCCGGGCGGCGAAGGCCGCTGCTGTGGCCTCGTCCTGAATGATGGACCATTCGGCCACCATGAAGTGCTCGCCCACCCCTCCCCATTCGAAGTAAGTGATGGCAATCCGCCCGGTGGGGCCGTCCTGAATGGCGGCCAGAACCTCGCGCGAGGTCAGGGCGGAGACATATCCGGCCCTCTGAACCTCCTGCTCGTCCCGGTCCATTGACTGGGAGATGTCAACGGCCAGCACCAGCTCGACATCCACTTCGGCATCAGCCGGGTAGGCGGTGGATAAGATGCCCGAGAGTGAGCGCTCAGCGAAAGCTGTTATTGAAGTAAATGCCAAGATGGCAAGACTGCCAATGGCGGCACAGCAGACGTCACGTCCGGTTTTGCACAGTGTGAGACGCATGGTGTTCTCCATGTCTTGGCCGAAGCCGGTTTCCCACACCTCCCTCTCTACTTTTGTTGTTGCGGCTAAACAGACGGTTAATCCGAGAATCTCAGCAATGTGCCGATATTTTCAGAGCCTTGAACACGCGCCGGATAGAATTGTTCCAAGCAAGCACTATGCCACAGGTAAGGCGGCGAAAATTGTGCCAGCAAATCAAAAGACGCACAGAATGCACCCGCGTGAACCACTCGGCAAAATTTGCCCAGCAACCGGCAGATATTGCCGTATCAGCGCAGCAGCCGGGCAATTCCTGCCTAATGCCCATGCAAACTGCATCACACGGCAGCACCCGCACAGCCATCCATATACCAAACGGAAAAGCTCAAGATTCAGCCGGAAAACACGCCAAATCCGCTTGACGGCGGGCAAGCAGGCAGGCATCTTTCCTGAAAGAATTCACAGCGGCTGAAGAAAATTTCAGCCAACCAGAGGCTCAAGATCCGGGCGAAAGACCTGGGCGCAGCAGACGGGGCAATCCGTGCAGGACGAGGACTGGACCACCTACCTCTCGATCCGCGCCGCGTGGCTCTCCTTCGTCGGGGGCAGCACGCAGGGTGAGATTGCCGCACGTCTTGGCGTGTCACCGGCCAAGGTCCACCGTCTTATTGCCCACGCCCAGAAGGAAGGCCTTGTCCGCTTCCAGATCGAGGGCCGCCCGATTGAATGCCTCGAGCTGGAAGACGAACTGACCCGGCATTTTGCCCTGACCAGCTGCATCATCGCGCCGGACCTTGGCGGCGGTGACCAGACGACGGCCATCCGCGCCGTTGCCTCCGTCGCGGGCCCCTTCCTGTCCAACCTGCTCTCGGGGCCGGAGATCCGTCAGCTCGGCGTCGGCATGGGCCGGACGCTGAAGGCTTCGGTTGCGGCCATGCCGCGCCTTTCACGGCCGGACCTTGCCATCATCTCCATCTCCGGCTCGCTGATGCGCAAGCTTTCGGCCAACCCCTTCGATATCGTGCAGCCGCTGATCGAGCGCACGGGCGGGGAAGGCTACTATCTGCCGGTGCCCTATTTTGCCGAAAGCCTGGAGGAGCGTGACATGTTCCTCGGCCAGCGCAGCGTGCAGGATCTTCTGGCGCGCGCGCGGCGCTCGGATGCCTTTGTCGTTGGCATCGGCTCCATCGATGACGACGGTCATCTGGTGCAGCGCGGCATCATACAGAAGGAAGATCAGGACGGCCTGATGCGCAGCAGTGCGGTCAGCGACCTGATGGGGCGGTTTGTCACAATCGAGGGCGCGCAAGTGCCCGTAAGTCTTGGCGAGTGCGCCGTGGGCCTTCACTACGAGGAAGTCCGCGGCTCTCGTGTCATTGCACTGGTGGGCGGGGAGAGCAAGGCAGACGCCACGCTCGCAGCGCTGCGCACCGGTGTCATCACCGACCTGATCGCGGATGAGACCCTGGCAAGGGCTCTGAAGCAGCGGCTCGGATCGAGCGGCCCTGTGACGGCAGCCCTGCTGCCCCGCAGTGCCCAAGAGGGGAAGTAAACCGGGACCAGCCATGGTGGCCGGGTCCAGTGCCGGAGGATGTAACGTGAAGAAGTTCCTGATGACGGGCGCCGCCATTGCAGGCGTCATGATGGCCAGCACCGCCTTTGCAGCGGATTTCCAGCCGGCAGTCGTCTATGACCTTGGCGGCAAGTTCGACAAGTCGTTCAACGAGTCCGCTTATACGGGCGCCGAGAAGTTCAAGAAGGACACGGGCGTCGAATACCGCGACTTCGAGATCCAGAACGACAGCCAGCGCGAGCAGGCCCTGCGCAACTTCGCCCGCCGCGGCATGAGCCCGATCGTCGCCATCGGCTTCTCCCATGCCAATGCCGTCGAGAAGGTCGCCAAGGAATTCCCGGACATCCAGTTCGCCATCATCGACATGGTCGTGGACCTGCCGAACGTCCGCTCCATCGTCTTCAAGGAGCATGAAGGCTCCTACCTCGTCGGCCTGCTGGCAGCCAAGGCTTCGCAGACCGGCAAGGTCGGCTTCGTCGGCGGCATGGACATCGACCTGATCCACAAGTTCGCCTGCGGCTACAAGCAGGGCGTGATGGCCACCAACCCGCAGGCCGAAGTCTTCCAGAACATGACCGGCACCACCGGCGCTGCCTGGAATGACCCGGTGAAGGGCGGCGAGCTGGCCAAGTCCCAGTTCGACCGTGGTGCAGACGTTGTCTATCACGCAGCCGGCGCCACCGGCATCGGCGTGCTGCAGGCGGCCGCTGACGCGGGCAAGCTCGGCATCGGCGTCGACAGCAACCAGAACGCACTGCATCCGGGCAAGGTTCTGACCTCCATGCTGAAGCGCGTGGACGTTGCCGTGGACAAGACCTTCACCGACGCCAAGAACGGCCAGTGGACCAGCGGCATCGAGGTTCTGGGCCTTGCCGAAGGCGGCGTGGATTACGCTCTTGATGACAACAACGCCCAGCTGATCACCGCAGACATGAAGGCTGCTGCTGAACAGGCCAAGGCCGACATCATCTCGGGCAAGATCGCCGTCCACGACTACATGACGGACAAGACCTGCCCGTAACACCCTGAGGGACTGCGGCCCTTGCCCTGCGCCGGAAGGCCGGGGCAAGGGCTCTTTCCTTGTGACGCCGGGCCATGCGCCCGGCCCCTTCACCGACTGACGCCGGCCCTGTGGCCAGACGCGCGGGAGCATCCATGACCGCCGCCATCGAGCTTCGCAAGATCAACAAGTCCTTCGGGCCTGTGCATGCCAACAAGAACATCGATCTTGTGGTGGGCAAGGGATCGATCCACGGCATCATCGGCGAGAACGGTGCCGGCAAGTCGACACTGATGTCGATCCTCTACGGCTTCTACAATGCCGACAGCGGCGACATTCTGGTGGATGGCAAGACCGTGACCATCCGCGATTCCCGCCATGCCATCGGCCTTGGCATCGGCATGGTGCATCAGCACTTCATGCTGGTGGATCCCTTCACCGTGCTGGAAAACGTCATGCTGGGCGCCGAGGGCGGCAGCCTGCTGGCAGGCGGCGCGGGCAAGGTGCGGGCGGAACTTCTCCGGCTTGAGCGCGAATATGACCTGAAGATCGATCCGGATGCGGTTGTCGGCGACCTGCCGGTTGGCCTGCAGCAGCGCGTCGAGATCCTGAAGGCGCTCTGCCGTGGCGCCGAAGTGCTGATCCTGGACGAGCCCACCGGGGTGCTGACCCCGGCCGAGGCCGACCATCTGTTTGAAATTCTGAAAGTCCTGAAGGCCCAGGGCAAGACGGTTCTGCTCATCACACACAAGCTGCGCGAGATCATGGCCATTACCGATACGGTGTCCGTCATGCGCCGAGGCGAAATGGTGGCGACCCGCAAGACGGCAGACACCTCCATGGAGGAACTGGCCGAGCTGATGGTGGGCCGCAGCGTGCTGCTGAAGGTCAACAAGCAGGCCGCCAAGCCCGGCGAGCGGGTGCTGGCCGTCGAAAACCTCACCGTCACCGACAGCCGGGGCGTCGATGTGGTGAAGGACGTGTCCTTCGAGATCCGCGCCGGCGAGATCGTCGGCATTGCCGGTGTCTCGGGCAACGGCCAGTCGGAGCTGCTGGAAACGCTGGCGGGCATCCGCCGTGCCCGCAAGGGCCGCATGTGGCTGAATGGCGAGACCATCGACCTTGCGGCCAACCCGAAAAACCCGGCGGAAATCCGTGCCATGAGCATGGGCCATGTGCCCGAGGACCGGCACCGGATGGGGCTTGTCACGTCCTTTGCCGAATATGAGAACGCCATTCTCGGCTATCACAACGATCCGGCCTATTCGAAAGGCCCGCTGCTGGACATGCGGGCCATCCGCAAGGCGGCCGAGGCGGAAATCGCCAAATACGACATCCGCCCGCCCAACCCTTTGCTGAAAACGGCCAATTTCTCCGGCGGCAATCAGCAGAAAGTGGTTCTTGCCCGCGAGATCGAGCGGGACCCGAATGTGCTGCTGGTCGGCCAGCCGACGCGCGGCGTCGATATCGGCGCCATCGAATTCATTCACAAGCGGCTGATCGAGCTGCGCGATGCCGGCAAGGGCCTGCTGCTCGTCTCCGTGGAGCTGGACGAGATCCGCTCCCTCTCCGACCGCATCCTGGTCATGTTCGACGGCCGCCTTGTCGGCGAGCGCGGGCCGGATGCCACCGAAAACGAATGCGGCCTGCTGATGGCCGGTGTCACGGATGACGTGCCCGCCCGCGCCGCGCATGGAGGCAGAGCATGAGTGCCGGTTCGCTGCCGCGCTGGATCGACTTCGGCCTGATCCCGCTTCTCAATCTCACTGCTGCCTTCCTCGTCTCCGGCCTTGTGGTGCTGCTGATCGGCGAGAACCCGCTGGATGCGGTTCAAGTGCTGATCTGGGGCTCAATCGGCTATGGCGAGGGCATCGGCTTCACCCTGTTCTATGCCACGAACTTCATCTTCACCGGTCTTGCGGTGGCCGTGGCCTTCCATGCGGGGCTCTTCAACATCGGCGGCGAGGGTCAGGCCTATCTCGGCGGCCTCGGTGCTGCCCTTGCCTGCCTTGCGCTGGATCACTATGCGCCCTGGTGGATCACGGTTCCGGTTGCCGTGCTGGCGGCGGCCTTCTTTGGCGCGGCCTGGGCATCGATCCCCGCTTGGCTGCAGGCCAAGCGCGGCAGCCACATCGTCATCACCACCATCATGTTCAACTTTATCGGCACGGCGCTGATGGGCTATCTGCTGGTGAAGGTGATCAACAAGTCCGGCTCCATGCAGCCGGAGACCCGCACCTTCGCCGAAGGCGGACAGCTGCCGCTTCTGGGTGAGTTCTTCGGCACCAGTTTCTTCGGCTCGTCGCAGGTCAACCTTGCAGTCTTTCTGGCGGTGGCAGCGCTGGTGCTGGTGTGGCTGCTGATCTGGCGCACGCGGCTCGGCTATGAAATCCGCACCTTCGGCGCCAATCCCGCTGCTGCCGTGTATGCGGGCATTTCGCCGGTGCGCATCACCATCATCACGATGCTGATTTCCGGCGGGCTCGCCGGGCTGATGGCCATCAACGAGCTTGTCGGCTCGCAGCACCGGCTGCTGATCGAATATGTCGCCGGCTACGGCTTTGTCGGCATCGCCGTGGCGCTGATGGGCCGGGCGCATCCGGTGGGCATCATGCTGGCAGCCATCCTGTTCGGCATGCTCTACCAGGGCGGGGCAGAACTCGCCTTTGAAATGCCGGCCATCACCCGTGACATGATCGTGGTCATCCAGGGCCTCGTCATCCTGTTCGCCGGGGCGCTGGAATACATGTTCCGCCCGGCGCTGGTGCGTCTGTTCAGCTTCTCCGCCAAGCCGGCCGCTGCTGCCGGCAAGACGGCCTGACGGGAGAACGAGCCATGTTCGAGACCCTGATCCTCATCCTCGACTCCACCGTCCGCCTGTCCGCGCCGCTGCTGCTGGCCTGCCTTGCCGGACTTTATTCGGAACGCTCGGGCATCGTCGACATCGGCCTTGAGGGCAAGATGCTGGGCGCCGCCTTTGGCGCAGCCTCCGTTGCCTTCATCACCGGCAATGCCTGGGCCGGGCTTGGCGCGGGCATTGTTGTCGCGGTCGGCCTCGCGCTGCTGCACGGCTTCGCCTCGATCACCAACCGGGGCAACCAGATCGTCTCCGGCGTTGCCATCAACTTCCTGGCGGCCGGGCTGACGGCCCTTCTGGGGCAGGCCTGGTTCAATCAGGGCGGACGCACGCCGTCCCTGTCTGGCGGCGGGCGTTTTCTGGAGATCGAGCTGCCCTTAGCCACCGCCGTCAAGGACGTGCCCATCATCGGCTATATCTATTTCGAGCTGATTTCGGGCCACAACATCCTCGTCTACATCGCCTTCCTTGCCGTTCCGGCCACATGGTGGGTGCTCTACCGCACCCGCTTCGGCCTGCGTCTGCGCGCCGTTGGCGAAAACCCGGCGGCGGTGGATACGGCAGGCATCTCCGTCACCTTCCTGCGCTACCGGGCAGTGGTCATGTGCGGCATTCTCTGCGGTCTGGCAGGCAGCTATCTGGCGATTGCCCAGTCCTCCGGCTTCATCAAGGACATGACCGCCGGGCGCGGCTACATCGCGCTGGCGGCCCTGATCTTTGCCAAGTGGAAGCCGGTGAACGCCCTCTATGCCTGCCTCCTGTTCGGCTTCCTCGATGCCATGGCCATCCGGCTTCAGGGCCAGCAGGTCCCGGGCATCGGTGAGGTGCCGGTGCAGGTGTTCCAGGCCCTTCCCTATATTCTCACAGTCATCCTGCTGGCGGGCTTCATCGGCAAGGCCATTCCGCCCAAGGCCAGCGGCATCCCCTATCTGAAGGAGCGCACATGAGCGCGGTGGACAAGCTCTTCGAGGCGGCAAAGGCCGCCCGCGAAAACGCCTATGCCCGGTACTCGAACTTCAAGGTCGGCGCGGCGATCCTTGCCGCCGACGGCAAGATCTATCCGGGCTGCAACGTGGAAAATGCCGCCTATCCGCAGGGCGTCTGCGCCGAAGCCGGTGCCATCTCCGCCATGGTTCTGGCCGGTCAGCAGCAGATCGAGGAAGTGGTCGTCATCGCCGACGCCGCCCTTTGCACACCCTGCGGCGGCTGCCGGCAGAAGCTGAAGGAATTCGCGGCCGGTTCCGTCAAGGTCCATATCGCCAATCTCGACGGCATCCGCCGCACCTTCACCATGGATGAATTGCTGCCTGCCGGTTTCCAGCTTCTCGACTGAAGCGGACCCTCAAGGCTGAGACAGAACAACACAAGGGACGAACGCCATGAGCAGCTATGGCAATGACTGCGCGGAAATCGTCCGCGCCGCCCGCCCGGGCAGCTATCGCATCGGCATGATCCTGGGCTCCGGGCTCGGTGAACTGGCGGGCGAGATGGAGAATGCGGTGCGCATTCCCTACAGCAAGCTTCCGGGCTTTCCGGTTTCCACCGTCTCCTCCCATGGCAGCGAGCTGGTGGCAGGCGAGCTGGAAGGCGTGCCGGTGGTGATCCTCTCGGGCCGCGCCCACTATTATGAGAGCGGCAATCCCTCCATCATGCGCACGCCGGTCGAGACGCTGAAGGCGCTCGGCTGCGAGATCCTGCTGGCGACCAACGCCGCCGGGTCCCTGCGCGAGGAGGTGCAGCCCGGCAGCCCGATGCTGATCACCGATCATATCAACTGGTCCGGCCTCAACCCGCTGATCGGGGAGGAAGACGAAAAGCGCTTCCTCGACATGACCGCCGCC
Organism: Pannonibacter sp. I15F10I1; assembly: GCF_900185665.1. NCBI lineage: Bacteria > Pseudomonadati > Pseudomonadota > Alphaproteobacteria > Hyphomicrobiales > Stappiaceae > Pannonibacter > Pannonibacter sp. I15F10I1. The sequence continues at coordinate 355,210 of NZ_FYAN01000029.1, forward strand.
TACGACAAGGACCTGCAGGCTGCCATGCACCGCGCCGCCAAGGCCGATGGCCATGCGCTGGCGGAGGGCGTCTACATGTGGTTCTCCGGCCCGTCCTTCGAGACACCGGCAGAGATCCGCATGGCGCGCATTCTGGGCGCTGATGCCGTCGGCATGTCCACCGTGCCGGAGGTGATCCTTGCAAGGTTCCTCGGCATGCGCGTGGCCGCCATGTCGATCATCACCAATCTGGGCGCAGGCATGCAGGCCCATGGCCTGTCCCACGACGAGACCAAGTCCGTCGCCAAACTCGGCCTAGCGCGCATGAAGAAGCTTGTGCGCGGCTTCGTGAAGGAGGTTTCCCATGGCTGATGCAGCCAGCAAGGCGGAACTCGCCGCCCGGGCTCTCGCCCTTGTCGATCTGACGAACCTGAATGACGGCTGCACCGCCGCCGACATCGATGCGCTCTGCGCCCGCGCCGTGACCGGGCATGGCCATGTGGCCGCCGTCTGCGTCTATCCCGCCTTCGTGGCGCAGGCGAAGGCGAAACTGGCCGGTACGCCGGTAAAGGTCGCAACCGTCGTCAACTTCCCCGCAGGCGGTGTGGACACCCGCGCCGTGGTGGAAGAGACAGCCAAGGCCATTGCCGATGGCGCGGACGAGATCGACCTCGTGATGCCCTACCGCGCCTTCATGGAAGGCCGCAGGGGCTTTGCCGAAGAGATGATCATCCGCGTCAAGGCCGCCATTCCGGCCCCGGCCCAGCTGAAGGTCATTCTGGAAACCGGCGAGATCGGCGATCCGCTGCTGATCCATCAGGCCTCTCTCGTCGCCATTGCAGCCGGTGCCGATTTCATCAAGACCTCCACCGGCAAGGTGAAGGTCAACGCGACGCTGGAAGCTGCCGAAATCATGCTGACGGTGATTGATGAAGTGCGCACCGAACAGCCGGGCCGTCAGGTGGGCTTCAAGCCCGCAGGCGGCATCCGCACGCTGGACGAGGCTGCAGCCTATCTGGCGCTGGCCGACCGGATTCTGGGCCCCAACTGGGTCTCCTCGGCCACATTCCGCTTCGGCGCCAGCGGGCTGCTGGATGCACTGATTGACGTGATCAAGGGCGGCGCAGGCAGCGCACGCGAAGGATACTGACATGCTGGCACAGGAACTCATCCGCAAGAAGCGTGACGGCGGCCAGCTGACGCGGGAAGAAATCGCCTTCTTCGTCAAGGGCCTTGCCGATGGCAGCGTCAGCGAGGGGCAGGTCTCGGCGCTGGCCATGGCCATCTTCTTCCGCCGCCTGACCATTGACGAGCGCGTCTCCCTGACGCTGGCCATGCGTGACAGCGGCACCGTGCTGGACTGGTCCGATGTGGACGCACCGGTGCTGGACAAGCACTCGACCGGCGGCGTTGGCGACAACGTCTCGCTGATGCTGGCCCCTGCCCTTGCCGCCTGCGGCGCGGCCGTGCCGATGATCTCCGGACGCGGCCTTGGCCACACCGGCGGCACGCTCGACAAGTTCGACAGCATCCCCGGCTACAAGACCCAGCCGGACAATGCCCTGTTCCGCAAGGTGGTGAAGGAAGTGGGCTGCGCCGTCATCGGCCAGACCAGCGACCTTGCCCCGGCGGACAAGCGCTTCTACGCCATCCGCGATGTGACGGGCACGGTGGAGAGCATCGATCTCATCACCGCCTCGATCCTGTCCAAGAAGCTGGCGGCGGGGCTTCAGGGCCTCGTGCTCGACGTGAAGTGGGGCACGGGCGCCTTCATGCAGAGCTTCGAGGAGGCCAAGGCGCTCGCCGAAAGCCTCGTGCGTGTGGCCAATGGCTCCGGCCTCAAGACCACCGCCCTGCTGACGGATATGAACGAGTCCCTTGCCTCTGCCGCCGGCAATGCGGTGGAAATGCAGAATGCCGTGGACTTCCTGAAGGGCACCTCCATCGACAGCCGCCTGTGGGACGTGACCGTGGCGCAGGGCGGCGAGCTGCTGGCGACCGGCGGCATTGCCGAAAGCGCCCAGGAAGGCTGCAATCTGATGCGCGCCGCCTTTGAAAGCGGGCGCGCGGCGGAGAAATTCGCCGAGATGGTCACCGCCCTCGGCGGCCCGGCGGACTTCATGGAAAAGAGCGAGCTCTATCTCGCCAAGGCGCCCGTCATTGCTCCGGTCTATGCGAAGGAGCCGGGCGTGGTCACCGGCGTTGACGCCCGCGCCATCGGCGTTGCCGTGGTGGAACTGGGCGGCGGACGCCGTGTCGCGGCCGATGTGATTGATCCGTCGGTCGGCTTCACGGAACTGGCCGGCATCGGTCACCGGGTGGATGCGGATGCGCCGCTCGCCATCGTCCATGCCGCCACCGAAGACGCCGCCCGCCGCGCAACCGAGGCCCTCAACGCCGCCTATCGCACCGGCGATGCCGGCAGCGTCGAGGACCACCCGATCGTGGCTGCCCGTATTGCACCGTGAGGGGCGATACAAAGCATGAATGAAATCGCCCCGTGAGGGGCATGAACATGGGATCGCGCCGTGAGGTGCGGTGTCAGTGGACGATCCGGACCGGTTCGCCTGAGGTGTTCAACCGTGGCCGCAGCGCCCCTCTCCCCCCTTGAGGGGGAGATGTCTGCGTCAGCAGACAGAGGGGGGGTGTCAGCGCCACCACACATGACAGCCTCCAGGCCAGGCTGGAGAGGCTGCATACCCCCCTCTGCCCCCTTCCGGGGGCATCTCCCCCTCAAGGGGGGAGAGGAACCGGAGCCGGATCGGGAGCAAAGTCCCCCTCCCCCGCGTGGGGAGGGATTTGGGGGGCTGGGCTGGGCGGGTCTGATCAGGCCACCTCCTTCCGGCCAAACGACAAGCAGCCGCAAGAGCTGCCGTGAAATGAGATGAGAGGCTTTGGCCTCGGGACAAAAGGAAACAGAGCATGCCTCGCGCCATTCTCGTTGTGCTCGACAGTTTTGGCATCGGCGGTGCGCAGGATGCCGCCCGCTTCGGCGATGAGGGCTCCGACACGCTGGGCCATATCGCGCAGCGCTGTGCGGCCGGAGAAGGTGACAAGCCGGGCCTGCGCAGCGGGCCTCTGCATCTGCCCAACATGAACCGCCTCGGCCTTGGCGCCGCCGCCACGCTGTCCACCGGCAAGACCCTGCCCGGCCTTGCGCCGGACCCGGCGCCCACCGGCCTGTGGGGCTATGCGGCAGAAGTCTCCAACGGCAAGGACACCCCGTCCGGCCACTGGGAAATTGCGGGCGTGCCGGTTGAGTTCGACTGGGGCTATTTCCCGGCCACCATCCCCACCTTCCCGGCGGAGATGATCGCCGCGATTGTTGCTGAGACGGGCATTCCCGGCATCATCGGCGACAAGCATGCTTCCGGCACGGAGGTCATTGCGGAGCTGGGCGAGGAGCACCTGCGCACCGGCAAGCCGATCTTCTACACCTCGGCGGATTCCGTCGTGCAGATCGCCGCCCATGAAGAGGCCTTCGGCCTCGAAAGGCTCTATGCCCTGTGCGAGGTGACCCGTAGGCATGCGGACCCTTACAACATCGGCCGCGTCATCGCCCGCCCGTTCACCGGCACAAGCGCTGCGGATTTCGTGCGCACCGCCAACCGGCGTGACTATTCGGTGCTGCCGCCCGAGCCCACCCTTCTGGACAGGCTGACCGCCGAAGGGCGTACAGTCATCGGTGTGGGCAAAATTTCCGACATCTTCGCCCATCAGGGCGTCACCAAGGTGCTGAAGGGCGCCGGCAACGGCCAGCTTCTCGACAAGACGCTGGAAGCCATGGACATGGCGCAGGACGGCGATCTCGTCTTCACCAACCTGATCGACTTCGATTCCCTTTATGGCCACCGCCGTGATGTGCCGGGCTATGCGGCAGCGCTGGAAGAGTTCGACCGGCGCCTGCCGGAGCTGATGGCGAAGCTCAAGGACGGCGACCTGCTGCTGCTGACTGCCGACCATGGCTGCGACCCCACATGGCGCGGCACGGACCACACGCGCGAGCATGTGCCGGTTCTGGGCTTTGCTCCTGGCATCGCTGGCCGCAGCATCGGCGGGCGCAGCACCTATGCGGATATCGGCGAGACCATCGCGGAGCATCTGGGCATTGCCGCCGGGCGTCATGGCCGCAGCTTCCTGAGCGCCTGACTTTCCACCGGGAAGCGGCCTCCATGCGCCGCTTCTTCTTGACGCAGCGTGCGGCGGCGGGAACAACTTTGTCAGTGATTGAGCCGGGTCATGAAATGGACCCGGCAGGCAGCTTTCAGGGAAGGACGGGCGGCCCATGGCAGTGCAGGAGCAGGTGCTCAAGGCGGAATTGCACTGCCATATCGAAGGGGCAGCCCCGCCCGCGCTGGTTCAGAAGATCGCAAAGCGCGAGGAGATCGACGTTTCCTCGATCATCGACGCCAAGGGCCAGTACCGCTGGAGCGACTTCACCACCTTCCTGTCGGCCTATGACCTCGCCAGTTCCGTCTTCCGCCGCCCCGGCGATTATGCGCAGCTGAGCGAAACCTATTTCCGCATGCTGGCCGCCGAAGGAGCCATCTACGGCGAAATCTTCATTTCCCCCGACCATGCCACATCGGCGGGCCTCTCCTACCGGTCCTATGTGGAAGGACTGGCGGCAGGCCTTGAGCGGGCCAAGGCGGAGACCGGCATCGAAGGCCGGATGATCGCCGTCGGCGTGCGCCACTTCGGCGCAGCCTCGGTGGAGCGGGTGGCGAAAGAGGTCGTCTCCAATCCGCATCCGCTGGTCACCGGTTTCGGCCTTGCAGGCGACGAGCGCGAGGGCCATCCGGCCAATTTCGCCCGTGCCTTCCGCATGGCGGGCGAGGCCGGGCTGGGCCTGACCGCCCATGCGGGCGAATTCGGCGGGCCGGAGAGCATCAGCGCGGCTCTCGACTTCCTGCGCGTGCGGCGCATCGGCCATGGGGTGCGCGCCATCGAAAGCCCGGCACTGGTGGACCGGCTGGCGGCAGAGCGGATCGTGCTGGAGGTCTGCCCCGGCTCGAATGCGGCGCTGGGGCTTTATCCGGTGCTGCGCTTCCACCCGGTCAACCTGCTGCGCCGGGCGGGCGTGCGCATCACCCTCAACTCCGATGATCCTCCCTTCTTCCGCACCACGCTGGGGCGGGAATACAGCCAGACGGCCAAGACCTTCAACTGGACCCAGGAAGACCTGCGTGTCTTCACCCGCACCGCCATCGAAGCCGCCTTCTGCGACAAGGCAACGAAGGAACGGCTGCTGGCCAAAGTGGACAACCAGAAGCTCGGCTGAGTGGTTGCGGGCATGGGGTATGTCTGCCGGACATCAAACCGCTGGCAAACCCTCAGGCCGCAGCTTCCTTTTTCTGCTGCTCTTCGTCCGAGCGCGGGTCCATGGCGGCGGTTTCCGGGGTGGAGAGCCGCCCCGTGGTGAGCACCGGAACGAAGTCCGACTTCTCGGCGACACTGAGGCTTGCCCGCTGGGTCATGCGCCAGAGGGTGAAGAGCACCATCAGCAGATGCGCGCCCGCCGTCACATGGAACAGGGCCGACGGCGAGGTGGCCGACATGAGCGCGGCCGCCGCGATGGGGCCGATCATGGTGCCGACGCCATAGAGCATCAGCAGCCCGCCGCTGGTCTTGAGAAACTCCCCCGGCGCCGCATGGTCATTGGCATGGGCGACGATGACCGGATACATGGAATAGATCATGCCGCCGAAGAGCGAGACAAAGATGATCACCGTGGTGCTGCCGGGCGCGGAGAGCAGCGACAGAACAATTTCCACGACCATGGCGACCAGACCCATGCCAATCAGCACGAGGCGGCGGTCGATCCGGTCTGACACCATGCCCACCGGCACCTGAATGAGGGCGCCGATCAGCAGCGACAGCGACATCATGATGGCGACATCGCCCACCTCAAGGCCGATGCGCCGCCCGTAGACCGCGCCCAGCGTGCCGAAGGCGCCGTTGGAAATGCCGGTGAGGACAACGGCGACCACGGCAACCGGCGAATTCTTCCAGAGCTTGCGCGGGTCCAGTCTTGCCTGCGTCAGCGGCGTGGGGGTTGCGGCAGTGGAAAGGGCCGTGGGCAGCAGCGACAGGGAATAGATGATGGAGCCCACCACGAAGAAGACAAAGCCGGTGGGATCACCAAGCGTCAGCAGCATCTGGCCGATCGTGGTCGAGCCCAGGTTGATCATGGTGTAGATGCCGAAGACCCGCCCGCGCGTCTTGTTGTTGGCGCGCTCGTTGAGCCAGCTTTCCACGATCATGGCGCCGCCTGCGAAGCAGAAGCCGGTGAGCGCGCGCAGCGGAATCCAGACTTCCGGCATCATGAACAACAGGTTCAGCAGCATGGAGATGGCAGCAATGGAAGCCATCACGCCAAAGGTGCGGATATGGCCGACGCGCTTCACGATCATCGGCACCAGCAGGCAGCCGGCGATGTAGCCCGCCGCCCAGCCCGCGCCCAGCATGCCCAGAGACGTGTCGGAGAAGCCTTCGGCAAGACCACGCACGGGCAGAAGCAGGCCGTGCAGCCCGCCCGCCATCAGCAAGAGGCCGGAACCGAGAAGGAGGGCGGCGATGGAAAGCACGGTCGACATGAAGAAATCCGGACAGCAGCAGTGGTCTTTTTGTGGCCTCAGCAGCGCATTTGGCGTGAGGAGCGTGGCTCATGCTGCCCGAGACAGAGGTCAGACGACAAGACAAGCTTGTCCCGGATCGTGCATGAGGCTGGTTTATCAACCGTTCATGATTTCACGGCAGCAACATGGCAGCCCCTCCCCTCTAATCTGGCATGACCTGAAGGCCCAACGTCTGTAAGACCAGAGCGTTCCATCGAAAGGACGCAAAGCCGATGACAACGCCCGCCGCCCCCGAAACCCCCTCCGAGGCCATCAGCCTGCTTACCGCGCAAGCCTTGCGCGAAGGTGCCGCCCGCCTGCTGGATCTCGCCAGACAGACTGCGCTTGCCGGCATCCGTCTGGATGAGGGCAAGCTGGAGCCACTGGCTCAGCAGGTGGCTTCGATCCTGCGCGCTGCGGCGCCGGAAGCCGGGCTGGCCCCGCACACCCTGTGGCGGCTGGCAGAGGCAGGCGGAGAAGACCGCTGGGGCATGATTGCCGGTGCGCGTGCCTTTCCCGATGTGCGGATGATGGGCCGTGCCGCCTTTGATGCGGCCATCACCGCGGTGCTGATGACCCCGCCTGCGGATCCAGGCTGGCAGTTCGATGATCCTTTCACCGGAGAGAGGCTTGCAGGCGCTGAAGGCATGACGGCAGCCACCCTGTCCGCTTTCGCCAGCGGGCTTTTCTCCGCCGTGCCCGCCGATCCCATCCGCGCCGATGCCCATGCGCTGATCCGGGTGGAAACGGAAGAGCTTGCCCGCGCCCTGCAGGTGGATGAGCGCCATGCGGCCACTCTCGCTGCCCGCCTGCACCGGCTGGGGGAACTTGCAGGCATGCGGCCCGATCTCTTTGCCCGCGATGACGAGCCACGGCCCGGAGGGCTGTTCGACGTGCTGTTCGATGAGGGGCAGGAAGACGGCAGCCTGAGCCTTGCGCGGATTTTCGCGCTCGTGCTGGAAGGGCTGGTGCCGCTGTGGGAGGGCTCCGAAAGCCTCAACGGCGTGCCGCTGGGCGATACGGTCCGCGTGCCGGCGCTCGAAGGCCGCATGGCTGGCGAGCCTCTGCTGCCGCTGCATGAACGGGCAAGATATCTGGCGCTCTCCCTCATCGAGCCGCTGGCCTGGGCCGGCATTGCGCCGCTGGACCTTGATGCCCTTGGCGGGCCCACGGACACAGCGCATGTGCAGCTGTTGCTGGCAGGGGGTGTTGTTTCCTTCGCCCTGCATGACGGCGATGCCCGGGTGCAGGCGGCCATGCTGCGCGGGCTCACCGGAGCGCTGACCCTTGAGCTGGCAAACAAGGTCCGGGACATTCTGGAAACGGGAGCCGGAGACCTGCCGCTGACCTGCATCGAGGAAGCGGGCACCTTGCCGCTTGCTGCCATGCTTTTGCGGGAAAACCCGGCAGCTGTTGAGGACTTCGGCAAAATTGCCGCCGCCGGGACTGTTTTTTGAGCGCTCTTCGGTGCATAGGAAAAGACAGAGACATCAGAAGACACACCGGCGGAAAGCCGCAAGAACAGGAGACAGGCAGACATGTCCGGAGCCATCGTAGTTGATCATCCGCTGGTCCAGCACAAGCTCACGATCATGCGCAACAAGGCCACCTCCACCCAGGGCTTCCGCCGCCTGCTGCGCGAGATCTCGACCCTGCTGTGCTATGAGGTGACCCGCGACCTGCCGCTGACGCAGATCACCATCGAAACCCCGATCTGCGAGATGCAGGCCCCGACGCTGGCGGGCAAGAAGCTCGTCTTTGCCTCGATCCTGCGCGCCGGCAACGGCCTGCTGGAAGGCATGCTGGATCTGGTGCCCTCCGCCCGCGTTGCCCATGTCGGCCTCTACCGCGACCCGGAAACCCTGACGCCGGTGGAATACTACTTCAAGGCCCCGGAAGATCTGGGCGAGCGCCTCGTGATCGTCGTCGACCCGATGCTGGCCACCGCCAATTCGGCCATCGCGGCCGTCGAGAAGCTGAAAGCCCGCGGCGCCAACAACATCCGCTTCCTCTGCCTGCTGGCAGCCCCGGAAGGCGTTGCCAAGTTCATCGCCGCCCATCCGGATGTGCCGGTCTACACCGCCTCCATCGATGCCAAGCTGAACGACCATGGCTACATCGTCCCCGGCCTTGGCGATGCGGGCGACCGCATGTACGGCACGAAGTAAGACAGACACCGGCAGGAGCAGCCCCGCATGATCACCGTCTTCGGGTCCATCAATCTTGATCTCGTGGCGGCGGTCGAGCGCCTGCCCCTGCCGGGTGAAACGGCAGCCGGGCCGGACCATCAGAACTTTCCCGGCGGCAAGGGCGCCAACCAGGCGCTGGCCGCCCGCCGCGCCGGAGCGGACGTGGCCATGACCGCCGCGGTGGGAACGGATGTCTTCGCCGCCCCGGCCCTTGCCAATCTGGAAGCCGCTGGCGTTGATCTGTCCGGCGTGCGCCGCCTCGATGGGGCGACCGGCATTGCCATGATCGGCGTCGAGGCCAGCGGCGAGAACCTCATCATCGTCGCCAGCGGCGTCAACGCCCGCGTGTCTGCCGGCTGGCTCAAGGGCAAGCTGCCTCAAGGCTCCCTCCTGCTGATGCAGATGGAAACGCCTGCCGCTGAAATCCGCGCCGCCATCGCCGCCGCACGCGAGGCTGGCGCAACGGTGATCCTCAACACCGCCCCAGCCGGAGACCCTGCCGTCAGCGAGCTGGCCAGCCTCAGCGATATCGTCATCGCCAATGAGAGCGAGGCGATGGAGATTGCCGGAAAGCTCGGCCTGCCGGGCGAGCCGGAAGCCTTTGTGCGCACCGTCGCCGAAGGCCGCCTTGGCTCTGCGCGGCTCGCAGTGGTGACGCTGGGCGCCAAGGGCGTCATCGCCCATGACGGCACGGCGCTTTACAGCGTGCCCACGCCGAAGGTGCGTGTGGTGGACACCACCGGCGCAGGAGATGCCTTCTGCGGCGCCTTTGCCGCGGCGCTTGACCGGGGCGATGAACTGGGCGCGGCGCTCGCCTTCGGCGTTGCCGCCGGAAGCCTTGCCTGCACCGCCAATGGCGCGCAGGGCAGCGCCCCCGATGCCGCCGCAATCCGCCAGCTCGCCGCAACGCTTCCCATCACCCGCAGCCTATTGCATGCAAACACTGCATCTGAAGCCGAAGATGGCTTGGGAAAAGCCTGAAGTCCGGTCACTCTGGCACGGTCTTTCAGCCCCCCTCCCCCTGGTGGGCTACCGAATTCACACATCAGGCTCAGACAACGCCCGCAGTGATGCATCTTTTCTGTGGTAGAGCCTGTCCGCCCCCCTCCCCCTGGTGGGGAGGGGTAAGGGGTGGGGGGCTCTGAGCCGGAAACGATATGAAAAACAGATAGATGCCTGAAAAGGTCTCACAAGGAGCAGCTGTCCGAAATCAATGGACACTCCGCCAGACGGAGAGGCCTTTCCCCCCACCCCTCACCCCTCCCCACGAGGGGGAGGGGGGCTGAAACGCCGTGCCAGAGTGACCAGACTTCACGCTTTCCCTGATCTGTATTCTGCTTCGGGCATGATGTGTGCATGCAGTAGCCCTCGTGGGGAGAGGGGGGCGGCAGGCGCCCTCCCGAAATACAAACGCCTCACTGCCGGCAATGTCCGGATCTGATGTGAATCCGATAGCTCCCGCAGCTGATCCCGTTCACCGGATGCTAAGCCGGATGTGACAAGGATCTCCCGTCCATCCTCCGTGTGTCCGGCAAGGTCATGCTGCGTTATCTCGTCGTCCTCGTTCTGCTTGCAGCTCTGGTGCCTTTCGTGCCGGGGCTGGTGGAGCGCTGGACGCAAGCGCAAGACCCTTCCCCCGCAGCAGAGCAAGCCGCTCAGGCCACAGGCGGCAGCCTGAAACTGAAGGCGGAGCCAAACGGGCATTTCATCGCGGGAACCCGCATCAATGGCCGGACGTTGAAGATGATGGTGGACACGGGCGCAACGCTCGTCGCCTTGCCCCAGTCTGACGCCCGCCGCGCCGGGATAAGGCCGGAAGACAAGGACTTCACCGCCCGGGTCAACACCGCCAACGGCATCATCGCCGCTGCGCCGGTGAAGATCGAAACCCTGGAGCTGGGCCCTCTTTATCTTCGGGATGTGGATGCAGTGGTCATTCCCGATGCCTCATTGTCGACACCACTGCTTGGCATGTCAGCGCTGCGCCGGTTCAAACGATTTGACATTTCTGGTGACACGATGCTTCTGGTTCAATAATGTCCAGCCGCTCGGACATCCCTCATTTCGTTAGTCTTTTCCGGCACAAGCTTTTGCGAGGTTCATCATGTTTCCCAAACCCGAAGCATTTCTGAAGTCGAATACCTACGCCTACGAATCCAAGCCGATGGTCAAGCCCACCGGCTTCCGCGAGTATGACGCGCGCTGGCTGTTCGAGAAGGAAATCAACCTGATGGGCATGCAGGCCCTCGGCATGGGGATCGGCACCCTGATGCATGAGCGCGGCATCCGTCCGGATATCGTCGTCGGCCATGACTTCCGCGGCTATTCCGCCTCCATCAAGATGGCGGTCATCAACGGCCTGATGGCTGTGGGCATCAACGTTCATGACATCGGCCTTGCCCTGTCGCCGATGGCCTATTTCGCCCAGTTCGCGCTGGACGTGTCGGCCGTTGCCATGATCACCGCCTCGCACAATGACAATGGCTGGACCGGCGTGAAGATGGGCGTCAACCGCCCGCTGACCTTCGGCCCGGAAGAAATGGGCCGCCTGAAAGACATCGTGCTGAACTCCGCCTTTGTCGCCAAGGGTTCCGGTTCCTACCGCTATGTCGACAATTTCGCGGACGTCTACATCAAGGACCTGACGGACCGTGCCAAGCTGAAGCGCCCGATCAAGGTCGTGGCGGCCTGCGGCAACGGCACGGCCGGTGCCTTTGCCCCGCGCGTTCTGGAAATGCTGGGCGCGGAAGTCATTCCGCTCGACGCCGAACTCGACCACACCTTCCCGAACTACAATCCGAACCCCGAAGACATGAAGATGCTTCATGCCCTGCGCGACAAGGTTCTGGAAACCGGTGCGGACGTTGGCCTCGGCTTTGACGGCGACGGCGACCGCTGTGGCGTGGTGGACAACGAGGGTGAAGAGATCTTCGCCGACAAGGTGGGCGTGATGCTCGCCCGAGACATTTCCTCGCTTTACCCGAACTCCAAGTTCGTGGTGGACGTGAAGTCCACTGGCCTGTTCCACACCGATCCGGTGCTGAAGGCCAATGGCGCGGTGACCGATTACTTCAAGACCGGCCACTCCTACATCAAGCGCCGCGTGACGGAACTGGGCGCCATCGTCGGCTTTGAAAAGTCCGGCCACTACTTCTTCAACGCGCCGATCGGCCGCGGCTATGACGACGGCCTCGTCTCGGCCATCGCCATCCTCGACATGATGGACCGCAACCCGGACAAGTCCATGGCCGACCTGCGCCGCGCCCTGCCGAAGACCTGGGGCTCGCCCACCATGGCGCCGCATTGCGAGGACGAGATCAAATACGGCATCGTCGACAAGGTGGTTGCCCGCTTCCAGGCCATGCAGGCCGCAGGTGAGAAGGTGGCCGGACAGGCCATCACCGATCTCATCACCGTCAACGGCGTGCGCGTCGTCACGGAAGACGGAACCTGGGGCCTCGTCCGCGCCTCTTCCAACAAGCCCGAGCTTGTGGTGGTGGTGGAGAGCCCCGCCTCCGAAGCCCGCCTGCACGAGATGTTCAAGGCCGTGGATGCGGTGCTGCGCGAGAACCCGGAAGTGGGCGCCTACAACCAGACCCTCTGATCCTGACCTGAACGGACGGCAACAACATGATCCGGCCCTTTGGCACCCTTCCCGGCGGTGAAACCGTCAATGAAGTCACGCTGAGGGCCGGTTCCCTCGAAGCTGCCGTCCTGACCTATGGCGCAACCCTCCGGGACCTGCGCCTTCATGGCCGCCCGCTGGTCCTCGGGCTCAACACGCTTGAGGACTATCAGGCCCACGGCGCCTATTTCGGCGGCACCTGCGGGCGCTATGCCAACCGCATTGCCGCTGGCCGCTTCACGCTGGATGGCGTGTCCCATCAGGTCACCTGCAACGAGAAAGGCCGCAATCATCTGCATGGCGGCCAGTGCGGCTACGACAAGAAGCTGTGGCAGATCGCCGAACTCTCCGCCTCCAGCCTGCTTCTGACGCTGACCTCGCCCGATGGCGAGGAAGGCTATCCGGGCAATGTGGACCTGCGCTGCCGCTACACGCTGCTGGAGAACGGCACGCTGCGCCTTGAGATGAGCGCGGTGACCGATCAGCCAACGCTGGTCAACCTTGCCCATCACAGCTATTTCAATCTCGACAGTTCCACCGATATCAGCGGCCACCGGCTGCAGATCCTTGCAGACCGCTATCTGCCGGTCGATTCAGACTGCATCCCCACCGGCGGGATCCTGCCCGTCGCGGGCACCGCCTTTGACTTCCGCACCAAGCGGCCGGTCCGCCAGACCGGCGCGGACCATGCGCGGGTGCTCTACGACCATAACTTCTGCGTGGCGGACACACCCTCGGAAACCTTGCGCCTTGCCGCCGTGCTGGAAGGCGAAACCTCGGGCGTTTCCATGGAGCTCTGGACCACTGAACCGGGCGTCCAGTTCTATGATGCCTCAGGCCTTGGCCTGCCTTACGAGGGGCTGGAAGGGCGCCGCTATGGCCAGCATGCCGGGCTTTGCCTCGAGCCGCAGCGCTGGCCGGACAGCCCTAACCATACGGAGTTTGCGGGGGCTGTTCTGCGGCCCGGAACAACCTATAGTCAGGTGACCGAGTTCCGCTTCCAGCCGTGAGCCGCACCGCATGAAGACCGTTTTTTCGCCCGTCCAGCTGACCCATGACCCGAAGATGGAAATCTCGGACGGGAAGCTGAAACCCGCCGTGGAAATTCCCAGCCGGGCGGAGATGGTGCGCAGCGAAATCCTGGCCCGCAAGATCGGCCCTCTGTGGACGCCGCAGGACTTTGGCCGCGCCCCGCTGGAGCGGGTGCACACGGGCGAATATCTCGACTTCCTTGAAAGCTTCTGGAGCCGCTGGACCGGTGCCGGGCGGCAGGGCGAGGCCTTCCCCTTCGTCTGGCCCGTGCGCCAGCTGCGCGCCGCCCCCACGCCCAGCCACATCGACGGGCTGCTGGGCCGCTTCTCCTTTGATGCGGGCACGCCGCTGGGCGAGCACACCTGGGCCGCAGCCACGGCCAGCGCAAATTCCGCACTGACCGCCGCCCGCTTCCTGCGCGAAGGCGACCGCTCCGCCTTCGCCCTCTGCCGCCCGCCGGGGCACCATGCGGCAGCCGATTACTTCGGCGGCTATTGTTTCCTCAACAATGCCGCCATCGCCGCCCAGTGGCTGCGCGATCAGGGCACCGCGCGCGTCGCCATCCTTGACGTGGACTATCACCACGGCAACGGCACGCAGGCGATTTTCTACGAGCGCGCCGACGTGATGTTCCTGTCCATCCACGCCGACCCCAAGGAAGAATACCCCTATTTCCTCGGCCATGCGGACGAGACGGGCGAAAAGGCCGGCAAGGGCTTCACCCACAACTGGCCGCTGCCGCCCGGCACCGATTGGGCCCGTTACGCCCAAGCGCTGGAAGAAGCCTGCCGCTGGCTGACGGTCTATTCCCCGGACGTGCTGATCGTCTCGCTCGGTCTCGACACCTACGAAAACGACCCGATCTCCCAGTTCCGCTTCGTGCCGGAAGACTTCCTGCGCCTCGGCGCCAGGCTCGCCCGCCTCGGCAAGCCCACCCTCTTCGTCATGGAAGGCGGCTACGCCGTCGACGCCCTCGGCTCCAACTGCGTCAACGTGCTGGAAGGATTTCTCGGGGGGTGAGGGGGAACTCTGCGGCCCGCGCCTTCCCGGTAAATGTTAAGCAGCTGTTAACTTTTGCCGCCCCAATATGCAACCTGTGATTACGATTCTCCCCAACACCTCACCAAGGTGATACCATGACACAGATTGCTTCCGGTCTCCCGCGTTCGGGGTCTGATCTGCTGAGTTCGCTGCGCAAGTCCGGCGCGGCGGAGGCGGAAGGGCGGCAGCCGGGCGGGCGCTCTGGCACAGAACAGGCTGGCGGCGCCGCCGGCAACCCGGCCGCCATTGTCGACCTGTCACGGCAGGCACAGGAAGCCCTGTCCCGGATGGGCTCCGACAAGGAAGTGGCCGACAAGCTGCAGGAAATCCTCACGGCACAGAAGGGCGGCACCGCCTCCAGAGCCGGAGAGGCAGGCAAGGCCCTCTTCACCCAGGCTCCGGACCCCAGCAAGACGGATGGCTCCTTCGAACCGCTGAAGGTTCTCAAGGACGCAGCCGCTGGCGGCTTCAAGGGTTTCGACTTCGAGCACTTGATCGAGCAACACAGAATTGCCGAGAGAGACGGTTTTAGCATTATCGGGCCGGCCGCCTCCGAACAGGAACAGCTCGTTCAGGATTTTCTCTTTTCCTTGGCCGGAGACGCGGCCCAACTGGAACGGGAAGGCAAGACCGAAGAGCTGCAGAAATTGCGTGATGCGGTGGCCAATGGCACACTCAGGATTGAAGACCCGGCCGAGGTTGAAGGCCTCAATCTCTCTTACACCGTGAAAATATCCCAGAACGAGTTCGGCATATCTGAAAAATGGACGCTTGAGAGGCAGTCCACCGGGGCAGTGAAGGAGGCCCTGGACAAGGGACTGGCAAAGGTGACCGCCCATGCCGACCTTGGGGCCTTTTTTGCCGACTGGAGCGGCGGCGGACAGAAGACCTGAACACCGCTGCTGCCTGCCTGATCCGGCAAGCCGCGCTGCCCCTCTCAACAAGGTGATGCCATGACACAGATTGCTTCCGGTCTCCCGCGTTCGGGGTCTGATCTGCTGAGTTCGCTGCGCAAGCCCGGCGCGGCGGAGGCGGAAGGGCGGCAGCCGGGCGGGCGCTCTGGCACAGAACAGGCTGGCGGCGCCGCCGGCAACCCGGCCGCCATTGTCGACCTGTCACGGCAGGCACAGGAAGCCCTGTCCCGGATGGGCTCCGACAAGGAAGTGGCCGACAAGCTGCAGGAAATCCTCACGGCACAGAAGGGCGGCACCGCCTCCAGAACCGGAGAGGCAGGCAAAGCCCTCTTCACCCAGGCTCCGGGCTCCGGCAAGACGGATGGTTCCTTCGAACCGCTGAAGGTTCTCAAGGACGCAGCCGCTGGCGGTTTCAAGGGTTACGACTTCGAGCACTTGATCGAGCAACACAGGATTGTCCATAGAGGTGGCATTGGCGGGACAGATCCCACCGACTCCGAACAGGTGATGTTGATTCAGGGTTTTCTCTTTGACCTGGCCGGAGACGCGGCCCAACTGGAACGGGAAGGCAAGACCGAAGAGCTGCAGAAACTGCGTGATGCGGTGGCCAATGGCACGCTCAGGATTGAAGACCCGGCCGAGGTTGAAGGCCTCAATCTCTCCTACACCTCAATAACATCCCAGAATGAGTTCGGCAGATCGACAAAATGGACGCTTGAGATGCAGTCCACCGGGGCGGTGAAGGAGGCCCTGGACAATGGACTGGCAGGGGTGACCCCATTTGGCCACCTTGGGGTCTTCTTTTCTGACTGGAGCGGCGGCGGACAGAAGACCTGAACACCGGTGTTGCCTGCCTGATCCGGCAAGCCGCGCAAAGGTCGGTGCGCCGCAGGGGGGTGAGGGGGCGGCTGAAAATGGCAGGCCCTGAGGGCTCAACCCAGCAGGTCCGGCAGATCTCGCATGGCGTGGAGAACCCGCACAACCCGTACCTCCTCACCAGCATCGAGGAAGAAAATCAGATAGCGCCCATGCCGGGCTGAACGCAGTCCCTTGCACAGATCGTCCCGGGCAGGGAAACTTTCCGGACGTTCAGCAGCCTGAAGCATCCTGGCCTCGATTTCGGCCACAAAGGACAGGGCTCGGGCAGGATTGTCCTGGGCGATGAAGTCACCAATCTCGATCAGATCGGCCATGGCGGCTGGCAGGATGATCAGCCGCGCCATGGATCAGGGCTTCACCGCATATCTTGCACGGAGTTCTGCGAACACCTGGTCCGCCGGGATGCCCGGCCCGCTGTCCAGCCCCGCCTTGATCGCCTCCCGCAAGGCCTCCAGGTCCTGCCGCTCCGTGTCCCGGCTACGGGTCCAGGCACGAAGAGCCTCCCGGACCACTTCGCTGGCCGAGGCATATTCGCCCGACGCTACCGTCTGACGCAATGTCTCGGCCATTTCGGCCGGCACGGTGATCGTCATTCGTTCGACAGCGCCCATGACGGAACCTCCTGCAGCATGATCATACTTCATCATACTTATGATGCAGATTGGCGCAATGCCAGAGGGGATGCAGGCCGCAATCACTCAATCATCCGCATGCAGGTCCGCCATCAGATCCTCCACGCTGGCGAACTTCTTGCCCTTGCCGCTTTCAATCTCGGCTATGGCTATACGGGTCTCGGCATTTGGAATCTTAACGGCAAATGGGAGCCGCTGTTCATCAGCGATCCGGATCATCAGCAGCCGGATCGCATCCGAAACAGAAAGCCCCATTGCTTCCAGAGCAGCGGTTGCCCGTTCCTTTGTGTCCCTGTCGATGCGAGCACGTACGACCGAATCTGAGTGCATGTCTCCCCCCCTTCATGTAGCTCCAATGTAGCTACATTTTCTTCTCCTTTCCAGTCTGATGTCCAGCGTGCTTTTGAACGCTGTCCTATCAACGAAAGAGAGAAACTGGTGTCTGACTGACAGTCCGGAAGAAATACAGCCCCTCCCCCCCTACTCCCCCGAATGGGCCAGCAGGCTGGCGTTGCCGCCGGAGGCGGCGGTGTTGAGGGAGATGACCTGTTCGAGGGCGAAGCGCTGCAGATAGGCCGGGCCGCCGGCCTTGGGGCCAGTGCCGGAGAGGCCCGCGCCGCCGAAGGGCTGGGTGCCGACGACAGCGCCGATGATGTTGCGGTTGACGTAGACATTGCCCACCGGCAGCCGGTCCACCACCTGCTTCACCGTGGCGTCGATGCGGGAATGGACGCCGAGCGTCAGGCCGTAGCCGGAGGCGGCGATCTTTTCCAGCATGGCGCCGAAGTCCTTTGCCTTGTAGCGCACCACATGCAGCACCGGGCCGAAGACTTCGCGCGTCAGGTCCTCGGGACGTTCCAGCTCGATGATCTGCGGGGCCACATAGGTGCCGCCCGCGAGGGTCACGTCCGGCTCCTTGCCGGAGAATTTCAGCCGCCCGGCCGATTCCATCACCCGCACATGGGTGAGGATGTTGTCCCGCGCTTCGCGGTCGATCACCGGGCCGATATCGGTTTCAGCAAGGCGTGGGTCGCCAAGAGTAAGCTCGCGCGCCGAACCTTCGATCATCTCCAGAAGGTGATCCGCAACGTCCTCCTGCAGGAACAAGAGCCGCAGGGCCGAGCAGCGCTGCCCGGCGGAGCGGAAGGCGGAGGTGACCACATCATCGCAGACCTGTTCCGGCAGGGCGGTGGCATCCACCAGCATGGCATTGATGCCGCCGGTTTCCGCAATCAGCGGCACGATGGGCCCGCGACGGGCGGCAAGGGCGCTGTTGATGGCCCAGGCCGTTTCCGTTGAGCCCGTGAAGGCAACGCCCGCCACCTTCGGATGGGACGTCAGCGCCGCACCGACTGCGCCGTCGCCCGGCACATAGAGCAGCGCGGTTTCCGGCACACCGGCGGCATGGAACAGGCGCACCGCCTCATGGGCAATCAGCGGCGTCTGTTCGGCGGGCTTGGCCACCACCGCATTGCCGGCGACAAGCGCGGCTGCCACCTGCCCGAGGAAGATGGCGAGCGGGAAGTTCCAGGGCGAAATGCAGACGAAGACGCCGCGCCCGCGCAGGCGGTAACGGTTTTCCTCGCCCGTCGGGCCGGGCATCAGACGGCCTTCGCCGAAGAGCCCGCGTGCTTCAGCGGCATAATAGCGGCAGAAATCTACCGCCTCGCGGATTTCGGCAATGCCATCAGTCAGCGTCTTGCCGGCTTCGGCCGCCAGCAGCGCCATCAGCCGGTCGCGGTTTTCTTCCATCAGATCCGCCATCCGGTCGAGGGCAGCGGCGCGGTCTTCCACCGGCGTGCGGGACCAGCTCTCAAAGCCCCTGGCCGCAACCTCCATGGCCGCTGCTGCCAGCTTCGCGTCAGCCTCGGCCACTTCACCGGCCACAAGGCTGCCGTCGATGGGCGACAGCAGGGCACGCGGGCGGATGGCCCCCTCATGGCCCGGCACCAGCGGACGGGCGGTGACGGC
The DNA here is from genome assembly GCF_900185665.1 of Pannonibacter sp. I15F10I1. Lineage (NCBI taxonomy): Bacteria > Pseudomonadati > Pseudomonadota > Alphaproteobacteria > Hyphomicrobiales > Stappiaceae > Pannonibacter > Pannonibacter sp. I15F10I1. The sequence continues at coordinate 374,089 of NZ_FYAN01000029.1, forward strand.
CGGGAAGCTCTGGCGCGCCATGCCGGAAAGCAGCGCGTTTCGCTCGGCTTCGACGCCCAGCTCCAGCCCGGCCGCATTGCGGCGGGTGGGGGCGTAGAGATCTGCAGGCAGCGCGATGGAGCGGTTTCGGGCGCGCTCGCCCCCTTCGAGCAATTCTGCAGGGCGCTTCAGCAGCTCTGCTGCGGGAATGCTGGCATCCCCGACGATGGAGACGAAGGAGGAATTGGCGCCGTTTTCCAGCAGGCGGCGCACCAGATAGGCCAAGAGGTCCTTGTGACCGCCGACGGGCGCATAGATGCGGCAGGGATAGCCATCGCGCTCCACCACGGCCTTGTAGAGGCTTTCGCCCATGCCATGCAGGCGCTGGAACTCGAAGCCTTCCGGCTTGCCCGCCATCTCCTGGATCTGGGCGACAGTGAGCGCATTGTGGGTGGCGAACTGCGGATAGATGACATCGCGCGCGGCCAGCAGACGGCGGGCGCAGGCGAGATAGGACAGGTCCGTCGCGGCCTTGCGGCTGAAGACGGGATAGTCTGCGAGCCCCCGCTCCTGCGCCCGCTTGATCTCCGTATCCCAATAGGCGCCCTTGACGAGCCGCACCATCAGGCGCCGGTTGTGAAGGCGCGCCAGATCAATAAGCCAGCTAATGACCTCCTGTCCGCGCTTCTGATAGGCCTGCACCGCAAGGCCGAAACCATTCCAGCCCTCCAGCACCGGATCGGCCACGATCCGGGCGATGAGGTCCAGCGACAGTTCCAGCCGGTCGGCCTCTTCCGCGTCGATGGTGAAGTTGAGATCATGGGCGCGGGCCATGCGGGCAAGGTCCAGCACGCGGGGCAGCAGTTCGGCCATCACCCGCTCTTCCTTCACCGCCTCATAGCGCGGATGCAGTGCCGACAGCTTGACGGAAATGCCCGGCCGGTCCGGCAGGGGACGGGACCCGGCGGCCTTGCCGATGGCCTCGATGGCGGCGGCATAGGAGCGGAAGTAGCGTTCCGCATCGGCCTGCGTGCGCGCACCCTCGCCCAGCATGTCATAGGAGAAGCGGTAGCCCTTCGGCTCCAGAGCCTTGGCCCGCTTCAGAGCATCCTCGATGGTTTCGCCCAGCACGAACTGGTGGCCGAGAAGGCGCATGGCCTGCCGCGTTGCCGTGCGCACGGCCGGCATGCCGATGCGGCGCACAAGGCTGGTGAGGATGCTGTCCGGCGTGTCGCCCGGATGCAGCAGCCGCGAGGTGACGCCGAGCGCCCAGGAGGAAGCGGACACAAGCCAGGTGTCGGACTTGCGCCCTTCCCCCTCGCCGAATTTGGCGGCGGCCAGCTTGTCCTCGATCAGTTTGTCGGCGGTGGCCGCATCCGGCACGCGCAGCAGCGCCTCGGCCAGCACCATCATGGCAAGGCCCTCGCGGGTGGTCAGGCCGAACTCCCGCATGAAGTCTTCGACGCCGCCAAGGCCCGAACGGGCGCCGCGCATGTCTTCGATATAGGCTGTAGCCTTGGCGTCGATCCGCGCTTCCGCATCAGCGGCAAGGCGGGTTTCCGCCAGCATGCGGCGCACCAGTGCGCCATCATCGGGGGCGAACTCCGCGCGGAAAGGGGAAGCGGTGAGAGCGGGGGCAAGCGGGGCAGACGCAGGCTTCAAGATCGGATCTCCGGCAGGCGCAGGGCGCAACAGGGCTTTCCGCCAGATTACCCGCAATCTCGCTTTGGTTTTCGCCAAAGACAGGCTATGAAACCTGATATTTTCTGGAAATGAGGCCTCTTGATGGAGAATATTCCGGACCTTGACCGGATCGACCGCAAAATCCTGGGCGCGCTGCAGGAGGATGGGCGGATCACCAACACGGATCTGGCCGAGAAGATCGGCCTGTCCGCCACCGCCACGTCCGAGCGGATGAAACGGCTGATCCGCGAGGGCTACATCCTGCGCTTCACCGCAGAGCTGAACCCGCAGAAGCTCAATCTCGGGCTGCTGGTGTTCGTGGAGGTGAAACTGGACAAGACGACGGCGGACGTGTTCGACGCCTTTGCGTCAGCGGTGGCCCGCTCGGCCGAAGTGCTGGAATGCCACATGGTCGCAGGCGGCTTTGATTATCTCATCAAAAGCCGCGTGCGCGACATGACCCACTACCGGCAGTTTCTGGCAGAGGTGATCCTGAACCTGCCGGGCGTACGTGAAACGCATACCTACGCGGTGATGGAGGATGTCAAGGACACCCACGTTCTGCCGATTTGAGAGGGAGAGGTTTGGCGGCGGCCGGTGAGACCGTCGGGGGAGCCTTGCGCGTTTCTGATGGTAATCCTGCAGGCATTTCCGGGCGAACGTTGCATCAGTCCGTCTTCCAGAAACGTCATCCATCCACAGGCAGAAACGCGAGGGCAAGGAACAAGCTGCAAGCCGCAGGAATGCGGCAGCTTACAGCACTTTCACATGTTCGGCCATGCTGCGGCCGGCGCGGAAGGCCATGTCGAAGGCAACAAGCTGGCCTTCATGCAGGCTGCCGATGCCGGAACGGCGCAGGCTCGCCAGATCAACGAGGACGTCGTCCCCTTCCTGAGGTTCGATCGCACCAATTCCCCGGTGCATGTCGAACCACTTTACATTTCCGTGGTCCATTTTTTCTTCTTTCTTTACGTCACATCATAGGTCATCGGCCAGCTCTATAGCTGGCTTTTTCGACGGCTCGATGACAGTTGTCATTGGAGGATCGCCACCTCTTGTCAGGAATGACTGGTGGCTGCCTTGTGTCAGCTTCACACTTGCGTGGTTAACAGAAGCCTAACGGCCTCTTCTCCGCATCCTCTAGCAGGCTGCGGCATTGCTGCACGGCTACACAGATGGGCCCTGGGAAGAGCAATGTCAAGTGGTGGCGAGTTCAGCCGCGCGCATAGGTGCAAAATCCGGAGCGGTTGCGCGCAGACCGGCGGGGCCTTGCTCGATGAAATCCGCAAGACTGGCTGCGGAAACCGGGCGGCTGAACAGATAGCCCTGGAAACTGGAACATCCGGCCGCCTGCAGCAGGTCAAACTGCGCCTGCGTTTCCACGCCTTCGGCAATGATCTCCAGCCCCAGGCTCTGGCCAAGCTGAAGGATGGTGCTGACAATCGCCAGGTTGCGGTCATCGTTCAGGAGGTCACGGACGAAGGACTGGTCGATCTTCAGCTGGTCAAACGGCAGCTGCTTCAGGGAGCTGAGCGAGGAGTAGCCGGTGCCGAAGTCATCCAGCGACCAGCTGATGCCCTGCTCCTTGAGGGCCTGCATCTTGCTGCCGACAATTTCCGCATCCTCGGCAAGGGCGCTTTCTGTCAGTTCCAGCTTCAAAAGCTCCGGGCGTGCGCCACTCAGCCGCACGATGCTGCGCACCTGCTCGACGAAATCCGGCTGGCGGAACTGGGATGCGCTGACATTGACGGACACGGTCAGTTGCGCCGTCAGCGGCGAAGCAGCCCAGGCGGCGAGCTGGGCGCAGGCCGTGCGCAGCACCCATTCCCCAATGGGAATGATCAGCCCGGTTTCCTCGGCCAGCGGAATGAAGGCTCCGGGTGAGATATTTCCCTTTTTGCCATGCTTCCAGCGCAGCAGCGCCTCGGCGCCCAGTGTCCGGCCACTTGCGTCCACCTGAGGCTGATACTGGAGATAGAACTCCCCCCTGGCGATTGCCTTGCGGATCTCGCCTTCCATGGCGTGGCGGGCGCTCACACTGGTCTGCAATGCGATGACGACAATGCATAGTCCCACAATGCCGGTGATGGTGTGCAGCCCGATGACAACAGGCAGACCGGCGACCGGACTGACGAATTCGTGCGGGGGCAGCGGCGCCAGACCCAGCGAGACGATCAGAAACGACAACACGCCGAAGAGCGGCAGCAGCACCCGCAGATAGACCCCCTCATGGCTGAAAACCAGAAAGGTGGCTGCGACAATGGGAAACAGATTGAAATGTACAGCCCGGCCCAGCCCTTCCGGCGGCACATCAAAGAAGCATCCAATCAGAGTGGTCAGCAGCCCCGCATGCGAGAGGACGATAGCTGCCTCCCTGAGCCGGTAGCGCCATGCCAGGAACATCGTGACCGCGCCTGATAAGGCGGCTAAAAAAGTCCAGAACGAGTGGAACAGAACTCCGTAACCGGCATAAAAAGCCGACCACGCGGCGCTGATGGCAAGAGTGATCGCCCCTCCATATAAAATCAGCGTGCGGACACGCAGATTATAACGGCCGGAGGATGTCCACCCCGAAACATCCGCCTGGGAAAGACCCATTCCTCGACTAGATTTGTTTAGAATTTTACTCAATTTTATGGATCGTCACGGCTAATCACAAGGTGAACCTGTCAATTTTACGCGCATAGATATTACAATTTTCAATTAAAAGGCAATCAACATTGATTGCCCTGCACCAAGTGAAAAACTCCGGTGCCCAAATGAAAGGGACCGGGCCTCCCGGCCCGGTCCTGATCTGCTTCATCCTGGCCTCAGGCAACGCGCACCTGATTGAGGAAGTCCGTCATCGCCTGACGCATGCGGGCCGACCGGTCATGCAGCTCCTCGATGGCCTGGCGCATGTCTTCACTGATGACCCCCGTCTGCTGTGCCGAGTTGCTCACAGTACCGATGGAGTCCGTCACGCCATGGGTGCTGCTGGCGGCTTGCGAGACGTTGCGGGCGATCTCGTTGGTGGCGGCATTCTGCTGCTCGGTCGCCGCAGCCATGGCCGTGGTACGTTCGGAAATCAGCTTCACCATTTCAGCCACGGCAGCCGTCGCCTCAATGGACTCGGATGCTGCCACGCGCATCTCGGAGATCTGGCTGTCGATTTCTTCCGTCGCCTTGGCGGTCTGCTCCGCCAGCGCCTTCACTTCGCTGGCGACGACGGCAAATCCGCGGCCCGCCTCACCGGCGCGCGCTGCCTCGATGGTGGCATTCAGGGCCAGCAGGTTGGTCTGGTTGGCAATGTCATTGATGAGACGCGTCACATCGCCGATGCGGACCACCACATCCTGCAGTTTGCCGACCGCCTGATTGGAGCGGTCCACCTCGGTCTCGGCCTTGGCGGCCACCTTCGAGGCGGAGTGGACCTGCTCGTTGATCTCGGCGATGGAGGCGGAAAGTTCCTCCGTGGCGCTGGCAACCGTGTTGACGTTGTTCGTCGTGTGCTGGGACGCCTCGGCGACGGAAGAAGCCTGGCGGTTGGTCTCGCTGGCGATGGTCGCCAGAGAGGAGGCCGTGCCCTTGAGGTTCGTCAGCCCGCCGATCATCTCGTCGGAGATGGTGAGGACGGCCGTCTCGAATGAACTGGCGACTTCATCCATGCCACGCTTGCGCGCTGCTTCAGCCTCGGTACGCTGACGCTCGCCAGCCGCTTCGAGCTCACGGGTCCGCAGCATGTTCTCGCGGAAAACTTCCATGGCACTGGCCATGTCGCCAATCTCGTCGCGCCGGCCGCCCAGGTTCGCCTGTGCGTTCAGATCCCCATCGGCAAGACGCCCGAGCACGCCGGACAGGGTCTTCAACGGCTGCGAAACCAGCCGGAAGTTCAGGAACCCGAAAAGCATGGCAAAGAGCAGCATCAGGCCCGCGCTGCCCAGTGCGATTGTGCGGGCATCGGACAGGGCTTCCTTCTCGACTTCTGCGAGCTGCTCGATCTTCGCGTCGATTGTCTCTTCCAGCGCCCGGATGGCCTCAGTGGCCTTGGCCTGAAGCGCATTGCCTTCACCCGACAGTTCCATCGCCCGGGCAAGATCCACTGTCTCGGGCGTACGCATGTTCTGGATCTGCGCATCGACAAACTGCACCTGCCAGGCATTCAGCGTCGTTGCAATTTCTGACACCAGACCGGCATCGGATGGGGAGACATCCGCCACACTGCTGCCAAGCGTGGCGAGCAGCCCCTTGACCTCCTCTCCCATCGCCTGGGCCCGGGCAAGCGCTTCACGGTCTCCCGTCAGCAGGAAGACTTTCAGCTCAAGGTTCTCCTGAATCACGGAGACCTCAAGATCGTCGATCTGCGTGGCAACCAGATAGTGCTGTGACATGGCAGTCACCGCGTCGGCGGCAGCGACGGTCTTGTAATAGGTGGTCAGACCCGCCGCGACGCTGATCAGCGACAACCCGGCGAAGGCGGCAATGCCCTTCTGGGCAACAGACAGATTCTTGAGCATCTTTGGCCTCCCGTCAGCTTCCGGCGCCTGAACGGCGCTCAAGCTCGGTCAGGTTGATTTCGATGGTGGCAGCACCGATGGGATTTCCGCTTTCGGGATCGGCGATCGTGATGTTCAGCTGGGAGAGCCAGACCTTCAGGTCTTCATCCCATTCGGCCTTGTCGATGAAGACGGCATCGGCGCCGAAGGGGAATGTCTTCTGGAACTTGGCCTCATCGCCTTGCCAGTAGTCACTGGTGATGCTGCTCTGGCCGACATTCAACCCATTGGCATCCATCACGAAAATCTCGGCATAGAGGCCCAGGCTTCCCGCCTGCATGCGCAAAAGATAGGTGGACAGCGGGGCAGACAGGGTGGCCGCGATCAGGGGCTTGTCGCTCGCCTTGCGCTCATCCACCCACTGTTTGTCCAGAGCATCGATCTCCGCTTGCGAGATCCTGCCGCGCTTGCCGTTCTGCGCCTTGATCGACAGAGGCACAATGGGATTGCCCAGTTCCGCGCGTATGCTCTCAATCACGGCCGGGGTGATCAGGGACGCAGGATCGGGAGCGGATGGCTGGGCCAAAGCAGCGGAGTGCAACCCCATTGCAAGCAAACCAAGAATCGAAGCGGCGCAGACATTCTTCATGATGAGCCTCGTGCTTTTTACATGCACAAGGCTGAAATAAGCCAGTTAAGAATGAATGAAACTGCGCAATTAAAGGTCACATCGACCAAATTAAGAGCATATCCGGTCAAGAATATTCAATCTGAAGTCAATCCGCCGGAAATTCTTTGCAATTTCTGAGGGTTGTATATTGACAGATATAACAGTGTTTAATTCTCCATTAATTGGTCCAGCGACTCCCGGTAGTTTGCGTATGAAAATTCAAATCCCAATTCTCTTTTGATCCGCGCATTTGAGACACGCTTGTTCTCCCCGTAAAAGGAGCGTGCCATCGGCGAAAGTTCCGCCGTCTCGAAATCTTGTTCCGGAGGCGGTTGCATCCCCAAAATCCGGGCGGCATAGGTCACGACATCCTGCGGCGGTGCAGGCTCATCATCGGTTACATTGTAAATCCGGGTTTTCGGCTCTGCGAGGGACGCTTCCAACGCGCCGGCAATATCCTCGACCCGGATGCGGTTGAACACCTGACCCGGCTTGACCAGGCGCCGCGCCGTGCCATTGCGCAGGTTGACGAGCGCATTGCGGCCCGGTCCATAGATGCCGGACAGACGGAAGATCTGCACCGGCAGATCCTCCTTCGCGGCAAACTCCAGCCAGGCGGTTTCAGCCTCCACCCGCTGCACCGAGCGGCGCGACACCGGGCGGCAGGGCGTATCTTCATCCACCCAGGCGCCGTCATGATCGCCATAGACGCCGACGGTGGAGAGATAGCCAATCCACTGCGGGCGCCCAGCGGCAACATCCGCGCCGTGGTGTATCAGCACCGGATCGCCTGCCTCATCGGGCGCGATGGATTGGAGCACGTGGGTCGCGCCGGCCAGAGCTTCAAGAATGCCCTTGCCCGGCTGCGTGCCGTCAAAGAGGAAGGGCTCGACACCCAGCGCCTTCAGCTGCTCCGCCTTGGCCCCGGAGCGCGTGGTGCCGCCGATCCAACTGCAGCGGTGCCGGATGCGCTCCACGAAAGCCTTCGAGGAATAGCCAACTCCGAAGATGAACAGGCGCATGGGCTTCTCCCTGATGCTCAGAGACTCAGTTTCTTGCGGCGGATTTCGTAAAGCGTGATGCCGGTGGCCACCGCCAGATTGAGGCTATCCGCCTGCCCGGCCTGCGGAATGCGCACCAGCGTCTTGCAGGCAGCAGCCAGATCATCGGAGAGGCCTTGCTGCTCGTTGCCCATGACGAGGAGGGCAGGCTCGCGGTAGTCCACCGTGCGGTAGTCGACGGAACCGGCAAGGTGGGTGCCCGCCACCGTGCCCGGCCACTTCGCCATCACCGCCTTGAAGGCGTCCGCTGAGGTCTTGACCAGCGGCACGTGGAAGAGCGAGCCCATGGTGGCGCGCACCGCTTCCACCGCGAAGGGATCGGTGCAGTCGCCGATGAGGATCACGCCAGAAGCCCCCACTGCGTCGGCCGTGCGGATGATCGTGCCCAGATTGCCCGGATCGCGCACCCGGTCGAGAGCGATCCAGACGGTAGACTGGGCCGGGTCGATGCGCTCCAGCGGCGTCAGCTGCTGCTCGTAAACGCCAACCACCATCTGCGGGTTTTCCTTGCGGGTGATCGCCTCCAGAATGGGCGTGTTCACCTCCAGGATCAGTGCGCCGCGCGACTTGGCCGTAGCGGCTGCCTTCTGCGCAATCGGGTTGTCCCGCGCTTCCGGACCCAGCGCCAGATAACGCACGGTCCAGCCCGCATCGAGCGCATCCGTCGCCAGCTTCAGCCCTTCCGCCACGAAGAGGCCGGACTGCGTGCGGTGCTTGCGCAACGCGACGAGGCCCTTGATCTCCTTGATGATCGGGTTGGAATGGCTGGTGATCTGCTTCACCGCCCCCATGCGGGGTCTTTGCTCGCTCATGCGCCGCTCCAGCGGGAAAAGAGGGATGTGGACAGGCAGCGCTCGCCCTTTTCCTCACGGATGACAAGTTCGCCGGATTCCAGCAGGCCGCCCTGCTTCGACAGGGTTTCGGCCATCAGTTCATGCACCGACAGGAATGAGGCACGGATGGCATAGGCCGTCAGGATCATGAAGAGCGCGTTGGGAGACAGCAGCTGGCGCAGCATGTCCAGCATCTCCGGCAGGTTGACGAAAAGGTCCCACACCTCGCCCTTCGGGCCGCGGCCATATTTCGGCGGATCGAGGATGATGCCGTCATAGGTGCTGCCGCGCCGCACTTCGCGAGCGACGAACTTGCTGGCGTCTTCGAGGATCCAGCGGATGGGCAGATCGCCGAGGCCGGACAGGTCCTGATTTTCGCGGGCGTAGGCGATCGCCTTCTTGGAGGCGTCCACATGGGTGACATGGGCGCCAGCGGCAGCGGGCAGCAGCGAGGCAAGGCCGGTGTAGCCGAAGAGGTTCAGCACCTTGACCTGACGGCCGGGTTCGGCGGCGCGCGCCTCGCGGACTTTCTCCATCACCCAGTCCCAGTGCGGGGCCTGCTCGGGGAACACACCCACATGGCGGAAGGACATGAAGCGGCCGAGATAGCGCGCCGGGCCATAGGCCATTTCCCAGGTCTCGGGCACACTGCCGGCAAACTTCCAGCGGCCGGGGCCTTCCTCGTCCACATCACCGGTGAAGACCGCATCGGCCCGGTCCCAGACCGACTGCTTCAGCCGCGGCAGGCCCATGGCCTGCGGTTCGGGCCGGACCACCGTGAAGCGGCCATAGCGCTCCAGCTTCTGCCCGCGCCCCATATCCAGCAGCGCATAATCCTTCCACCCGGCGGTTTCCAGGATCACCGGCCAGCGGGCCGCAGGCGGCAGGCCCGGACGGGTGGCAGCAGAAGCGGCCGCTCCGCGCTCGGGCAGGGAGGCATGGCCGGTTTCAGCGGCGGCGGCGGGCTTTTGCGGGATCTGAGGGGCCTGGGCCACGGGCAAAACTTTCCGGAAATCTCGATAAGAAGGTGCTGCTTCAGCCATTAGGGCGGAGCGGGCCTGCGGTCAATCGGCTAGCCGGTTTTATGCTCCCCGCGAAAACTGCCCTAGGGGACACAGCTTTCTGGGCTTGCAATTGAAATTTCTACAGAAATTACTTTGACAAGCTGGTGCGAATTTGGTCGGCTGTACCCGTACAGGGTGAGTGATGCATCATGTATTGGGGGAATTAGATGCTGCCAGGTTCTCATGATGCGACGCGCAAGCACGCAGACCGGGTGCGGGAGACCGTCGAGAACAACGGCTGCGCAGCTCATTCTCTGGTGGCGGCCTCCTGGCGCCGTTCGATGCTGTATCATGGCCTTGATCCCAATCTGGACCGGCCTGCGGTGCGGGTGGAAGAACATGCCCTTGCACAAGCGCGCGACCGGATGGGGTCCCTGCTCGAAATCGCTGTTCCTGCCCTCGACAGGCTGAATGCAACGCTTGCCCCAAGCGGCTGCAGCATCCTGCTGAGTGACAAGGATGGCCTTGTGCTGGAAACCCGCGAGGCGGCGGGAGATCAGAGCGAATTTGCCCGCTGGGGCCTGACGGCGGGCGGCGTGTGGAGCGAGGCGCAGCAGGGCACCAACGGCATCGGCACCTGCGCCATCGAGAAACGCCCGGTGATCGTGCATCAGGATCAGCATTTCCGGGTCATCAACACGGAAATAAGCTGCATTGCCGCCCCGATCTTCGATCACACGGGGCAACTGGCGGCGGTGCTGGACATTTCGAGCTGCCGCCGGGATTTCTCCCTCGCATTTGCCCAGGTGCTGGCCATGGTGGTGAACGAAAGTGCGCGTGCGGTGGAAAGCGACCTTTTTCGCGCCGCTTTTCCGGAGTGCCGCATCGTCGTTGCCAAGGGGCATGGACAGGGCGGCGTGTCTCTTCTGGCGCTGGCCCCGGATGATGTGATCGCCGGCGCAACGCGCCATGCCCGCAAGATGCTGGGCCTGACCGACGCCATCATTGCCTCTGCCCCCGGCGCAGCCACCCATCTCGGCACGGCGGCGGAGGAAGATCCACGTGCGGCAGAAAAAGCCGCCCTGCGGCGCGCCCTTGCCAGGGCAAAAGGCAATGTCTCGGCCGCCGCCCGGGACCTCGGCATCAGCCGGGCCACCATGTACCGCAAGATGAGCCAGTTCGGCCTCGACGGCTGATCCCCCTACCTGTCTCAAATCTGCGACAGATCAGGCCAGATTTATTGCCGCACAGGTCTTTTCCCTTACGCAGGAGCAGCGCACACTCCAGATCCTTGCCGGGCAGGACGCAGCCCGGCAGCTCTGGGAGGGGCGCAAGGCGCCGATGGGTGGACAAGGCGCGCGACGGTGACATCTGCCAGGCTCTGGCTGCAATCTTTCTTCTTTTTCTCCATGGGCTTGCCAGCTGCCTTCCAGTCCGGCACCCTTGGGAGGACGCAAGACAAGAGCCATATGGGACGGGCAGGCTGTGGACGGCAAGCGGACGGTGAGCCGCTACAGGCACCAGAGCCGCAGCAAACCTGCGCCCGAGGAGAGAGAGGCACGACACACAATGGACATGACAGGGGAATACCGCATCCCGGCACCGCGAACCGATGTCTGGAATGCCCTGAACGATCCGGACGTGCTGAAAGCATGCATTCCCGGCTGCGAGAGCCTGGAGATGACCTCGCCGACGGAAATGACGGCCGCCGTCACCGCCAAGATCGGCCCCGTGAAGGCAAAATTCCAGGGCGCGGTCACGCTTGAAAATCTCAACCCGCCGGAAAGCTACACCATCGCCGGAGAAGGCAAGGGTGGCGTTGCGGGTTTTGCAAAGGGTTCCGCCGATGTGCACCTTGCCGAAGACGGCGGGGACACCATTCTCACCTACACCGTAAAGGCACAGGTGGGCGGCAAGCTGGCCCAGCTGGGCAGCCGCCTGATCGACAGCACCGCCCGCAAGATGGCCGACGAGTTCTTCGGCAATTTCTCGCAGATGGTTGCCGGAAACGCGGCTGCCACCGGAACGGCCGAAGACGGCGAGCCGGACGCAGGCACGCTGGAAGAAGCCCGCTCGATTGCGATGGAACAGGCGGGCGACGCCGTTGTCCATGCGGTTGAGGACGTGGAGAAAACGATCGGACACGCCGTGCATGAGGCTGAGGAGACAGTCGAAGCTGCGGCGGTGAAGGGAAGTTTTGGCGGGCCGGTGGTATGGGGTCTCGCCGCACTGGCGGCGATCATCGTCATCCTCGCCATCATGAGCAGGTAAGGAGCAGAATATCTTTTAGCCCGCTGGTGACGCGACCAGAGAGCGGGACCAATTGAGGGAGGTGTGAATGGCAAAAGTGTCAATGACCGTGAACGGCAAGAAGGTCTCGGCCGCTGTCGAGGACCGGACCCTGCTCGTTCACTACCTGCGCGAGGCGCAGGGCCTGACCGGCACCCATGTGGGCTGCGACACGTCTCAGTGCGGGGCCTGCGTGGTGCATGTGAACGGCAAGGCCGTGAAGTCCTGCACCATGCTGGCCGCACAGGCGGAAGGGGCCACGGTGACCACCATCGAAGGCCTTGCCAATGGTGCGGAGCTGCATCCCGTGCAGGCGGCCTTCCGCGAGCATCATGGCCTGCAGTGCGGTTTCTGCACCCCCGGCATGATCATGGCCGCCGTGGACATGATCGAGCGGCATGGCGCAAATCTGGATGAGGCCACCATCCGCCACGAGCTGGAAGGCAACATCTGCCGCTGCACCGGCTATCACAACATCGTCAAGGCCATCAAGGCGGCCGCCGACCAGATGGCCGGCCTGCGGGCCGCCGCAGAATAGATCCAGGCCCGCGCGGCGCTTGAGCCTTTCAAGGCGCCGCAGAGCATCCCCATCCGTGCGGACGCGAAACCTGCACGGCACATGACAAGCCGGAGGGCTGGACAAGATGCCGTGAGGAGGCGGCGTCCGGCACTGCGGAACAAGGAAACGGCCTGCGGGCAAAGGCCTTGCAGGAAACCTGTCTGAGGGAGTTATGCCATGGGAGTTCAAGGCATTGGCGCACGTGCGCTGCGCAAGGAAGACAAGCGTTTCATCACCGGCAAGGGCCGGTACACTGATGACCTGACCGCGCCGCGCATGACCTATGCGGCCTTCGTGCGGTCGCCCCACGCCCACGCCCGCATCACCGGCATCGACGCCAGCGCCGCGCTGGAGATGGAAGGTGTCGAGGCGGTTCTGACCGGCGAGCAGCTGGTGGGGGATGGCGTCGGCAACCTGATCTGCGGCTGGATGATCCACTCGCGCGACGGCAGCCCGATGAAGATGGGCGCCTGGCGGGCGCTGGAGCCGGAAACCGTGCGCTATGCCGGTCAGGCGGTTGCCGTTGTCATCGCCGAAACGCTGGGCCAGGCCCGCGATGCGGCCGAGGCTGTTCTCGTGTCCTATGAGGAACTGCCGGTGGTGATCGATCCGGTCGCCGCCCTTGAACCGGGCGCGCCGCAGCTGCATCCGGAAGCGCCGGGCAACCTGATCTATGACTGGGTGATCGGCGATGAAGCGGCCACCAATGCCGCCTTCGAGAAGGCCGCCCATGTGACGCGGATGGACATCACCAACAACCGGCTGGTGCCCAACCCGATGGAGCCGCGCGCCGCGCTCGCCGACTATGACACAGCCGAAGAGCATTTCACCCTGCACACCACCTCGCAGAACCCACATGTGGCGCGTCTGGTGCTCTCCGCCTTCTACAACATCGCACCCGAGCACAAGCTGCGCGTGATCGCACCGGATGTGGGCGGCGGCTTCGGCTCCAAGATCTACATCTACCCGGAAGAGATGGTCTGCCTGTGGGCCTCCAAGCGCACGGGCCGTCCGGTGAAGTGGGTCTGCGACCGCACGGAAGCTTTCCTCACCGACGCCCATGGCCGCGACCACCGCTCCCATGCGGAGATGGCACTTGATGCCAATCACAAGGTCATCGGCCTCAGGGTCAGCACGGTGGCGAACCTTGGTGCCTATATGTCGCTGTTCTCCTCCTCCGTGCCGACCTATCTCTACGCGACGCTGCTCTCCGGCCAGTATGATATCCCGGCCATCCACTGCAACGTGAAGGCCGTCTATACCAACACCACGCCGGTCGATGCCTATCGTGGTGCAGGACGACCCGAGGCCACCTATTTGATCGAGCGCATGATGGAGACGGCAGCCCGCGAGGTCGGGCTCGACCCGGCCGAGTTCCGCCGCCGCAACTTCATCCGCAGCTTCCCGCACCAGACGCCTGTCATCATGTGCTATGACGCGGGCGACTATGACGCGACGCTGGATGCTGCGTTGAAGGCCATCGACTACGCAGGCTTCCCGGCCCGCAAGGCGGAAGCGGCCCGCAAGGGCAAGCTGCGCGGCATCGGCCTGTCCTGCTACATCGAAGCCTGCGGCATCGCCCCGTCAGCGGCTGTCGGCTCGCTGGGCGCAGGTGTCGGCCTGTGGGAATCGGCGGAAGTGCGGGTCAACCCGGTCGGCACCATCGAGGTGCTCACCGGCTCGCACAGCCACGGTCAGGGCCACGAAACCACCTTTGCCCAGCTTGTCGCCGAGCGCTTCGGCGTCGATACGGACACCGTGTCCATCGTCCATGGCGATACGGACAAGGTGCAGTTCGGCATGGGCACCTATGGCTCGCGCTCCGGCGCGGTCGGCATGTCCGCCATCGTCAAGGCGCTGGACAAGGTGGAGGCCAAGGCCAAGAAGATCGCTGCTCATCTGATGGAAGCGGCGGAAGGCGACGTGGTGTTTGAAGGCGGTGAACTGAAGGTGGCGGGTACGGACAAGTCCCTGCCGTTCTTCCAGGTGGCACTCGCCGCCTATACCGCCCACAATCTGCCGGCTGGCATGGAGCCGGGACTGAAGGAAGGGGCCTTCTACGATCCCACCAACTTCACCTTCCCGGCAGGCACCTATGTCTGCGAGGTGGAAATCGACCCGGAAACCGGCAAGACCGCCATCATCAACTTCGTAGCCGCCGATGATTTCGGCAAGATCATCAATCCGATGATCGTGGAAGGCCAGGTGCATGGCGGGTTGACGCAGGGCATCGGCCAGGCACTGCTGGAAAATGCGGCCTATGACGAGGGCGGCCAGCTTCTGACCGGCTCCTTCATGGACTATGCCATGCCGCGCGCCGATGACGTGCCGTCCTACACCTTGCTGACGACCGAGACCATCTGTCCGGGCAACCCGCTCGGCATGAAGGGCTGCGGCGAGGCCGGTGCCATCGGCTCGCCCCCGGCCGTCATCAACGCCATCACGGATGCGCTCGGCATCCGCGACCTTGCCATGCCCGCCACGCCCCAGCGGGTGTGGGAGGCGATCCGCAACGCCAGCCAGCCTCTGGCGGCTGAGTGACCTGACACAAGCGGGACCGGGCGCGCCCCATGGCTGCACCCGGCCCTGCCCTCTGCTGACGCTTTCCTTTGAGGAGAACGAACACGATGTATGAGACAAGCTATCACCGGGCCGCTTCGGTCGCAGATGCTGCCAGCCTGATCGCCAAGGCGGATGACGGCAAGCTGCTGGCCGGTGGCCAGACCCTGATCCCCACCATGAAGCAGCGCCTTGCCGCGCCGAGTGACCTCGTTGACATCGGCCAGATTGCGGAGTTGCACGGCATCACCGAAAGCGGCGGCACGCTGCGCATCGGCGCGGCCACCAGACATGCGGATGTGGCCGGTTCTGATCTCGTCCGCCGCCTGATCCCCGGCCTTGCCAGCCTTGCGGGCGGCATTGGCGATCCGCATGTGCGCCACATGGGCACGATTGGCGGCTCTGTTGCCAACAACGACCCGGCAGCAGACTATCCCTCCGCCGTGCTGGCGCTGGATGCCACCGTCCACACGGACAAGCGGGACATTGCCGCCGCAGACTTCTTCGTGGGCATGTTTGAGACGGCGCTGGAGGACGGCGAGATCATCACCGCCATCAGCTTCAAAGTTCCGGAAAAGTCGGCCTACGCCAAGTATCCGAACCCGGCCTCCCGCTATGCCATGGCCGGTGTTTTCGTCGTCCGCCACAAGGATGGCTCGGTGCGCGTCGCCGTCACCGGCGCCGGTCAGGGCGGCGTGTTCCGGGCCGATGCCATGGAAGCAGCTCTGGCTGCCAAGTGGTCGGCGGATGCGGTGGCAGGCATTGCCCTTGAGGCGGATGACATGCTCTCCGACATCCACGGCTCTGCCGAATACCGCGCAAACCTCGTTACCGTCATGGCCAAACGCGCCGTCGCTGCGGCCTGAGGGACGATCGAGGCGGGGCACTGCCCCGCTTCACATTCGTACGGAAGAGAAACGGACAGCAAGGCACACGAGGCGTCACCCCGGGCCGCACGCAGTGAGGACCCGGGGCCTACTCATTTCCAGAGCGTTGCCCGGATCTGCTGAGACTGCCTGCCTGATGGGCGGATTGCCCTGAAGCCTTACCGCGCCGTTCGACTTAGATTTCACCGCTCTGCAAGCGAGTGGACCCCGGCTCGCGCTCCGCTTGGCCGGGGCGACCTCGGAGAGTGAGGAGGCGAAGGTGCCCCTCCCCCCGTCTCACGCCGCCGCCACTTCGGCGAGGAAGCGGTCGACTTCTTCCTTCAGCATGCGCGTCTTGCTGTTCAGCTCGTCGGAGGCGTCGAGCAGAACATCGGCGGAGCTGCTGGTTTCCGCAACAGCGTTGGACAGTTCCTGGATGTTGCCGGCCACCGCCGAAGAGCTGTCCGCCACCTGGCGCACGCTGCGGGAGATGTGCGAGGTGGCCGAGTTCTGCTGGGTCATGGCCGATGCGATGGCACCGGTGTAGCTGTCCACCTCACCCATGGTTTCACTGATGCCGGTGATGGCAGCCACCGAGTCGCTGGTGGCATGCTGGATGGCATTGACCTGTGCGGCGATTTCTTCGGTTGCCTTTGAGGTCTGGTTGGCGAGTTCCTTCACCTCGGAAGCCACAACGGCAAAGCCCTTGCCGGCTTCCCCTGCCCGCGCCGCTTCGATGGTGGCGTTGAGGGCGAGCAGGTTGGTCTGGGCGGCAATGGCCTGAATGAGGGTGATCACCTCACCGATCTTGGCCGCCGCTGCCGCAAGCCCGTCCACCTTGGCACTGGTTTCCTGCGTGGCATGCGTTGCACGGCTGACCACCTGGGTGGTGCGGGAGACCTGATTGCCGATTTCCTGCACGGACATGGACAGCTCTTCCGCTGCCGCAGCCGCGCTGTCCATACCTGCCAGCGCCGCTTCCGAGGCATCGGCCGTCTGGCTGGCGCGTTCCGAGCTTTCGCGGGCGATGACGGCAAGGCGCTGTGCCGTCCTGTCCAGATTGCCGGCCGTGCTGCCGACAGATGCGATCAGGTTTTGTGCGGTTGCGCGGAAGCCGGAAATCAGCGCATCCACCTTCTGCTGGCGGGCCATGCTGACAGCCTGGCTGGCGGCCTGCTCCTGCTCGAGGCGCAGCCGCTCCAGCGCGTTGTCCTTGAACACCTGCACCGCCTGGGCCATGCCGCCGATCTCGTCGCCACGGCCGAGGCCGGGCACGTCCGCGGATGTGTCACCATCGGCCAGACGGCGCATGAAGCTGGTCATGGCCCGGATCGGGCGGGTGATCAGACGGTTGAGCCCGAAAGCGAGACCGAAGCCGAGCGCGATGGCGGCAATGACCGCCATCGCAATGGTAGTGACGGCACGCTGCCCGGCGGTGCGGTTGGCCGCAGACTGGGCCCGGGCGAGGTCGGTCGCGGTGGTCTGCAGCAAGACGCTCAACCGGTCCAGTTCCGCCCGGTTGGCCTCGAGACTGGATCTCGCCTCCCGGATGGCCGTGAAAGCGCTGGCATAATCTTCAAGTGCCTGCGGCATGGCAGAGATGGCCGTGGAAGCGGCAGGCACATAGGCCGAGGCCCCATCCAGCTGCATGGCATACATGCTCAGCATGTCGATTTCCGCTTCCACCGCGTTGGGGTCCGTATCGCCCATATCCGCAACGAAGCTGGTGGTGTCCGTCTTGACGCTGGAGATCGAGCCGGAGATTTCGAGCGCCTGCTGACCGATCCGGGTCAGGGCGGCGAGTTTCTGCTGCAGGCCGTTGGCATCATCCAGTGCCCGGTCCAGCGCGCCATAGATGGCAAAGCGGGCGTCCATGATCTGGGTGGTCAGGATGCCGATCCGGTCCGCCACTTCCTTCTTCTGGCCCATGCGGTTGAAGAGGTTGGTTTCGTCCAGCATCACCGGCAGAACTGCGTGCAGGGCGGTGGCTTGCTCAAGCAGCCCCGTCTGCACGACCTTGAACCGGGAGCCTTCAAGCTTTTCAGCCTGGCTCTTGATCGTATCGAGCGTTTCGCCAATCTGGGCCCGCAGTTCCGGCGTGACTTCGCTCAGCTTGAAATCAGCCCCCATGCCGAACATCGGCTGCAGGAAGGCCACGCGATCCTGCATGTCGCGGGCAAGATGGCCGAGCTGGCGCAGATCTTCCTGAGAAGAGGTGCTCAAGGTGGCCGCGTCCGCCGCATCGCGCTGCTGGCGCTGCAATTCGTTGGCGATGGTGCGGGTCAGGCTGTCGAGCTGCGCCGTTGCGCGCTCAATCACTTCCAGCTTGTCCTTCAGCGACTGGGTGTCCCGCTCGACAGATGAGAATGTCGCGCCAAATCCGGAGACCATGCCACGGGCAGCGGCGACATTCTGCAGAGGCTGAGGATTGCTGACGAGCGATCTGGCAAGGCCCTCCAGCGTCGCATCCAGAGACCTCAGCGCCGCCGTCACCTGAACCGCACCATCTGCATCCGGCTGCCGCAGGAAGGCCTCGCGTGCGGCCGAGAGCGCCTTCAACTCGGTGATCGTGGCCAGCGCTTCATCAGCGATCTCGCTGCGCTGCGAAAGACCCGTCAGCGTAACAATCCCGAGACCGCCGACAAGCGCAGTCAGAACCAGAATCGCACCAAACCCGCCCCAGACCTTGTACAGGAACGAGAGGTTGGTGAAGGAAAGGGATAGTCTGCCCATGATATCCGTTTGCTCCGAAGAATTTCATCTCCCGGCGCACTGGATCACATCATTGAATGAACCGGATCTTAATCCGGGGCCCGAATATCATGAAATTTATATGACATTCAAATCGTGATATACGTATTTTCATTTGAAAATACGTAGATAAAACTTAAAATTCAGATATATATCCAGAACTAGACTCAAGACTCTGAAAATTCCTCAGATCAATACAGAAAATCAGCGCCAAAACCCCAATAAAATACGCTGCGGTTTGAAACAGCGAAGCCAGACTGCACCTGCGTCAGGGACGGAACCGGTCTGGCATCAACTTAATTGATAAAAATGACAGGGCATCATTTTCAAGGCATTGGCCGCCAGATACTGCACTGCAACGTGGACCGGACCGTTGCCTCTCCGCGACGGCATCCACAACTTTGCGGCCTCACAGACCGTCTGTCGCCGCCGAAGGCTCCATCCTCACAAGAACCATCTCGAACAGCGCCCCGCCTGCGGGTGTCGTCCGGTAGCGGAGGCGGCCGCCGTGGGCCTCCACAATGGCCCGCACCACGGATAGCCCGAGGCCGCTGCCGCCAAGCTCGCGCGAGCGGACCGGATCGCCCCGGACGAAAGGCACGAAGCCACGGGCGACAATATCAGGTGGCAGCCCCGGCCCCTCGTCGGCGACGGACAAGACGATCCGGTCCTCCACCCCGGCAAGGCTGACCGTGATCCGGCCGCGCACTGCATAGCGCCGCGCATTGGTGAGCAGCGCCAGCAGCGCCTGCCGGATCCGCGTTGCATCAACGGCAACCACCAGGTCCTCCAGAGCGAGTTCCAGCCGGAAGCCGGCTGCCCGGAAGTCATGCGCAACAAGATTGGCCACGCCGGCGATTTCCCGCGCGAGGTGAACCGGCTCGATCTGCAGATCCAGATGACCGCTGCCGGCCAATGTCACCGTCCGCAGGTCTTCCACCAGACGGGCAAGCCCGTCCACCTGCTGGATCAGCCCCTGCAGCGAACGTTCATCCGGCTCGAAAACGCCATCAATCATGCCCTGCAGGCGGCCCTTCAGGATGGTCAGCGGCGTGCGCAGTTCATGCGCGATGGTGGCGTTCCACAGGGCCATTTCGGCCGCCATGTCCTGAAGGCGCTGTGCCATCGTGTTGAAGTCACCGATCAGCGCGGCTGTCTCTCCGAGCGCCTTGTCTCCGGCTGAAGCGCGTGAGGAGAGATCACCGGCAGCGATCTCACGCGCGCTGCGGGCCAGCGATTCAAGGGGGGCGAGAATCCTGCGCGACAGGCGCAGGGAAACAAAGGCTGCAATCGCAAGCGCGGGAAGAATAACACACCCGAGGATGACCAGATCGGTGACCGTGAGCCAGCTGTCCAGATCCTCAGGTGCCGGATACAGGGCAATGATGACGCTGTAGGTGAGATAGGATCCGAAGAACACCAGCAAGCCGGCCATCACCGTGATGGCCGACATGGCGATGAGGATCTGGCGGCTCAATCCGGTTCGCGGTCTCATGGCATCACGCCGACAAGCGGTAGCCGATGCCGCGCACGCCGGGCAGCAGGCCGGTGGCGCCAGCCTGTTCCAGCTTCTTGCGCAGCTTGCTGAGGTGGCTGTCCACCGTGCGGTCCAGCGCGTCGGACCCGGGCAGGCAGGCGTCCACCAGTTCGCTTCTGGTGAAGACGCGGGCGGGACTGCGGGCCATATGCGCGAGGATGCGGAACTCCGTCAGTGTCAGAGACAGCCGCACAGGCCCGGCGCCATCATCAAAGCTCACCTCGTAGGCATCAAGATCGATGGCGAGATTGCCGGCACGCAGAACACCCGCGGCCGAGGCCACGCCCGAGCGGCGAAGAACGGCCTTGGCACGGGCAACAACCTCAATCGGGTTGAAGGGCTTGACGACATAATCGTCTGCCCCGATGCGCAGGCCCTGCAGCCGGTCGATATCCTTGTCGAGCGCAGTGATCATGATGGCCGGAGTAGTGCCCCTGCGCCGCAGCTCCGCCAGCACCTCCCATCCGTCTAGCCGGGGCATGGTGACGTCGAGAAGCACGAGATCTGGCTTCAGCGCCAGATGCAGGTCAAGCGCCGTCCGGCCATCGCGCGCCTGAACGGTGCGGAAGCCCTCGCGCACGAGATAGGCATCCAGAATTGCGGAAATCTCGTCGTCGTCTTCGGCAATCAGAACAAGGGCTGTCATGGCATTCTCCTTCCGCCATTGATGCCATCAGGCATCGCTGGCGTCGAGCGCGCAGCGCCCCTCTCCATGAAACCGCAACAAAGTCTCCACACAGCGCCAACCCGGCGGACCGATAGAAGCGGCCACGCCGCCTGAAACAGGCAGCCGTATAGAGGATGACCGCGACCATGCGCCTTCGCCACAAGCTGACCTACGCATTCATCGCCGCAACAGCACTCTGCCTTGCCGCTTGCTCGGACGATACCGATGGCCAGAAAGCGGGCAGCGCCGCAGCGCAGACACCCGCCGGAGCCGCTGCCGCCGCCGTCCGCATTGCCGTACAGACGGTGCAGCCCACCCGCGTGGTGGTTTACGACGAGCTTCCCGGCCGGGTATCGGCGGTGCGCACGGCTGAAATCCGGCCTCAAGTGACCGGCATCGTGCAGAAGGTGTTCTTCACCCAAGGCTCCGATGTTGTGGCCGGTCAGCCGCTGTTTCAGATCGACCCTGCACCGTTCGCTGCCGATGTGGAAGCCGCCTTGGCCGTGCTGGACCGCGCGGAAGCTGACCTCGTCAATGCGCTTTCCAAGTATGACCGGATAACCGCATTGGCGGCGACACACACGGCCAGCACCGCAGCGCTGGGGGATGCAACAACTGAATTGGCGCGGGCGCGGGCCAATGCGGCTGAGGCCAAAGCCAACCTGAGACGCCGCAAACTCGAACTGGCCAATGCGACCATCCGCAGCCCCATCGCGGGGCGGATAGGTCAGGCCCTGATCACCGAAGGCGGCCTTGCGTCCAGCGGCACGGCAACAGCGCTGGCGACAGTCCAGCAGATCGACAGCGTCTATCTGGATGTCCGCCAGCCCTCCATGCGCCGGGAACAGCTGGAAGAGATGGACGAAAACAGGAGAGGCGAAACAGCGGACAGCCTGCCCGTCGACATTCTGACCCTGACGGGTAAGCCCTATGGCTTCAAGGGCAGGCTGCTGTTCTCTGACAGCACGGTGGATCAGGGGACGGGCAACATTGCCATGCGCCTGGAAGTACCCAACCCGGACCGCCAGCTGCTGCCGGGCATGTATCTGCGCGCCCGGGTGCCCAGCGCCATCTATCCGCAGGCTCTGACCGTGCCGCAGGAGGCCGTTCTACGGGATCCATCGGGAGAGGCGCGCCTCATCGTGCTGGAAGCCGGGAACACGGCCAGCAGCCGCCCAGTCGAACTGGGGGCGCTGACCGGAAGCCGCTACGTGATCCTGTCGGGCCTGAAAGCGGGCGAGACGGTCGTGGTGCGGGGACAGGACCGGGTTGAGTCCGGCGCGCCGCTGGACCCCGTCCCCTACCAGCCATCGGCTCCCGAACCCCACATCTGAGAAGACCGTTCATGCCGCAGTTTTTCATCGAGCGCCCGGTCTTTGCCTGGGTCATCGCCATCTTCATCGTGCTTGCCGGTATCGCTGCGATCCCGCAGCTGCCGGTTTCCCGCTTTCCGGTCATCGCACCGCCGAGCATCAGCATCACCGCCACCTACACGGGCGCAAGTCCGCGGACCATCAACGACAGCATCACGGCCCCCATCGAGCGTGAGCTGACGGCGGTGAAGAACCTGCTTTACTTCGATTCCTCGTCGGACTCCTCCGGTACGGCCACCATCAACGTCACCTTCAAGCCGGGGACGGACCCGGAACTGGCGCAGATCGATGTCCAGAACCGCCTGAAGGCCATCGAGCCGCGCCTGCCGGAACCTGTCCGCCGGGCGGGTCTGTCCGTGGAGGCTGCCACATCCGGCTTCCTGATGATTGTGTCCCTGCGCTCTGAAGGGGGAAAGACAGACCCGCTGGCGCTGGATGACTATCTCGTGCGCCAGCTGGCGCTGGAACTGAAGCAGGTGCCCGGCGTTGGCCGCGTGCAGTCCTTCGGCTCGCAAGCCGCCATGCGCGTTTGGCTTGATCCCTCCCTGCTTGCCGCCTACTCAGTCTCCATGGCCGAAATCACGCAGGCCATCCAGACGCAGAATGTCCAGGTTTCTCCCGGACGGCTGGGCGAGGCGCCCGCTCTTCCCGGTCAGGCGGTCAGCGTTCCGCTCAGCCTCGACGGGCAGCTGAAGACCCCTGAGGAATTCGCTGCCATCGTGCTGCGCTCCAATCCCGATGGCTCGAAACTGACCCTGGGCGATATCGCAAGGATCGAGATCGGTGCGCAGACCATGGGCTTCTCGATCTTCGACGGGGGAAAGCCGGCGACGGCCGCAGCCATCCAGCTTGCCCCCGGTGCCAACGCCATCAGCACTTCGGAAGGCGTGCGGGCGCGGCTTGCCGCGCTTGCCCCCTCGATGCCGGAAGGCGTTGCCTACGCGGTCTCCTACGACACGGCGCCTTTCGTGAAGCTCTCGATCACCAAGGTCGTGCAGACGCTGGCCGAAGCGATGGGGCTGGTGTTCCTCATCATGCTGCTGTTTCTTCAGAACATCCGTTACACGCTGATCCCGGCCATCGTCGCGCCCATCGCGCTGCTGGGCACCTTTGCCGTGATGTGGGCGATTGGCTATTCGATCAACGTGCTGACCATGTTCGGCATGGTGCTGGCGATCGGCATCATCGTGGATGACGCCATCGTCGTCGTCGAAAATGTCGAGCGGCTCATGGCCAGCGAAGGGCTCAGCCCGCGCGAGGCAACCCGCCGCGCCATGCGGGAGATCACCGGTGCGGTCATCGGCATCACCCTGGTGCTGACGGCCGTGTTCCTGCCCATGGGCCTTGCCAGCGGCTCCGTCGGAGCGATCTACCGGCAGTTCACGGTGTCGCTGGCGGTCTCGATCCTGTTTTCGGCCTTCCTTGCACTCAGCCTGACGCCTGCCCTCTGCGCGACGATCCTGAAGCCGGTCGCCCCGCATCACGAGCGCAAGGGCTTCTTTGCCGGGTTCAACCGGGGCTTCGACCGGCTGACGGCGCGCTACACGGTCTGGACGGGCTGGCTTGTGAACCGCACGGCCCGCGTCATGCTGATCTATGGCGCCCTCACCGGCGCTCTGGCCCTGGGATACAGCGCATTGCCGACCGCCTTTGTTCCGGAAGAGGATCAGGGAACATTCATGACCTCCTTCACGCTGCCCGCCGATGCAACATCCGAGCGGACGCGGGAGCTCGTCCAGCTCTTCGATGCACACGCGGCAACACGTCCTGATATTGCCAATAACCTGTCGGTCATGGGCTTCGGCTTTTCCGGCTCGGGTGCGAACGCGGCGATGGCCTTCACCACGCTGCGCGACTGGGACACGCGAAGCGGCAGCACCGCCGCCGAAATGGCCGCAGCCGAACAGGCGATGCAGGGCGCGGTGGAAGGCGAGGTTCTCATCATGAAACCGCCTGCCATCGAGGAACTGGGCACAACCTCGGGTGTCACCCTGCGCCTCGCCGACCGGGGCGGACGCGGCGCAGCCGCGCTGCAGGCGGCGGCGGATCAGCTCATCGGCCTCTCTGACCAGAGCAGGCTCCTGAGGAATGTCCGCGTTGATGGCCTGCCCAGCGGGCCCAGCGTGAACCTGCGCATCGACCGGCAAAAGGCCGACGCCCTCGGCGTTCCCTTTTCCGCCATCAGCGACCTGCTCGCCGCGACCATGAGCTCGACCTATGTCAACGACTTCCCGCGCGCCGGATATCTGCAGCAGGTCGTCCTGCAGGCACAGGCCAGGGACCGCATGCAGGTCGAAGACATTCTGAAACTCCATGTCCGCAACGACCGGGGCGGCATGGTGCCGCTCTCCGAAATGGTGACGCCGGAATGGTCGGTCAGCCCGCTCCAGCTCAACCGCTTCAACGGCTATCCCTCGCTCAGCATCTCCGCAGAGGCCGCGAGCGGCGTATCGAGCGGTGCGGCGATGAAGGAGATCGAGCGCCTTGCGGCACAGCTCCCGTCCGGCTTTTCGGTGGAGTGGACTGGCCAGTCCTTTCAGGAGCGCCAGTCAGGCGCACAGGCACCGCTGCTTGTCGCCCTCTCCTTCCTTGTCGTGTTCCTGGTTCTGGCTGCCCTTTACGAAAGCTGGACCATTCCGCTCTCGGTGATGCTGGTCGTGCCGCTCGGCGTGCTGGGTGCCGTGATTGCGGTGCATTTGCGGGGGTTCGATAACGATGTGTTCTTCAAGGTCGGCCTGATCACACTGATCGGCCTTTCTGCCAAGAATGCCGTGCTGATCGTGGAGTTCGCCCGCAAACTGCGCGGGGAAGGTGCAAGCCTGCATGAGGCAGCAGTCGAGGCGGCACGCCTGCGGCTGCGGCCCATCGTCATGACCTCGCTTGCCTTCACCCTCGGCATCCTGCCTCTTGTGATTGCCAAGGGACCAAGCTCCGAAACCCAGAATGCACTGGGCACCGGCCTTTTCGGCGGCATGATATCGGGCACCGTCCTGGCGGTCCTCTTCGTGCCCGTGTTCTTCGTCGTCATCATGTGTCTGGCTGGACGCAAGGTGCAGGCGGAAGCCGAATGAGAAATGCCTCCTTCCCGGACAGCTGCCATGCATGTCCGGGAAGGCGGCGGTTCGGGATCAGGCAGCGGCGACCTTCGTCAGGAAGCCTTCGATTTCCCTGCGGAGCAGGTCGGTATGGCCCGCCAGATCGGCAGAAGCGCCGAGCACGTGATCGGCGGATTCGGCCGTGTGATCGACCGTCCGGGCCAGTTCGTTCATGTTGCCCGCAACCGACTGGGTGCCGGCGGAAGCCCTCTGCACATTGCGGGAGATTTCCGAGGTCGCAGACCCCTGCTGCTCGACGGCAGAGGCAATGGCGGAGGTGTAGCTGTTGACCTCTTCCATGGTGCGGGTGATCGCGCCAATGGCATCAACCGCCTCTTCGGTGGCCGACTGAATGGCGGCAATCTGCGCGGCGATCTCTTCCGTTGCCTTGGAGGTCTGGTTGGCCAGCCCCTTCACTTCAGCCGCCACGACCGCAAAGCCCTTGCCGGCTTCGCCAGCGCGGGCGGCCTCGATCGTGGCATTCAGTGCCAGCAGGTTCGTCTGCTCGGCAATGGCCTGAATGAGTGTCACCACTTCACCGATTTTGGCTGCGGAAGCGGCAAGGCTTTCAACCTTCTGGTTGGTCACCCGGGTGCCTTCGGTCGCCTTGCCGACCACGCCTGTGGTCTGACCCACCTGACGGCGGATCTCGCCGATGGAGGCGGACAGCTCCTCGGCGGCGCTTGCCACCGTCTGGACATTGCCACTGGTTTCGTGGGTGGCAATTTCTGTGTCGCTGGCTCGCGCTGCACCGGCGCGGGCAAGGTCAGCCAGCTTGCTGGCCGTTCCCGTCAGTTCCTGCGCCGTTTCACCTGCTGCATTCAGCATGGACTGGATCTGATGGCGGAAGCTGCCGATCAGATCCTCCATCCGCTGCTGGCGGTCCAGACGCTCCTGACCGGCGCTTGCTTCAGCTTCGGCAAGGCGGCGGCGTTCGATCGAGCTCTCGCGCAAGGTGGCGACAGCCTTTGCCATCGTACCGATCTGGTCGCCCCGCTCCGTGAAGGGAACATCCGCCTCAAGATCGTCCGCCGCGATCTGGCCCGTCACTTCAGCCAGTTTCGTGACCGGCGCCAGCAGGTGCCGCGATGCGAACACGGCCACACCAACGGCCACCAGCAGAACCGGCAGCACGGCCATGGCCAGGCGGGACATCATCGTGTCGACACCGGCCATGATCTTCGTGCGCTCAACGCCCGCATAAAGGACACCCACCGGCGCGCCGCCGGAACCGATGACCGGTGCATAGATGGTGAAATAGGGCTTGCCGAGGATAACCGCCTCACCGCGATAGGTCTGCCCCTTCATCACCACCGGATAGACCGCGCCGTTCTGGCCCAGCGGGGTGCCGACCGCCCGGTTGCCATCCGCCTTGATGATGTTTGTCGTCTTGCGGATGAAGTCCCGCTGCTGCGCATCCCAGACGAAGACTGTCGCCGTCTCCCCCGTCATCCGGCCAATCGTGTCGATCATCGCATGGTCTGCGAATTCAGGAATGGCATCGGCCTGGATGCGGCTGACATTGCCATCCGCGGCCCATGTCACTTTCACGCCGGGCACATCCCGCTCCAGAATGGTGGCGGCGATGCGCAGACTGGTGTTCTGCTGCGCCACAGCGTCATCCGCCGCACCACTGACCATCACCGAGTAAACGATCGTTCCGACGACAACGAGCGAGGCGGCGACCATGAGGCAGCTGGTGACGGCAAGGGCTGCCGAGATACGCAAACGGGAGAAGGGGTTCTTCATCGGAAAAGGCCTATAGGGAGTAATACTAAGGCCACTATCCTTTATTCCATTTAACACCGCGTAAAAATCGATAACGTCTGTTTCAAAATCGCACACACGCAGAACTGAATCCACAAATGAGGAATAATCCGGGGCCTTGCGTGTTATTACGCAAACGATTCCGGAGTTTCATCATGCCGAATACGATCCGGCCTCATCTTCAGACATGCTGCCCGCCATTGATGTGGATCTCTGCACCCGTGACATAGGAGGAAGGACTGCTGCAGAGAAAGTGAATTGTATCAGCAACTTCAGCCGGCTGGCCAAGGCGGCGCAGGGGCAGGCCGTCCACCAGCTTTTCCGTTCCCGGCGACAGGATCGAGGTATCGATCTCCCCCGGCGCAATGGCGTTGACGCGGATGCCGTGCGGCCCGAAATCCGCCGCCATTTCGCGTGTCAGCGAGGCCAGCGCAGCCTTTGAAGTGGCATAGGCCGTGCCGGCAAAGGGATGCACCCTGACGCCTGCAATCGAAGTCACGTTGACGATGGAGCCCTGTGCGGCCTTCAGTTCCGGAAAAAGCCCCCGCGCCAGCGTGATGGGCGCGAAGAAGTTCACCTGGAACACCTGGTGCCACACATCAAGCGGCGTGGAGAAGGAATCCAGCCGCTGACCGCCTTGGTCCTTGGGGCTGATGCCGGCATTGTTGACCAGTGCGTCGAGACGCGAGCCATCGGCCTTCAGCCGGCTGCGGATTTCCTCGATGGCACCGGCAAGGCTCAGAGGATCTGCAAGATCCACCTCGATGTGATCCTCGGGCCCGGACGGCCAGGGGCATTTGTCCGAAAAGGGGTGGCGCGAGCAGGTGATCACCCGCCAGCCATCGGCAGAAAAGCGCTTCACCGTGGCATGGCCAATGCCACGGCTTGCCCCCGTGAGCACGAGAACCCGGCGGGCCGCGGAGGCAGATGTAACAGCTTCACTCATGATTGGCCTTTGACGGAAAGATGCACTAGATAAAGTTGACTTGGCGTGGAAACTTTAGTTTATCCCGCCGGTCGCGTGATAGCCAGATGGTCCATGAGAGGCCCATGGCAAGCTGTGCCGTAACCCAGACAAGTCCGGTTCATGATCATCTGTTCCTGCAATGTGTTGTCCGACAAGCAGCTGCGTCAGGCGGCCGAGGAGATGCGCGCAGACCCGGACGCCCGGCTGCCCACGCCCGGCGCCGTGTTCCGCAAGCTGGGCTGCCGGCCGCGCTGCGGCGGATGTTTCCCGAATGTCATTGATATCATTCACCAGAATGCGGATAAGGCTGTAACAAAAGCGGCAACGCCACTGGAAGGCGAGCCAGAAGACCGCTAAAACTGACAAGCACCACTGAGAGAGAGGCTGCCATGAAGGGCGATACCAAGGTCATCGAATATCTGAACAAGGCCCTGCGCCACGAGCTGACGGCCGTCAACCAGTACTGGCTGCATGGCCGCCTGCTGGAAGACTGGGGCTTCACCAAGCTCGCCAAGAAGGAGCGCGAGGAATCCATCGAGGAGATGCAGCACGCCGACAAGCTGATCGAGCGCATCCTCTTCCTCGAAGGCTATCCGAACCTGCAGACGCTGGACCCGCTGCGCATCGGCCAGTCCCTGAAGGAATGCGTCGAGTGCGATCTGGCCGGTGAATATTCCGCCCGCGCGCTCTACAAGGAAGCCCGCGAAGTCTGCCACGAGGCCGGTGACTATGTGACCATGGCCCTGTTCGAGCAGCTGATGGGCGACGAAGAGAGCCACATCGACTTCCTCGAAACCCAGCTGGAACTGATCGAGCGCATCGGCATCGAGCGCTACGGCCTGCTGCAGGCAGAGCCGGCGAACGCTGCCGAATAAGGCAGGCGGAACTCCGCTGCATGTTTCAACCCCGGTTCCGGCCTGCGCCGGTGCCGGGGTTTTGCTTTGAATCGGGCAGCGAAGAGACTCTGCGCCGGCCAGTCCTTCCGTCCAAAGCCAGGGACTTCCGTCTCTCTCCGGCATGACCTAATCTGAAGGCGTCAAATCACCTTCGGGAACCTCTTTCCATGAATATCGACCTGCTCCGCCGCCTTTGCGAAACTCCGGGCGTGCCCGGCCATGAGCACCGGGTCCGCTCCCTCATCGAAGCCGAGATCAAGGATCTCTTCGACGAGGTGCGCACCGATGCCATGGGCTCGCTGCTGTGCCGGCGCGATCCGCGCAAGAAGTCCAAGTCGCCGCTCAAGGTGATGCTGCTCTGCCACATGGATGAGATCGGCTTCCTCGTCTCGCACGTGACGGACAAGGGCTTCGTCCATGTGCACCCGGTCGGCGGCTTTGATCCGCGCAACCTCTTCTCCCGCCGCGTGCTGGTCTCCACCGACAAGGGCGACTTCAAGGGCGTGATGAACCCCGGCGGCAAGCCGGTGCATATCTCCTCGCCGGAAGAGCGCAAGAAGGTGCCGGAGCCGGATGAATTCGTCATCGACATGGGGCTTGGCGAGAAGACGAAGGACATCGTGCGCATCGGCGACATGGTGACCATGGACGAGCCTTTCCTCGAAATGGGCGACAGCATCGTCTCCAAGGCGCTGGACAACCGCATCGCCTGCTGGCTCGGCATCGAGGCGATCCGTGCTCTGGGCAAGGCCAAGCATGAATGCGAGATCCACGTCGCCTTCACGGCGCAGGAGGAAGTGGGCCTGCGCGGCGCCCGCACCGCCGCCTATGCCATCAAGCCGGACATCGGCCTTGGCATCGACGTGACGCTGGCCTGCGACACGCCGGGCGTGCCGGAGCAGGACCGCACCACGGTGATGGGTGGCGGCTTCGGCCTGCATGTGAAGGATGGTTCCTTCATCGCCGACCGGGCACTGGTCAGCGAGATCGAGGACCTGGCCATCAAGGAAAAGATCCCCTACCAGCGCACCATGCTGCGCTCGGGCGGTCAGGATGGCGCAGCCGCCCAGCAGGCCGCCGCCGGGGCCCGCGCCGTCGGCATCGTCGTCGGCACCCGCTACATCCACACGGTCACCGAAATGATCGCCCGCAAGGACCTGGAAGCCGCCCGCGACATCATCGCAGCTTACCTCAAGAGCATCTGATACCAAGGCTTTCGATGCTGACGCATCACGCCTTGAAATTGCTCAAGCGCTGCACAGGCTTAACCAACTCTCGATGAGCCAAGCTCATCGAGAGTTGGTATGATCCGGCACCAGCCGCAGCGGTGGCACGCTGCGACTGGTTCTTTGGCCTGCGGGCTTGCCATCGGGCGGCGGGCACGTATACTCGCGCTGCTTCCAAACCGGACTGCGGGATGAAACGGCCGTGACACTGGCACCTTGCATCGCAAACATGACTGGCACCGCGCAAGAGCTTTGCGCGCGCCGTTTTGCCGTGCGCCGTCTCCGCAACACCGCCGCGCAGGGCTCCGCCTGCGGACGATTTAGCCGCTCGGCCTGAGCCGGGCGCACGCAGCTTTTTCGCACCTGCCCAGCTTCCGGCCGCCATCAGGCCTGCTGCCCGTCACATCCCTGTGGCATGGCTGTGGCATCGCCTGCCTTTTCTGCTAAAAGACCCGCAATCCTTGCATTCGCCTCAAGCCCGTGGCCCGCTCCGGCGGCCACAGCCAACCAACGACCGAAGAGCTCATGTCCGATATCGACAGCCTGTACTCCGAGATCTCCGCAGCCATTGCTGCGGCGGCAACCGAGGCCGCCCTTGAGGAGGTGCGCATTGCCGCCCTCGGCAAGAAGGGCAGCATCTCCGAACTGATGAAGACGCTGGGCTCCATGAGCCCGGAAGAGCGCCAGAGCAAGGGCCCGGCGCTGAACAGCCTGAAGACCCGCGTCACCGACGAAATCGCCGCCCGCAAGGAGGTGCTGAAGGAAGCTGCCCTTGAGGCGCGCCTGGCCAGCGAGCGGGTGGACGTGACCCTGCCGCTGCGGGCCGCCCCTGCCGAAACGGGCCGCGTGCATCCGATCGCGCAGGTGATCGACGAACTGACCGCCATCTTCGCCGACATGGGCTTTGCCGTTGCCGAAGGCCCGGACATCGAGACGGACGAGCTGAACTTCACTGCGCTGAACTTCCCGCTCGGCCACCCGGCGCGCGACATGCACGACACGTTCTTCTTCAATCCGAAAGAAAACGGCGAACGCCTGCTGCTGCGCACCCACACCTCGCCGGTGCAGATCCGCACCATGCGCTCGCAGACCCCGCCGATCCGCGTCATCATCCCGGGCCGCACCTACCGCTGCGACAGTGACCAGACCCACACGCCGATGTTCCATCAGGTGGAAGGCCTCGTCATCGACAAGGGCAGCCACATGGGCCACCTGAAGTGGATCCTCGAAGAATTCTGCAAGGCCTTCTTCGAGGTGAACGACATCAAGATGCGCTTCCGCCCGTCGTTCTTCCCCTTCACCGAGCCGTCCATGGAAGTGGACATCCAGTGCGACCGCTCCGGCGCAGAGGTGAAGTTCGGCGAGGGCAACGACTGGCTGGAAATCCTCGGCTGCGGCATGGTGCATCCCAATGTCATCCGCAACTGCGGGCTGGATCCGGACGAGTATCAGGGCTTTGCCTGGGGCATGGGCATCGACCGCATCGCCATGCTGAAATACGGCATGCCGGACCTGCGCGCTTTCTTCGATGCCGATGTGCGCTGG
Source organism: Pannonibacter sp. I15F10I1 (assembly GCF_900185665.1). Lineage (NCBI taxonomy): Bacteria > Pseudomonadati > Pseudomonadota > Alphaproteobacteria > Hyphomicrobiales > Stappiaceae > Pannonibacter > Pannonibacter sp. I15F10I1. The sequence goes on from NZ_FYAN01000029.1 coordinate 405,891, forward strand.
CTGAAGCACTACGGCTTCCGCCCCCTCGACCTGCCGACCCTGTTCCGCGGCCTGTCGAGCTGAGACCTGATTTTCTGACTGCGCCGGGCGCCCCTTCGGGCGGCAGCCGGGCGGCAACAAGATGAGATTGCACCGATGAAATTCACCCTGTCCTGGCTCAAGGAGCATCTGGAGACCGAGGCAACGCTGGACGAGATCGTCGAGCGCCTGACCATGATCGGTCTCGAAGTCGAGGAAGTCACCGACCCGGCGGCAAAGCTCGCCCCCTTCCGCATCGCAAAGGTCGTCTCCGCCGAGCAGCACCCGAACGCGGACCGCCTGCGCGTGCTGAAGGTGGACAATGGCTCCGGCACCCTGATGCAGGTGGTTTGCGGCGCGCCCAATGCCCGCACCGGCCTTGTCGGCGTGCTGGGCCTGCCGGGCGACTATGTGCCGGGCCTCGATGTCACCCTCTCCATCGGCAAGATCCGCGACGTGGAAAGCTTCGGCATGATGTGCTCCGAGCGCGAGCTGGAGCTTTCGGAAGAGCACAACGGCATCATCGACCTGCCGGAAGATGCCCCCGTCGGCATGTCCTATGCCGATTATCTCGGCCTCAATGATCCGGTGATCGAGATCGGCCTGACGCCGAACCGTCCGGACTGCACGGGCGTCTATGGCATTGCCCGCGATCTGGCGGCGGCTGGCCTAGGCAAGCTGAAGGAGCGCAAGATCACCCCGGTGCGCGGCAGCTTCCCCTGCCCCACGAACGTGACGCTCGACTTCGGCGATACGGAAGCCCTGTGCAAGGCCTTCGGCCTGCGGCTGGTGCGCGGCGTGAAGAACGGCCCCTCGCCGAAGTGGATGCAGGACCGGCTGAAGGCCATCGGCCTGCGCCCGATCAACGCGCTGGTGGACATCACCAACTACATGACCTTCGATCAGGCCCGCCCGCTGCATGTGTTCGATGCGGCCAAGGTTGCGGGCAATCTGGTGGTGCGCCGTGCAAACGAGGGCGAGGAAATCCTCGGCCTCAATGGCAAGACCTATCAACTCGACGGCAGCATGTGTGTCATCGCCGATGACAAGGGCGTCGAGTCCCTTGGCGGCATTCTGGGCGGCGAGCATTCCGGCTGTGACGAAACCACCGTCGATGTGCTGATCGAATCGGCCCTTTGGGACGAGAACGGCATTGCCCGCACCGGCCGCAAGCTCGGCGTCAACACCGATGCGCGCTACCGCTTCGAGCGCGGCGTCGATCCGGATTTCATGATCCCCGGCCTTGAAATGGCAACGCAACTGGTGCTCGACCTGTGCGGCGGCGAGGCATCCGAACTCATCACCACCGGCACCGTGCCGGAGAACGTGCGCATCATCGAGTTCCCCTATTCGGAAGTGAAGCGGCTGACCGGACTGGAGATTTCCAAGGTGGAAATCAACATGATCCTGAAGGCTCTCGGCTTCTGGGCCACCGGCCAGGGCGATGTGGTGCGCGTTGCGCCGCCGAGCTGGCGTCCGGACATCGAAGGCAAGGCGGACCTTGCCGAGGAAGTGGTGCGCATTGTCGGCCTCGACCGTGTCGCCCCGGTGCCGCTGCCGCGCTCCGGCTCTGTCGGCGCCAAGGTTCTGACCACCGGCCAGATCCGCCGATCCCGCGCCCGCCGCACGCTGGCCGCGCGCGGCATGGACGAGGCGGTCACATGGTCCTTCATCTCCAAGGATCAGGCGGAAGCCTTCGGCGGCGGCAATCCGGCGCTGGAACTGGCCAACCCGATTTCGGCTGACCTTTCCAACATGCGCCCCAGCCTGCTGCCGGGCCTCATCGCCGCTGCCCAGCGCAATGCCGACCGCGGCTTTGCCGATGTGGCGCTGTTCGAGGTCGGTCAGGTGTTCGTGGATGACACGCCGGAAGGCCAGCGCATGGTGGCTGCCGGCATCCGCCGCGGCACCGCCAAGATGACCGGCGGCGGCCGCCACTGGACGGGCGCAGCCGGCAGCGTTGACGTGTTCGATGCCAAGGCCGACGCGGAAGCCGTGCTCGCCGCCATCGGCGCGCCGGTGGACAAGCTGCAGGTCTTCACCGATGCCCCGGGCTGGTTCCATCCGGGCCGCTCTGGCGCGCTGAAGCTGGGTCCGAAGGTGGCGCTGGCCGTGTTCGGCGAAATCCACCCGCGCACCCTCGGCCTGATGGATGCGGAAGGCCCGATGGTCGGCTTCGAGATCCATTTCGACGCCGTGCCGGAATCCAAAGCCAAGCCCACCCGCTCCAAGGGCGCGCTGGATGTGGCCGATCTGATGCCCGTGCGCCGCGACTTCGCCTTCGTGGTGAATGCGGATGTGAGCGCCGACAAGTTGCTGAAGGCGGCCAAGGGCGCTGACAAGGTGCTGATCAGCGACGTGACGCTGTTCGACATCTACGAAGGCGCAGGCGTCGGCGAAGGCAAGAAGTCGCTCGCCATCGACGTGACCTTGCAGCCCAAGGCCAAGACGCTGACGGAAGAGGAAATCGAAGCCGTGGCGAAGAAGATTGTCGCCGCCGTCGAAAAGGCCACCGGCGGCACGCTGCGCGGCTGACCGGAATAGTTCCCGAACCCAAAAGGCCCCGCCGGAGATCGCTCCGGCGGGGCCTTTGTTTTGAATTTAGCCAGCTAAATGAACCTGGTTTTCACGCCACCAGTGCCGCATCCACAATGATCTGCGGGCGGCCCTGGGTGCAGGGTTCGATCCGGGCTTCCACCTTGTAGACCTCGCGCAGCATGGCCGGAGTGATGACCTCCTGAACTGCGCCGCTGGCAACCAGCGTGCCTTTGGCAACCACCATGGCGTGGTCGCAGTAGCGCATGGCATGGTTGAGGTCATGCAGGGCAATAAGCACGGCCATGCCGTCGCGGGCAGCGAGGCTCTTCATGAACTGCAGCACCTCGATCTGGCGGAAGAGATCCAGCGCCGACGTGGGCTCATCCATCAGGAGCACGCGCGGCTTGCGAACCAGCGCCTGTGCGATGGCCACCAGCTGGCGCTGACCGCCGGAAAGCTGGCCAAGATCCCGGAACGCCAGGTCGGTAATCTTGAGCGCGTGCAGCACCCGGTCGATTTCCGCCAGTTCGCCCGCTTCCACCTTCCAGGTTCCGCCCTGCTTGGCGGCAAGAAGCACGGATTCATAGACCGTCAGCACCGCATTGGCACCCGTATCCTGCGGCATATAGCAGACCGGCTGGTCCAGATTGTCCGCACCGCTCACGTGCACCACACCCTCTCCCTTGAGGAGCCCGGCAATGCGCTTGAACAGCGTGGACTTTCCCGCCGCGTTGGGGCCGATGACGGCAGTCAGTGCGCCGCCGTTGATGTCGCCCGTGGTGATGCCGGAGAAAACGGTGGCCCGGCCGTATTTCGCGCCGAGCATCTCAAGCCTGACGCTTACCATGCCTTCCTCCGGTTGGTGAAAATGAGGGAGAAGAAGAAGGGAACGCCAACCAGCGCGGTGATCACGCCGATGGGCAGGATCGCCCCCGGCAGCAGCACCTTGGAGACGACCGAGGTGGCCGACAGCAGCAGAGCGCCGCACAGGATCGAGGCGGGCAGGAAGAAGCGCTGGTCCTCCCCCACCACCATCCGGGCGATATGCGGTCCAACCAGACCGACAAAACCGATGGTGCCCACGAAGGACACCGGGATCGCAGCCAGCAAGCTGACCAGCAACAGCGTTTCCAGCCGGAGGCGCTTGACGTTGACACCGAAGGAGGCAGCCTTGTCATCGCCAAGGCGCAGGGCCGTCAGCGCCCAGGCCTGACGGGCAAAGAGCGGCGCACAGAAAAGGAGAACAGCCCCCGTGACCGCCACCTTGCTCCAGGTGGCTTTGGTGAGCGAGCCCATGGTCCAGAAGACGACCGCCGCAAGCGCCTGCTCGGACGCAAGATACTGCATCAGCGCCAGAAGCGCATTGAAGGTGAAGACCAGCGCGATGCCGAGCAGGATGATGGTTTCCACCGTCACGCCACGCAGGTTCGAGGCACCATAGATGAACAGCGAGGCCAGCATCGCCATCAGAAAGGCGTTGATGGGCACCATGTAATGCAGCGCTGCCGGAAAGATCGCAACCCCGCCCACCAGCGCCAGCGCTGCGCCGAAACCGGCAGCGGCGGAGATGCCCAGCGTGAAGGGACTGGCCAGCGGATTGGCGAGGATCGTCTGCATCTGCGCCCCTGCCAGCGACAGGCAGCCGCCGACGGTCACCGCCATCAGCGCGATCGGCATGCGGATGTCCCAGATGACGACCCGGAGCTGATCGGACACGGTGGACGGGCTGACGATGGCGGAGATCACCTCGCCAACGGTGTAGCGGGCGGGCCCCAGGCCCATGTCGAGGGCAAGGCTGAGAAGCAGAGCGCCCAGCATGGCACCGAGAAACAGAAGGCGCCGGGCGGCAAGAGCGCGGTACTGCGCACTGCTCCCGGCCGCAAGCTCTTCATCCACCATGACTGCCATGGATGACACTCCCTCAAGAATGCGGCCCGGCGCCGCGCAGGATGCAGGGGCGCCGGGCATGAGACGGGTGCGGGCGGTTATCCGGCGGACTTCAGCGAGGCGAAGTAGCCCGGACGGTAGTCCACCGGCAGGAAGCGGTCATGCAGCTCCTTGAAGGTTGCATCCGCATCGAGATCCTTGAACAGCTCCGGATGCAGCCACTTGGCCATCTGCTGAACGGCCACGAACTGATAGGGGCTGTTGTAGAACTGGTGCCAGATGGCGTGGACATTGCCCTCCTGGACGGCCTTGATCCCGGTGAAGGCCGGGCGCTGCATCAGGTTGCCGAGCTTGCGCACGGCCTCCGTCTGGTCCGCACCCGGACCGACGCCGACCCAGCTGCCGCCCGGGACGTAAAGCTCCCAGTTGGAACCGGTGATGATGATCTGATCCGGGTTCGAGGCAATGATCTGTTCCGGATTGACGGTGCCGAAGGTGCCGGGAATGAACTCGGTGCCCATGTTCACGCCGCCGGCCAGTTCCACCATCTTGCCGAAATTCTCGTTGCCGAAGGACATGCAGCAGTCTTCGCTGTACCCCCCCGCGCGCTCGACGAAGACGAGCGGCTTTTTCAGATCAGCCGCCTTCTCCAGCGTCTCGGTGACCTTGGCGATCTGCGCCTGACGGAAGGCCACGAACTCTTCGGCACGGTCTTCCTTGCCCAGCAGCTGGCCGATGATATGCATGGAGGCATCGGTGTTCTGCATCGGCTTTTCGCGGAAGTCGATGTAGACCAGCGGAATGCCGACCTTGGCCAGCTTCTCAATGTAACCGGCCTCTTCGGTTGCCGACTTGGCTTCCGTGTTCATGATGATCACGTCGGGCTTCAGCGCCACGGCCTGTTCAATGTCGAAGGTGCCGTCCTTCATGCCGCCGAAGGTCGGGATCTTGTCCATCCCGGGGAACTTTTCGAGATAGGCGTTGTAGCCGTCGAGATCCGCCTTCTTGAAATCGTCGCGCCAGCCGGCAATGCGGCCAAACGGATCTTCCGTATCAAGAGCGGCGACGAAATAGATCTGGCGGCCTTCGCCGAGAATGACGCGTTGTGCAGGCACGGATACTTCGACTTCACGGCCTGTTACGTCGGTGATCTTGATCTTTTCGGCTGCAATGGCGCCTGAAACCAGGGCGAGCGAAGCCATCGCGGCAAAAGCCACGTTCTTGAACTGCATCACGATTGCATCTCCTGACGGAAAATATAGACGAGCACTATTTTTTATGACTTTCAAAGTCAACTTTTATCTTTTAGAAGCTTTCCAGATTGACTTTCATCCTGCAGGAACAAGCCGCGATGAACGATGCTGCCTTTCGTACGAACCATAACCTCAGAGAAGAGATCCAGGCCTACTGGTCCTTGCGGGCCGAAACCTTCGACCTGCAGCCCGGCCATGAGATTTTCTCCGAAGCGGAACGGGCCGCCTGGCACGGGCTGCTGCGCAAGCATCTGGGCGAAGGGGCAGGACGTAGAGTGCTTGACCTCGCCTGCGGAACGGCCGTCGTCTCGCATCTTCTGGATGATCTCGGCTTTTCCGTCTCCGGCATGGACTGGGCTGAACCAATGCTGGAACGGGCGCGGAAAAAAGCGCGCGAGCGCGGCCGTGCCATCCGCTTTCTCATGGGTGATGCAGAAAACACAATGGAGCCGGACGAAAGCTATGACGTGATCACCAACCGGCATCTGGTGTGGACGCTGGTGGACCCTCTGGCCTGCTTCCGGGAATGGCACAGGGTGCTGAAGCCGGGCGGCAGCCTCATCATCATCGACGGAGATTTCGTCAACCAGAGCCTGATCGCCCGGCTCGCCAGCCGCTGTGCGGCCTGGATCGCCAGCCGCACGTCCGCCCCGGATGCATCCCCCCGGAACGGTCCGGCCGGCAGTCAGATCGAAACCCACCGCAGCATCCTGTCCCGGGTGCATTTCTCGGGCGGAGCAAGGGCTGCCGAAGTGCAGCATCTGCTCCATGCTGCGGGTTTCAGCAAGATCACCATCGATACGGACATGCGCGCAATCCACCGGGCACAAAAGGCCAACTTCAGCTTTCTGAAGCGGCTGGAACGCCAAACCCAGCACCGCTACGTCATTTGCGCAAGGAAGGACTGAGACCAGGGCACCGGGATGCCGGCAGATCTCAAAGACTTGGTCTCAGGCCGGCTCCTCGAGGAGCTCAGTCCTCCGGCAGCACCAAATTCACCCGCACGAGGCCGCGCAGGGAGTTGCCTACATAGACAGGGGCGTCGGAGACAAGATCAGCGCGCGTCAGGTCGGCTTCTACGGCAAGCCTCTTGTCCAGCAGCGCCGCCCGCAGCGTGCCGGGCAGCACGCCGTGCTTCAGTGCGGGCGTCAGCAAACGCCCATTGCGGGCGATGAAGAGGTTGGTGAAGCTGCCTTCCGTCAGGAAGCCATCCTCGTTCTCAAACAGAATCTCCTTGAACCCCGCCGCCATCGCTGCCTTGAGGCTGTCGTCATAAAGCGCGCGGCGGGTGGTCTTGTGGAAGAAGAACCGGTCCTCGGCCGAAGTGCGTGCGGACGCGAGGGTGACGGGCCAAACCTCCTCCGGTGCCGTGGGCACGAAATCCGCATGGGACAGTGTCACCGCCCCATCCGCCGCCAGCAGCAGGCGCACCCGCTGCGGCCCCGTGAAGCCCCTGGCCAACGCCGCAAGCTGCGCCTCGACGCCGGCCGGATCGCAGGCAAAACCGAAATAGCGGGCGCTGTCTGTGAGCCGCGACAGATGCCGGGCAAGCAGCAGATAGCCATCCTCCGGCGTCCAGCCCAGCGTCTCGATCAGCTCGAAACTCTCATCGGGCGCGGTCAGAAAGCGCAGCTTCAGCAGGCATTCGTCATATTCGGGCGCAGCACCTGAATCGAATACCACGCCCGAGCCGATGCCCGCCTCGCCGGTGCCGTCCTCTTTCAGCACCAGCGTGCGGATGGCAACGTTGAAGCTGAAATCACCGGAGGGCGCGATGGCGCCGATGGAGCCGGTGTAAACGCCGCGCGGCCCCGTTTCCTGCGCCCGGATGATCTGCATGGCGCTGAGCTTCGGCGCGCCCGTGATGGAGCCGCAGGGAAACAGGCCTTCGATGATGGCGGGAAGCTCCATACCCGGCAACAGGCGCCCGGAGACGCCGGTGACCATCTGGTGCAGGCTGCGGTAGCGCTCCACCGCAAAGACATCATGCACGGCAACCGAGCCAGCCTCCGTCACCCGCGACAGGTCATTGCGCATGAGATCGGCGATCATGACGTTTTCCGCCCGCTGCTTCGGGTCGCTGGCGAGCCTTGCCGCAATCGCGGCATCTTCCGCAGTGTCGCGCCCGCGCGGGGCGGTGCCCTTCATCGGCCGGGTGCGCAGCGCCTCGCCCTTGCGCTCCAGAAACAGCTCCGGCGACAGGGAGAGGAGGACCCGGTCCTCCAGCTTGATGAAAGCCGCATATGGCACAGGCTGGCGGCGCAGCAGCCGGGCAAACTGCGCTTCTACCGGCCCATGATGGGCAAAGCGGGCGCGCATGGTGAGATTTGCCTGATAGATATCACCCACCGCCAGATGGTGCTGCACGGCGGCAAAAGCCTCAGCATAACGCGCCCGGTCCATGTCGTATGTGAAGCCGGAGACGCCTGCATCTGCTCCGCCAGACGCCCGTGCCAGCAGCGCAAAGACCTCTGCCAGTGCCAGCTCCTGCGGCGCATCGTAAACGCCGAACCAGGCCAGCAGCTCCCCCGTATCCTGATGGCTTGCCGCCAGCTTCGGCTCGAAGGCAAAGCCGAATTCATAGGCGAAGAACCCGGCCAGATGCGCGCCGTCCTTCCGGGCTGCTTCAAGCTGTGCCAGAAACGCCGGAACATCCTGCAGCGCGCGGCAGGCGAGCACACGGCGCGGCGCAGAGAATAACGTCGCCCTGCCCGTCTTCAACGCATCCACCAGCAGCACCGTGCCGGCGGGCAAGGGCGCCAAGAAGTGTCCGGGATCTGTCGCGTGAGTGCCGGTCAAGGGAGCATCCGTCTGGTATGGAGGCGGATACATGCCGCGCCCATCCCGCAAGGGCAAGCCCCAAAGCGGCATTCCATCCCGCTTCTGCGTCAGCTGGCTGGCTCAGTACCACACCCCAAGCCCGCGGGCGCGGAAGCGCGGCTTGCCAATGTTGGGTACGAAGGACTTTCCGGCCACCGGTGCGCCGTGATCGAAAACCAGCGGATCGCCATGGAGCTTCAGTTCGCGCAGGCGCTGCACCCGCTCCCCGGTCTTCGGGTGGCTGCGCAGGATCGACGGCTCGGGGATGCGCGCGCCCGGCAGGGCCATCGCCTCCCACATACGGCCCTGCACCCGTTCCAGCTTCAGCAGGGCAAAGGCAAGGCCGTCCGGGTCGCCGGTCAGTTCCGCCGCGCCCAGATCGGCATCAAACTCCCTTGTGCGCGACAGCGCCAGCTGCAGCAGCGTTCCCACGGTGGGCGCTGCCATCAGCAGCACAATCAGCACCCACGGCACACCGGCACCGCCCGCGATCATCGACGGGATGTGAAAGAAGAACAGGAACAGGCCGACGAAAGACATGGAGGAGGTGAGCCGCGCCACGATATCGGCCAGCGCCATCACCCGCACATCGCCGTTGCGGATGTGGCTGACCTCATGCGCCATGACGCCCGCAAATTCGCGCAAGGTGAGCCCGCGGATCAGCCCGTCCGTCACACAGACGGCCGCATCCTCCGCCCGGCCCACGGCAAAGGCATTCATCATCCGGCTTGGCACGTAATAGAGCTTCGGCACGGCCGGCAGGCCCGCCCGGCGGGCGAGCACCGTCAGCACCTGATGGCCCTCGGGAAACACATGTTCCGGCAGATGCCGCGCCTTGTAGAGCCGCAGCACCAGCGCGGGCGACACATTCATCGCCCCGTAGAGCATGAAGCCACCGCCGCCCAGCGCCCACAACACGCCGGTCTGCCCGCCCAGCACATAGGCGCAGACCACAAGCAGCATCAGACTGCCTGCGGCAAGCAATGCCGTGTGCAACCGGTTTTCAAACCCGCGCCGCCTGCGCAGCGCCGCATCAAGGACTGTGTTCTGGCTCATGAAGAATAGGTAGGCGCATCGGCTGCCAAAGTCATCCCCAGACGCCAATCACCCGCGCGGAGGCCTTGCCTCATGCGGCGAAGGCGCCGTGGGTTCTGCCGTCCTCGGTTTCCAGTGCATCGCGCAGCTTTGCCGCCTGCGCTTCCAGCTCGGCCAGTCCCTGCTGCAGCGACGAGGCGGAGGCGCCGAGGCTGGCCGTCAGCGCGAAGAGGGCCCCGGTCTCTCCGGCAAGGCGGCTGTTGCCATCCAGCACATCGCGGGCGGTTGCCTCAAGGCGGGTGGCCGTTTCTTCCTGTGCGGCGATGGCACGGGCGATCTCCGCCGTGCTTTCATCCAGCGTGCCCATGACGGACGTGATCCCGCCGATGGCCTCGACCGCGCCCTTCGTCTCCGCCGCGATGGCGTTGATCTGGGCGGTGATGTCGCTCGTGGCCTTGGCCGTCTGCGTGGCGAGATCCTTCACCTCAGAGGCGACAACGGCAAAGCCGCGCCCGGCAGCCCCCGCACGGGCTGCCTCGATGGTGGCATTGAGCGCCAGAAGATTGGTCTGCCCGGCGATGGCCTGGATCATGCCCACCACCTCGCCGATGCGGCCCACAGAACCGGCAAGGCTGGTGATGCGCTGGCTGGAGACTTCCGTGCCCCGCGCCGCCTCCGAGATGGCGCCCGAGGCCCCCGCAACCTTGCGCGCAATATCGCCGACAGAGGCCGCCAGTTCGCCCGAGGCATTGGCGATCTTCTCGATCCGGCCCGATGTGGCACTGCCGGTGCCGCCCAGCCCGGCGCTGCCTTGGGTGCCCTCTCCGATGCGCGCGGCCAGTGCTGCCGCCTGACGGCGCAGATCCGAGATCTGGCCCGAGATCAGCGCAAGGCCTGTTTCCAGCTCGGCCCGTTTCAACGCAGAGGCCGCCGCCAGCCGCGGCTCAGGAAGCAGCGCAGGAGAGGCAGAGGCGGGTAAAGGCAAGGCAGGCACGGAGGGTTCCGGCCGGCGCGCCATCGCCAGTTCCGCCTCCAGCGCACTGATATGCCGCTGAGCATCAGCCAGTTCGGCATTGTCCGCCTGCTCCAGATGCTGAAGATGCGCGAGGAAGCGGCAGAGCGCGCCCGTAAACAGGCCTACCACAGCCACATAGGCCAGCACCTGCGGCCAGCCGCTGCCTTCCGGTGGAACGGCCCAGGGGTAAAGGGCCGCTGCCAGAACATGCAGCGCAGCGCTTGCAGCGCCATAGGCCGCCGTCATGCGCCAGTCCAGCCCGGCCGCCAGCACCGCCAGCAGCAGCACACCGTAGAGCTGCGCCAGGTTCTGCCAGGCGGTGAAGGCCGGATCATCCGTGAGGGAGGCCATCAAGAGAAGCGACAGGCAGGCCATGACGACGGACGCGACCATGCGGGCCGCCGTGCCCTGCTCCGCCCGCAGCCACAGGGCCGTGGCGCAGGCCCCCAGAATGAGCGCCGCGCCCGAAACCATGGAAGCAGAGGTCTGCGGATTGAACCAGCCAGCCGCCGTCACGGCCAGAACATTGGCCCAGAGGAAGAACATCAGCAGCCTGAAGCCTGCGGCACGCAGGCTGTCGTAGCGGATCATGCCGTTCTCGCCTTCAGCGCACCCTCCGGGTTGCGCTCGCAGCAGCCGTCATCCGGCAGCGGTTTTCACAAGGTTCGGACGGGGAAAGGCTGACGGCACCGCCAGCCGGACGAAAGACACGCCCCAGCCAAAATAACGCTAGGCTGATCATGCTTAACGATGTGTGAATATAACGCAAACTGCAAGCGGACGAAGGCAGGATTTACCGGCTGGCTGCAGCGCCCGGCCTTTGTCTCATCCCCTCAAGGGCCCTGCACAGCCTCGGCCGTGGCCACGGCCTCAGCCTCAGGCAGGAGCCCGGCCCAGGCCAGCACATGCTGGATGAGCGCGATCTGCGCCTGCCGGCGCTGCCAGCGGGCTTCCGCCTCACCTTCCTGCAGCAACAGGGCATCCTGCCTTTTCGTCTCGTCAGCTGCCTTGCGCCGCAGCTTGCGCAGATAGGCCTTGCAGCGGGCCTCATCCGCCTGAAACGGCGCCAAAGACACCGCATCCCCCTCGCAGCGGCGCAGCAGCGCGTCTGCCGCCGCCGAGAGTTCGGCCAGGGCCGCAGGGTCCGGTGCCTGTTGAACGGCCAGAAGACGTGCCAGATGCTTCATGGCGCGGGAGGCGGCCTGCAGCCGGGCTGCCCGGGCCGGATAGGCTGGGCCCATGGCCTTGCGGAAGACCTTGAAGCACCAGCGCGCTTCCCTGAGTTCCCGGCGTGCGGCGGCCATGGCCTCGCGGTCCGGCTGCCCCTTCAGCGCCGCGCGCGCGGTGATCACCCCGTCAAGAATCATCGCTCGCAGAATGACGCCCGGCGGCGCGCCCTGGGGCGCTGCCAGCCCGTTCTGCGGGCTGCCGGTCAAAAGGTAAGTTCCACCTGCAACGTCCCGGGTGCGGTCCAGCATCAGGCCCCGCTCTCCTCTGCGCTTTCCGGCATGTGCGCTGCGGGCGAACAGACGACGCCCGTGCCGCGCAACCCGCAGTAGCCGTTCGGATTTTTCGCCAGATACTGCTGGTGATAGTCCTCGGCAAAATAGAACGGAACGCCGGTGGCCAGTTCCGTGGTGATGGCGCGTGTGTGCCCGGCCGCCCGCAGATCGCCCGCATAGGCCGCGCGCGAGGCCTCAGCCTCAGCCAAAGCGGCCTCATCCGGCAGATAGATCACCGAACGGTATTGCGTGCCCACATCATTGCCCTGACGCATGCCCTCGGTGGGGTCATGCCGCTCCCAGAAGAGCTTCAGCAGCGCGGCCAGCGGCAGAACCCTGGGATCATGCACCACCAGCACCACCTCCGCATGGGCCGTGCGGCCGGTGCAGACCTCGTTATAGGTCGGGTTCGGCGTGTGCCCCCCGGCATAACCGGCCGCCGTGACATGAACGCCTTCAAGGCTCCAGAAGGCCCGTTCCGCCCCCCAGAAACAGCCCATGCCGAAGCAAACGGCCTGCATCCCCTCCGGCCAGGGCGGTGTCAGCGGACGGCCCAGCACCGCATGCGGCTGCGTCAGGCGGACAGGCTCGGCCCGGCCCGGCAAGGCCTCGGCCGCCGATGGCAGAACGAATTTCCGTCTCAGCATGGTCATGAAGGACATGTCTTGCACTCCCTGTGAGACAGATGGCGGCGGCCCGGTCGAAACAGGACAGCCTTTCACGGCATCAGATGATCTCGCGGCGCGTGCGGGCGGAGCCTGCCGCCAGCAGCAGAAAGGCTGCAGGCATCGCCACCGCCCAGACCGGCAGGGACAAGACGGCGCCGATCACCCAGTCCCACGCCCAGGACCCCACATGGGTCACGACTGCCTTGCCGGCAAGGGCGAGGCTTTCGGCGGAAAACTCGGCCCAGACTTCCGCCAGCGGCGTGAAGGAGAAACCGGACGCCGCCACGGAGCGGCTTCCATCCACCACTGCCGCGACCACGGCAACACCGAGCAGAAAGAACCCGGCCAATCGCAACACCAGGCGCAAGAGGGCAAACATGCGTCCAGAGCCTCCCATTTCCACGGCCGGGCACTGCGGCCACCGGTCCGGCGCGGCCTCGCCTGATGCCCGCAGCCCAGCCTCACTGCTTTTTTCAGATTTTGCTGCAAAAGACCATCCCGCAAAGCAGATGAAGCTGCCATGGCAAAGTTTTCCCCGGCCCTGAAGGCTCTGCACCCCGCCTGAACACCTTCAAAAGACCGCAGCTTTCCGCCACTTTCTGCGGCATCCCGCGACCCTTTGCGACCCCGAAGCAGCAACGCCCTGAAAAGCCGGAAAAAATTTGCCGCCGGTCCTTGCACTCCGCGTCCATCTGGGTATATTCCGCCCACTCCAAGCGGCAAGCCCGCTGCGGACGGACAGGTGGCCGAGTGGTTGAAGGCGCACGCCTGGAACGCGTGTATACGGGAAACCGTATCGAGGGTTCGAATCCCTCTCTGTCCGCCATTTCTTCCTTTCAAAAGTCCCAGATTTCCAACGATTTCGCGCATTTCTTTGACTGCTGATGCGTGATCTGCGCATTTGCTGTGTAACAAACTGCGTAGCATCCTGGCGGAGCGGGGTATGAGGCCCGCGCGAGCACCGCGGCCTCACAATCGGGACGGTATCGGGTGCTGAAGGCGTTTGCCGATCTGGATCCGCGTCGGCTAGTCAGACATCTATCGAAATTGCCGCCTCTCATGACCCGAAGAGTACGCGGGTAGTCTGGCCGCCGCGCGTTGAATGACGGGCTTGAGGCCTCCTGGCAGCTGCTGGTGGATGAAAGCTGTGAAATTACCGCAATCGCCGCCGAGATGCTTGCCGCGCGCCTTCGCTGCCTGCGGACCAGCCTTCGTCCGCGTTGAGATCATTTCGCGCTCGTGCTCAGCGACAGCTTCAAGGATATGGACCGTCGACCGGCTCGGCTTCGGAAAAGGGGCTGACATAGATAGCTAGGAAAGGCTATTTTTGTCAGATGGTTAAGTTCAGGCGCCGGAGCAGGCTTCCGGTAAGCATTCAGGCCGAGCTTTTGAAGTATTTCTGCGCGGGCGCAACAGCCCGT